>JAACJQ010000266.1 GCA_016879935.1 Archangiaceae bacterium | reverse complement strand
TCGCACCGCGCGGCAGTGATGCAGGAACCAGCAGTCGCGCTCCGCTCGCGTCTTCGCTTTCGGCTTCATCTCACGGGTCTCCCAGTTTCGAATGGGAGCTCGCCTTCGACATCGTCTCGGCCAACAGCATCAACGCCCGCGTGAGTGACGCGACGATGTCTGCCGGCTCCGCGAGGCCGGGCTGCGCGCGCTGAAGCCGCTTCGCCGTCGCGAGCGCGCCCACCATCGACCGCATCGCGTTCAGCATCGTCGACAGCTCGGGCGCCTTCTGCGCGACGACCGAGAACGAGTCGACCAGTCGCTCCAGCTCGTCGATGGACTCGGCCTGCTCGAGCACCTCGGCTTCGGCGCCTTCGAGCTCGTCGGTCACCCGCTCGAACTCGGTCTGCAGCTTCTCGAGCTCGGCCTGCACGACCTCGAGCCGTTGCGTGAGCGCGCTGTCTTCTCTCGTCTCGAGCAGGCGCTCGAGGTTCGCCGCGTTCGCTTCGAGCCGTTTGACCTCGGGCTCGAGCTCCTTGTGGCGGCGGCGCAGCGCTCCGACCCGGGCGGTCAACGCGTCCATGAACCACCGTCTAGCATCGCGCAGGGTTCGAACTTCGAGGTCCCGGTCGAGCGAACCTGCAAGGTCTCGATTCAACTCGAGAATCGCCACGTCGCTTGCTCTCCACAGTCCCTCGGTCCTATATACAACCAAATGGTTGTATGGCCCTCCACGTTGGCGCCGTCCGAGCTCGACCAGCTCTTCCGTGCGCTCGCCGACGCGACCCGCCGCGACATCGTGGCGCGGCTGCTCTCGGGCGAGACGGCCACCGTGTCGGCCCTGGCCGCGCGCTACGACATGTCCTTCGCGGCGGTGCAGAAGCACGTCGCGGTGTTGGAGCAGGCAGGGCTGGTCAGCAAAGTCGCCAACGGCCGCGAGCGCATCGTGCGCGGAGAACCCGACCGCCTCGCTCGCACGCGCGAGGCCCTGAGCCAGCTCGAAGACCTCTGGCGCTCCCGAATTTCCCGACTCGACGAAGTGCTCTCAGAAGGAGAACCCCCGTGCCCATCACCAACATCACCTCCGACGCCCAAACGCTGACCCTCACCGTCACCGCCGACTACCCGGTTCCCGTCACGCGGCTCTGGGAGGCGTATTCCGACCCGCGCCAGCTCGAGAAGTTCTGGGGCCCCAGGGAGTGGCCCGCGACGTTCCTCCGTCACGACATGGCCGTCGGCGGCGAGTCGCACTACGTGATGAAGGGGCCGAACGGAGAAGCCTCGCATGGGTGGTGGCGCTTTCTGGCCGTCGAGCACCAGCGGCTCATCGAGGTCGAAGACGGGTTCGCAAAGCCCGACGGCTCGAAGGACACCAAACTGCCCAGCATGCGCATGCGCTTCACCTTCGAGGCGACCGCGAAGGGCTCCCGCTTCGTCAGCGTCACCCAGTTCCCGAACCTCGAGGCCATGGAGACCATGGTGAAGATGGGAATGATGGAGGGCATGAAGTCGGCGATGGGGCAGATCGACGACGTGCTGGCCGACCTCACCACGTTCGCCGCCACTCGCGCGACGCACGCGCAGCTCCTCGACGACACCCACGTGCGCATCAGCCGCGTCATTCGCGGGTCCGTTCAGCAGGTGTGGCGTGCGCATCACGAACGCGCGCTGCTGACCCGGTGGCTCCTCGGCCCCGATGGCTGGACCATGCCGGTCTGCGACGTCGCGGCGAAGGTCGGCGAGCGCTACCGCTACGAGTGGGAGAAGGCCGGTGGCGGAGAGCGCTTCGGGTTCGAAGGCGAGCTCCTCGAGTCGGCCCCGCCGCATCGAGCCGTCACCACCGAGCAGATGATCGGCATGGCGGGCCCAGGCACCCGCAACGAGCTGACGTTGACGACCGTGCCGGGCGGCACGCTGCTCACCATCACCATCACGTACCCGAGCAAAGAGGTGCGCGACGCAGTGCTCGCGACGGGGATGACCGAGGGCATGGAGCAGAGCTACGCCCGCCTCGAGCGCAGCCTCTAAATCCGAGAATCCCAGTCGCACGCCTCTCGCGCAGACCCGAGTGAGTGCGCGAGGTTGCAGAGGCGATGTCCGGTTCTCGCGGGGCCTTTCGAGAACACGGGCATGAGCCCTCCGAAGATTGCTCCGAAGCCCATCGCTCCGCCCTCGACCGCGTCGCTCGGGTCGCTCGAACGCCAGCTCGAGGCCGCGACTGCGACGGCCGACAACCTGAAGCAGCGCGTGCAGACCGCCGTGGCCGCTCGCAACGCCGCGCCTGCCGCGCAGAAGCCTGCGCTCGAGAAGAAGCTGTCGGCGCTCCGTGACCAGCTCGAGAAGGCGAACGACAAGGTGTTCAAGCTCACGGCGGCGCTCGACACGTCGGTGAGCACGCTGCAGGGCCCGAAGCTGAAGCAGAAGGCGGCGAACCTCGCCAGCGGGCTCGAGCGTGCCGTCGCCGAACGAGACGCGAAGGCGAAGGACCGGCAGGGCGCCGCCGACGCGCTCGCCACGCTCGAGGCGAAGGTGAAGTCGTCGAAGCACCCGTCACCCAGGCTCCTCGCGCAGCGCGACGCCGCGAAGGCGAAGCTGGCGAAGGAGACCGCCGCGCTCTCGACCCTCGAGGCAGGCGTCGACGTGCTGCGCTCGCGGCTCACCGGCCGTCAGCAGAGCACCTTCGAGGCGAACCGCTGGAAGTCGGCCGATGGCGAGCGCCAGGCCTCGCTGCAAGACGCGGCCAGCCTCTCGCGCGAGAAGCAGATCGCGCTGCTCGGAGCCCCCGCTCCCTTTACGCCCGACCAGGCCGCCGACTTCGACCTCGCCTCGATTCGCTCGGCCCTGCGCGCTGGCAGCGCCAACGGCGCGACCGTGTTCGCTGATCAGCTCGATGGCGCCGACGAGAAGCAGCAGCTGCTGTTGTTGTCGAAGGCCGGCCCCGAGCTGTCGCGAATGATCAACGACGCGAACACCGACCCGAGCGCAGCCCGTGAGCTGGGCAACGCCGTCGAACACACCACCGGCGCCGCGCGGGAGCAGCTGCTCTCGCTGATGGCGAAGGGCACCACCGGCGAAGACAGCTTCCTGCTCAACGCCTTCACCGCGAAGTTCTCGCGTGGCGAGGGCGCGAAGGAGCTCGCCGGCTTCTCCGCCGCGCTCGTGAAGGCCGGCAAGACGCAGGCTGCCGCCGCGTTGACGGAAGAGGCCGCCACCTCGATGGCCAGCCTTCGGAAGAAGTTCGAGGGCGCGAAGAAGAAGGTCGACGCGCTCAACGCCGAGGTCGCGCGCATCACGCTCGGCTTCGGTCAGGCCGTGCCGCAGCCCGCGCTGCAGAAGTACTACGACGACTTCAAGGCGAAGCACGCGGCCGAGTACGCCGCCTACGAAGCGGCCGCGAAGCCGTACCTCGGCGTGCTCGAGGCCGCGACGGCAGGCACGCTCGATGGGCTGGCGAAGGCCGCTCCGGGCATGGCGGGCGTGCAGGCGACGGGAGAGCTGGGCCTCGTGATGGGCCACGGCGAGGCGCTCTTCGAGACGAAGGCCGGCAAGGCCGAGCTCTACCGGGCCTTCGAGCTGCAGAAGAAGGGCGAGCCGAACTTCCTCACCGAGTTCGCCGAGAGCGCCGAGAAGGCGAAGAAGTTGATCGAGAAGCCCGACAAGCTCGTCAACGCCATCGCGAAGGGAATGATCACCTACACCTCGTTCACGAAGGGCGCCGAGGCGCTGCCGAACCTGGTCAGGAAGAACGCCGCGCTGCTCGGCATTCCCCACGAGAAGGTCGACGCGTTCGTCGGCAGCATGAACGAGATCGCCAACTCGAACCTGTCGCCCACGCAGCGGCTCGCGGCCGAGAAGGCGGCGGTCGGTACGCTGAAGCGTGAGGAGTTCAAGACGACGAAGGCGCTCGGGCTGCTGCTCACCGCGCCCGGGCTCATCGAGGGCTGGGCCAACTTCGGCGACAAGGGCACCGTCGACCAGATGAAGCAGATCATCGAGACGGGGAAGTTCGGCAGCGAGCTGGTCTCGTTCATGTCGAAGGACGCGGCGGTGTTCGAGAAGCTCGCGGGTGCCGCCGGCCCGGTGCTCGGTGCGCTCGACCTCGCGAAGGGCTTCCAGGAGATGTACTCGGGCAAGTCGTTCGACGGCGCGATGAGCATCTACGCGGGGCTCGGCGCGATGATGATGGCGGTGCCCGGCGGCCAGGCGTTCGGCGCGGCGCTGATGATTGGCTCGACGGTCGCGAAGTACGTCTTCGGCAAGAACCCCGCGAAGGAGGCCGAGGTCGCCGCCGAGAAGGAGACCGAGCGGTTCCTGCGTGACTACGCCGGTCTCAAGCCTGGCACCGCCGACGCGTTGTCCGACGTGTTGCAGAAAGACCTGCGGCCAGTGGGCTCGGTGATTCCACAGCTCGCCGCGGCGCTGCACCAGACGCCCGCCGCGTTGCTGAAGCAGCTCGACTCGCTCGACAAGGGCCAGCTCGAGGCCCTCGTGAAGCGCGTGAAGGACATGCCGGTGAACGACGAGTGGAAGTACGCCGAGAAGAAGCAGGGCGACCTCGACACGGTCGACCGTCGCGGCACGGTGATGGGCCTGTACATCGGCCCGCAGAGCATCGAGTCGCTCGTCGCGTTCATGAAGCAGGAGAAGCTCGTGCCGCAGAGTTGGTGACGACGCGGCACGGTTCAGCAGAACTCAGGAGCCGCCGCTCCTCAGGCTCGCTCCGGCTTCGTCTTCACGCATTGCCAGTTCGACTTCGCCGTCGCGAGCCACACTCGCCGCGGCACGGTTGAACAGAACTCAAGGAGCCGCCGCTCCTCAGTCTCGCTCCGGCTTCGTCTTCACGCAGACGACGTTCAGGAACGGGTACGAGCCGCCGTGGACGGGCTCGTCGATCTCGGAGACCTCGGTGATTCCGTACGCGCCGAGCTCACGCTGCACCGACTCGCGGCCATAGAAGAACATCGGCAGGCCGGGCGCGCGCTCGTACCAGTCCTCACCGAGCTTCGGGCCCTGGCCGTACATGGGCGCGGTCTTCGAGATGAGCGTGAACCACATCGCACCGCCGGGCCGCAGCAGGTGAAAGCAGTCGGCGTAGAACTTCGCGCGCCCCGCGGCGTCGAGCAGGTACGCGAGCCCGTAGGCGAAGACGGCGTCGTACTGCGCGTCGTCGAACGGCATCGCGCCAACGGCCCCATGGTGAATCGGAAACGTCAGCCCGAGCTCGGAGCGCGCCTGCGCGATGGCCGACTCGGAGATCTCGATGCCGGTGACCTGCAGCCCCCGCTCGAGAAACGGCTTCGCGTTGCGCCCGTACCCAACGCCCGGAATGAGCACGTCGCGCGCACCTCGGGCCACGAAGAAGTCACGCGCCAGCAGGGCGGAGCGCGTCGGCGCCTCGCCCCACATCAGCCGCTTCGACGCGAACTGCGCTTCCCAGAGTTCGGGCATGCCCGACTCGTAGCGAAGAGCGTCAGGGAGGACAGGAAGAATCGGTGGTGACTTCGACGTCGTCGAGGTCGAGCCGCTCGGTGACGGTGGCCGAGCCGCACGTTCCCGGGCCGCCGCTCTGCAAGAACGTCAGCGAGACGGGGAGCCCAGCGCGTGACGATGGCAGGCACACGACCTGGCGCGTCCAGTTCAGCGCGGGTGACAGGAGCACGGTGCCGGACCAGACGAAGGAGCCGTTCTGGAGCGCGAGGTTCACCGTGCCACCACCGCCCGAGCGCCGGTAGAAGAACCGCACCGCCGGGCCTGCTCCCGAAGCCGAGACCGCCGGCACCTTCACCAGCTGCTCCGTCGTCGAGCTGCTGCACGCTCCCGTCGTCGCGCGCCAGAACGCCCAGCCGCCCCGGGCCTGCGCGGGGCTGACGAGCACGCCTGCGTTCGACACGAGCGGAGTGTTGGTGCTGACGACCCACGGCAGCCCATCAGGCATCTCGAAGCCGCCGTTGACCACGTCGCCACCGGGACACGACGGGTCCGAGACGAGCTGAACGTCGTCGAGCTCGACGGTGCGCACCTCGGGCGTCGCGCAGCTCGTCTGGCCTACGTGCCGAAGCGTGAACCAGACGAACGGCACGCTGCCGGCGAGCGCCGACGGCAGGCAGACGGTCTGGGTGACGAGGGCGCCCGGCGTGGTGATGCGCGCGAGGCGGGCCGCCGAACTGAGCGAGAGGCCGCTGGAGACCTCGAGCACCGAGCCGCTGGTGCCACGAACCTTGAAGCGCAGCGCCGCGTTCGAGCGCGAAGAGGCCAGCGGGGCCGAGAACATCGTCGCTGCGCTCGCCGTGTCGCACTCGGTGGCCATGCTCATTCGCAGGCCGCGGCTCGAGTCGATGGCGCCGGGCACGATGGAGGCGCCGCCCGACAGCAGCCAGCCACCACCACCTTCGAAGTCGCCGTTCGTCACCGCGCCGATGGCAGGGCAGAGCCCACCCGCGGGAACGAGCTCGAGCTGCTCGAGCGTGGCCGGCTGGAAGAAGCAGCCGCTGGAGTCGATGGTGGCGGTGCGGACCTCGACCGAGGTGGGGCCGTTCGTCATCGCGCCCTCGCCGAGGCAGTACGCGCGTGTCTGCGCGAAGCTCTGGAGCGCTTCGGTCATCACCACCGACTGACCGACGCGCACGGCGAAGCCCTGGGTGCCGCTCGAGCCCTGATGCGTCATCACCAGCGCGAGTGGCTCCGTCGACGCGGGAGGCATCACCACGTTTCGCTGAATGAAGGAGCCCTGGTGGGCGCACATGGTGACGGTGAGCACGCCGCCGTCGTTGGGGTTCCACTGCCAGCCACCGTCGACCTGCCACTGCCCCGCGGGTGCGTCGATGAGCGAGGGGTCACGAAGCCCGCCCGACCAGGTGCAGCCGGCGCCGCCGTCTGCCGCCGCCGAGTAGCCGCTGTGACAGACGCAGGTCGCGGCCCCCGCGCTGTCTCGGCAGAACGAGTTGCTCTCGCACGTCGTCGTCGCGCAGCTCGCCAGGCACGACCCGTTGCCGTCGTTGTCCTGAAACCCGGTCGCGCAGGTCGAGCAGCCGAGGCCCGTGTAGCCGGTGGCGCAGGTGCACGTCGCCGACCCCGTCGCGTCTGCGCAGGTGCCGTGCCCGTTGCAGCTCGAGGTGGTGCACGCCGCAAGGCAGCTGCCGTCGCCGTCGTTGTCCTGAAAGCCGGTGGCGCACGTCGAGCACGTGGCGCCAGTGTGGCCGGTCGCGCAGGTGCAGGTGGCGGTGCCGGAGGTGTCGGCGCACGTTCCGTGGCCAGCGCAGGTGCTCGCCGTGCACGACGCCGAGCAGGTGCCGTTGCCGTCGTTGTCCTGAAAACCAGAGCTGCAGGTGGTGCAGGTCGCGCCCGTGTAGCCGGGAGCGCAGGTGCACACGGTCTGGCCCGTGGAGTCGGCGCAGGTGCCGTGGCCCGAGCACGTCGCGCTGGTACACGAGGGGCGGCAGACGCCGTCACCATCGGCGTCCTGGAACCCCGCGGCGCAGGTGGCGCAGTTGAGCCCGCTGTAGGCAGGCGCGCAGGTGCAGGTCGCGGTGCCGCTCTGTTCGGTACAGCTGCCATGTGCAGAACAGGTGAGGCCGAGCGTCGCGCACGTCGGCAGACAGGTGCCGTTGCCATCATTGTCCTGAAAACCGGCCGCGCATTGCGTGCAGAGCACGCCTGAGTAGCCGGTGTTGCACGCGCAGGTCTGGGTGGAGCCGGTGTCGACGCAGCGGCCGTTGGTGCCGCAAGCGAGGGTGCACGCCGCCGTGCCTCCACCCGACGAGCCGCCAGCGCTGCCGCCGCCCGAAGCGCCAGAACCGCAGTCGCAGGTGGTGAAGGTGAGGCCCGACGGTTCACAGACCTGAGCGCCCTGGCGCCCACCCGGGCACGCGCAGAGCTCGGACTTTCCCGGTGTGCAGCGCTGAGACTCCGGGGAGCAGGCGGTGATGAGCGCGAGCGCGAGCGCGCAGAGGGCGATGCGAGACGGACTGGGCATGGGCCGAGACCGTACCCACCCGCGCCGCCCCGGTGGATATAGGCATTCTGCCGAGGTCGGCTCAGCGCAGACGGTAACGGCCAACCACCGCGTCGTGGTCGGTCGCGTAGCCGCCCTGCACGCGCGTGCCGAGGTTCACCAGCTCGGGCCCCTTCGTGTGCATGAGGTAGTCGAGCGTGCTGTGGCCGTGCGTGCCGACGTTGAGCTTGTTGTCGTAGCGAACGTGGTCGCCCAGCACCTTGAAGCTGTCGCGGTTGAAGTCGCCGCCGACGATGACCTCGGCGCCCTGCTTCTCGAAGTGCCGCACGAGGTCGTTGAGCTGCGACATGTGCTCACGCCACTGCTTGCGGCGCCACTCGGTGGTGGGCTTGTGCTCGCTCCACGCGCCGCTGATCAGGTGCGTGTTGATTCGCACGATCTCTTTCCCCGTCTCGCGGTGCTTCAGCTTCACCCAGGTGATGTTCCGGTGCGGCGTCACGCCCGCGAGGCCCTTGTGCGTGGTGATGGAGTCTCCGCCCGTCTTCTTCCAGATGTCGTTGCGCCACGAGATGGGGTTCGCGCTGCCCTTCGGCATGAAGTGGCTCCAGTTCGGAGGCAGGTCGCGAATCGCCTGACGGTAGCGCTCGGGTTCGATCTCCTGCCAGCCGATGATGCTCGCTTGATGCGACGCTTTGCGAACGTCGTGCACCACGCTCGTCTGGCGCATCTCGGGGTTCGACTTCACGTTGATGGTGGCGGTTCGGAAGGTGACGGCGCTCATGCGCTCATTGTCGGAGGCGCACCTTCACTCACTCACTGAGAAACTGTCACGGCGCTTTCCAGCTGGGGGGTGGATATTCGGGCTCATTTCGCCGCGGCGAGCTCGGCGATGGCCTGGTCGACGCGAGCGAGCTGCGCGCTCCAGAAGGGACCTCGAGCCGCCCAGTTCACACGGTGGTTCTGGAGCCACGCGATGGCCTGCTCGGGCGTCACGGCCGAGAAGAAGGCTCGATCGAGCCAGAGCTCGTCGACCAGGGCGATGAAGGTCGGAGCGTCTGCAAACTGAGGGGGCGCCGGCCGGTCGAGCTGCCGAAGCTCCGACTCCGAGCGCTGTGTCGGGGTCTCGAGACCCCGTCGATGAACCTCGATACCGGCGGCGCGATAGGCCTGAAGTTGCGCTTCCAGGCGCTGCTCCATGGGCCAGCCGTTCGACAGCACGCCTGGCTCGAGCTCACCTGGCCGGCGGTTCTCGAGAAAGAGGGTCACCTCTTTGACCCCGGCCTGTTGGAGCTCCTGAGGCGACGGCAACCGCAACGGGTATTCCGCGCCATGCTGATCAGCGACGACGATGAGCGGTGGGCCGACTCGAGACACGGCGGGGCGCCGAGCGTCGTTCGCCACCACCGCCGCGAAGTCGACCAGGTCACCGAGCGTGTACGAACCCTCGACGGCCTGCGGCTCCCACGCCCGCAGCCATTCCGTCGACCCAACGCCGGTTCGCAGTGGCGCGAAGCCCGCGTCTGACGCTTGCTGCATCACCTCGCCCACGTGGCCTGCGCCGATGAACACGATGTCGAGCGCTCTGCGGGTTGGGCGAATCGCCGAAAACAATGCGCTCGCCAGGTCGGCCCCACGAACATCTGGCGCGGCCGTGGGCTCGGGCATCGCCAGCGAACGCTGCGCGAGGAACGCCTTCATGCCCGCCGCGTCACTGGACTGGCTCAGGCCCAGCTCGCCGAGTGACTTCCACAGACGGCTCGGCTCGACAGGCCGCGCGCGCTCCTTCGCCGCCACGATGGCCGATTCTTCGAAGTGGTCTCCCACGCGCTTCCCTCGGTGGCCGCGTCGTGGCTCGGTCGCACTCGGCGACGGCTGAACTGCCGGAGACGCGAGTGGAGTCGGCCTGTTCTTCGGGATTCTGGGCAAGCGGTTCTCCTTCATGGCGCGTGCGCCTCTTTCAGACGCGTCTGAAGGAATGTCGTCTCATCGGTATCCCGACCTCCTCGCGGTTCCACGGTCTGAGGAGCACGAACCTCAGTTTTCCACCTGCGCACCTCGGCAACCGTGCGTGAGCCGGGAGCTCCGACGAGGTGTGTGTCTTGCACGCTGCGCGCGCATGTTTCGCGCCCGCTTCGGAGTCCTCGCGCTGCTCGTGTTCGCCGCCTGTCCCGCACCACAACCCGTCACCGATGCCGGCCTCGACCCTGATGCGGGCGTCATCGTTCCCGATGCTGGTTCTGGCGCAGGCGACGCTGGCTTCGAGTGGCCCGTACCCATCTCGCCCATCACCATCACGCCGCACGCCTCGTGGAAGAACCGCATCACCATTCCCTTCGACCCGTTCGCGCAGGATTCGGCCGAGGTGCTCTGGGTGAAGTTCACCGTGCTGATGCGCGACCCGACGAAGGTCTACTTCCAGGACGGCCGCACGTACCCGCTCCACGCGCCGTTCGCCGTCGCGCGCCTCGACCCGTTCGTCGGCATGACGGTGCCGCAGTTCGACGCGGTCTCGCTGCACGCAGCAGGGCAGCAGGCCATCACCGGCGCAGTGCTGACGAACGCGAACTTCAACGAGGTCGGCATTCAGCTCGTGCGCGCCGACCCGTACCCGAAGGAGATGGTGAAGCGCGTCTTCGACCTCGTGAAGAGCTCCCTCGATGCGCAGCCGGGGCTGCAGGCCTTCTACATGCCCACCTTCGAGCAGCAGGCGAGCGCCGAACGCGACCGCGCGTGGCTCGCGACGAACGGCATTCCGCTCTCGACGCCCGACCGGTGGACGCGCGGCAGCGTCTGCTACGCGATGGGCTGGGCGCTCGGAAAGCTCGTGCACGTCGCGCCTGGCGACCTCGACGCCGCGTACGCCGACGGCCGGCTCACGGTGAACGACGTTCTCGTCACCGAGCGCATTCCCGCCGAGGTGCCGCCCGTCGCAGGCATCGTCTCGCTCACCGCCGCGACGCCGAACTCGCACGTCGCCATTCTCGCCACCACGCTCGACATTCCCTTCGTCTTCACGCCGCACGAGGCCGACGTGACGAAGCTCGCCGCCCTCGACGGCAAGCAGGTGATGGTGCGCGTGTCGACCGCCACCGGCTCCTGCACGTTCGACGTGTTCGACGCGACCGGCCTCGCGCCGACGGTGCGCACGCAATTGCTGAACACCAAACAGCCGCCTGCGCTCAACCTGCCGGCGAAACAAACGCGCGGTGCGTACTCGGCCAGCACCGATGCGTTGCAGGTGGCCGACGCGCGGTTCTTCGGTGGCAAGGCGGCCAACTACGGCCTGCTCCGCCGCGCCCTTCCCAACGACTCGTACCCGGCCGTCGCGCTCTCGTTCGACGCGTGGGACGACGCCATGGCCCAGCAGGTCTCGACGGGTCGCACGCTGCGCGCAGAGCTCGACCAGCGTCTGGCGCCCATCTCGACATGGCCTCCGCAGAACCTCGCCGTCACCCGGGCCACGCTCGCGCAGGTGCGCGCCTTCATCGAGGCCGAGGCGACGTTCTCGAGCGCTGCGCAGGCCGGCATTCGTGCGGCGCTCACCGGCTTCGACCCGACGAAGGGCATCCGGTTTCGCTCCTCGACGAACGTGGAAGACACCGCGCAGTTCACCGGCGCCGGGCTCTACGACAGCTTCACCGGCTGTCTCGCCGACGACGACGACCAGGACACGGTGGGCCCCAGCCGCTGCACGCCGGGAAAGAAGGACGAGCGTGGCGTCTTCCTGGCGCTGCGCCGGGTGTTCGCCAGCTTCTACAACGACAACGCGTACCTCGAGCGTCTGCGCCACCGCGTGAACGAGTCGCAGGTCGGCATGGCGGTGCTCGTGCACGCTTCGGTGCCCGACGACGAAGAGCTCGCCAACGGCGTTGCGACGTACGTCTGGAGCGGCCCCACCTCGAAGACGCTCGACGTCGTCACGCAGCTCGGCGCCGACTCCGTCACCAACCCCACTGGTGAGTCGACGCCCGAGGTGCTGCGCGGCTGGAGCTACGCCGCCAACTCGTGGACCTTCTTCCTCGAGCGCCCGTCGAGCCGCATTCCGCTCGGCCGCTGGGTGATGGACGAGCAGGGCGCCGACAACGACTACAAGAAGCTGGGCGTGCTCCTCGACCGCGTGGCGGCGGCCCATGCGCCGACGGTGACGGCTCCCTTCGCGCTCGACTTCGAGTTCAAGAAGCAGGTGCCGCTGCCCGGAAAGTTGTGGGTGAAGCAGGTGCGCCCGCTGCCCGTGCCGTCGACCGCGAACACCGTGGTGCCCTTCGTGCTCAATCGCCCGCGCCGGCTGTGCACTTTTCAGGGAGAGAACTCGAACCTGCTGTCGATTCACCGCACGCGGCTCCGGCTCGACGCGCAGCTGCGTGACGTGCTGCTCACCGACGCCGAGCGCCTGCAGTCGCTCTTGGGGTCACCCACGCTCGAACTCGTCGACGGAGACAGTGTGCAGACCATCAGTGGCGCGCCTTCGGGCTGGCCCGGCTTCGCGCACTCGCAGGACATGAACACGCTGCTCGACGCCTTCTCGTTCGGCAACGGCGCCCGTGCGCGTACGGTGCAGCTCTCGGTCGAGGTGCCACGTCTGGTGAACGCCACCCAGCCACCCATCATCACCGCGCAGGAGCTGCTCTTCTGGGTGCACGTCACCTGGGCGCAGCCGCAGCTCGCGATTCCCCAGTTCCCCGGAGCGCCCACCACCACACTCCAGGACGACGTCGTGCTGCAGACGTGCCCGGAGGACGAGGTCATCACCAGCCGGCACTCGCTGCAGACGCGCACGTTCGACAAGGGCGGCATCAGCGTGACGACGAAGTTCTACTGGCCGCCCAACCCCAGCGGCCCCAGCGCCGGCTACACCGCGCCGAACGTGAAATGGGTGGGCACCGACATCACCGGGCTCACTACGCAGCCGCTGCGGCTCACGGCCGACTTCGCGCAGACGTACCGGCCGCAGCACCACAACTTCACCGAAGACTTCTTGTTCGACCCGTTCAGAGACCCGGCGACCACCGCTGCGCAGAAGAGCGAGTTGATGGCGCGTGACGTGAAATGGCTCATCGTCTCGACCGACAGTGGCCAGCCGTTTCGGGCCGTGAAGTTCGATGGAACGTTGAGCACGCTCCCCTGACGCCGGGCGTGCAAGAGGCTGATCTCGCGACCGAGTTCATTTCGTGCGCGACGTGGAGCGGCTCGGCCCGTCCCGTTTGCGATGCGTCTCTTCAAGCTCTCGTTCTGTTTCCTGGCGGCGTGCCTGCCCGATGCGAACTCGCTCCAGTTCGCGTGTGAAGGTGCCGACTGCGCAGCTCCCGTGGCGTGTCGGAGCGTACAGGACTGTGCGGCGCCACCTGCGTCGCGGTGCGTGAACCTCGAGACGGTTCAGTTGTTCGGTCTCGGCACGTGCCGCGATGGGGTGTGCGCGTTCGAGTCGAAGCGGGAATCGTGCGCGGGCGATCAGCATTGCGAGTTGGGCAGGTGTGTGGCGGGCGGAGTTGAGCAGTCGGGGGGTGGCGCTGCGGGTGGAGGCTCTTCGTTCGGCGGCGGCACCGGAACGGGTGGCGGAATCGCGACAGGCGGTGGCGGAGGCGTTGTGACGGGCGGCGGCGTTGCGACAGGCGGCGGCGTTGCGACGGGCGGCGGCGTTGCGACGGGCGGCAGCATCGCGACGGGTGGCGGCATCGCGACGGGTGGTGGCATCGCGACGGGTGGTGGCGTTGCGACGGGAGGTGGCGTTGCGACGGGAGGCGGCGTTGCAGGAGGCGGAATCGCGACAGGCGGCGGCACCGCGACGGGAGGCGGCATCTCGACGGGCGGCGGCATCGCGACAGGAGGCGGCATCGCGACTGGAGGCGGCATCGCGACGGGCGGCGGCATCGCGACGGGAGGCGGCATCGCGACGGGCGGTGGTTTTGCGACAGGAGGGGGCTCTTCGTCAGGAGGCGGCATCGCGACGGGCGGCGGCTTCGCGATCGGCGGCGGCATCGCGACAGGTGGCGGCATCGCGACAGGTGGTGGCATCGCGACGGGCGGCGGCATCGCGACGGGAGGCGGCATCGCCACGGGCGGCGGCATCGCGACAGGCGGCGGCATCGCGACAGGCGGTGGCATCGCGACCGGCGGCGGCTCCGCGACTTGCAGCACAGGCGAACTCCGGAGCGGCACCGGCCTCATCGTCTCTTCGATGCTGACCGCGGGCGTGGGCGCGGTTCGGCCCTCGTGCACTCCATCCTTCGCGCCGAGTGGCGCCGAGCGAGTCTTCTCGTGGACCGCGCCTTTCACCGGGACGTTCATCTTCGACACTGACGGCAGCGCCTTCGACACCATCCTCACCCTCACGTCGCCGACCTGCAGCGAGCTCGCGTGCGACGACGACTCCGGAGATGGGCTCGCCTCAGCCCTCACGGTGAACCTGGTCGCTGGCCAGACCGTTCGCATCGTCGTCGACAGCCTCACGGCGATGCAGGCCGGGGCCTTTCAGCTCAGCATCACGGTCGGCGGAGTCTGTGGTGGGCGCGCGACGGCCTCCGCGCCAGTGACGAACTTCACGGTCTCGTGCCACCCGCTGGGCCTGGGCGCCCGCAACCTCGACGTGGGCGACTTCTCTGGAGACGGAGTGCCGGACGTGGTGACCGACGTCTCGACCCCGACCGTGGGAGGCGTGCAGCTCTGGCGCAGCCTCGACGGTGGCTTCGTCGACGCCGGCGTTCTGGTGTTCGAGCAGGACGACGCCGGCTTCTTCCTCGGGCCGTACTACGACGACGTGGTCGCCATCGACCTCGACTCCAACGGTCTGTCCGACATCGTGCTGGTGAACGGCGACGAGGTGCAGACCTGGCTCAACCGCGGAGCCGCGGGCTTCTCGGGCCCCACGCGCCGGTCGCTCACGCCCAACAGCATCTCCAGCGACCGCGCGCACGTCGGAGACTTCAACAACGACTGCCGGCCAGACCTCGCCATCGCCAACCCCAACAACCAGGGGCGCGTGTCGATTCTGCTGAGCGCAGCTGACGGTGGCTTCTCGTCGGTCTCGAGCTTCAAGACCGGCTCTTCGACGGCGAGCCTCACCGACCTCGCCCTCGGAGACTTCGACCACGACGGGCTGCTCGACGTCGCTGCCTCGAACGCGAACGAGACGCGACTCATCTTCAATCAGGGCGCAGGCACCTTCGTGTTGCCCGACGCAGGCACCGACTTTCGCGTGCTGCCGTACCCGCGCGCCCGGCTCGAGGCGACCGACTGGAACGGTGACGGCATCGACGACCTGGTGCTCTTCGCGAGCTCGAGCTGGGCGTTGGCGCCGGGCACTCCGTCGCGTCAACCCACGGCTGCGCCGCTGACGTTGCCCTTCACATCCGCACCGCAGGCCATCGGCTTCGCAGACCTCAACGGCGACTCGCGCCGAGACGTGATGACGGTCGACTCGAGCACGGGCGTGCTCCAGCTTCAGTGGAGCCTCGCGGGCACCTCCGGCCCGCTGCGTCTCGCGACCGGTACCGTCGCGCGCACCGGGGTCGGTCGGCTCAGAACGGCTGACTTCGGGCGCAACCTGAAGCCCGACGTCATCGCCATCACCACCGCCTCGTCTCTTCCGCCGCAGGTCTGTCTCTGGAGTGGCCAATGATTGCCGTCGCGCTCATGACAATTCTGTCGGCCGACCCCGACGCCGAGGCTGCGAGGCTCTTCGCCGAGGCGCGCGCGGCGATGAAGGTGAACGCGTGGGACGTGGCCTGCCCGAGGCTCGAAGCGAGCCGTCGGCTCAAGCCGACCATCGGTACGTTGCTCAACCTCGGCGTCTGTCTGCAGAACCAGCAGAAACCCAGCGGCGCGTTCGACGCGTTCACGCAGGCCCAGGCGCTGGCCCGCTCGGCTGGCGATGAAGCGCGGGCCACCTATGCGGCGCGGCAGGCCGAGCTGCTCCGGCCGAAGGTCGCGTGGCTCACGCTCACGCCGCTGACGACTCCGCGCCCGCACACGCGCCTCGTCGTCGGTTCGCACGAGCTCGAGGCTTCTGCTTCGCCGGTGACGGTGCCCGTCGACCCGGGCCTGGCGACCGTCGAGCTGACGGCAGAAGGCCATGCGCCGAAGACCCTGTGCGTCGAGCTCGCGGCTGGCGGCAACGCGACGCTCGAGTTGCCCGCGCTCGAGTCGTTGACGCCCGAGGTGCCGGTGGCGAAGCCTGCCGTCGTGCTGACACCAGAGCCGGCGCCGCTGCCACGGGCGACGCTGCTCACCCTGCCGACGGAGCGGCTGCCCGTTCATCGGCCCGCCCTCGTCGCGGGGCTCATCGTGAGTGGGCTCGTGCTCATCGCGAGCTGCGTGGGGTTCGTGTGGAGCCGCACCACCGCAGACCAGGCGGCGCTCCAGCAAACGACAGGCATGCTCGTCGTCACCCGCAGCCAGTACCTCACGGCCTCGACGCTGCACCCGCTCACCTTCGGGGGACTGGTCGGAGGGCTGGCCGGCAGCATCGCCTTCGGTGCGCTCCTCGCCGGAGAGCGGCACGGCGACTAATACGGGTTGCCCGTCACGGGCGCCCTCGCTGGCGCCGTCACGGTGAGCGCCTGCGGAGCGGTGGTCACCCGAACCGTCTGCACCTCGACGTTGTCGATGCGCAGCGTCACCAGCCCAGGGTCGGCGTCGAGCACGCACGTGCCCATCGTCGGCTCGGAGGTCTCTTCGGGGCGGCCCGCGGTGCAGAAGCCCTGTCGCTCGGCCCCGATGAACGCGGCGACCTGCACGAAGGGTGAGCTCACGGGCTGCTTCGTGGCGGGGTCGAGCACGGTGACGGTGAGCAGCGCGCGACGCTCCTTCAGCACGACCGTGTCCGCCTCCTTCGTGGGGACCATCAGCGGCTTGAAGCCGATGCGCCGAACGCGGAACTCGGCGGGTTGCGGGTCTTCGATCTCGAGCGTGTAGCGGCCCTCTGCGTCGGTGCGGGTGAAGGAGCCATTCAGCGGGCCGACACGCGCTTGAGCCACGGGCTTGCCCTCGGCGTCCACCACCGTGCCGGTCCACGTGCGATGCGGCGTCACGCTCGCGGTGATGAGGATGGGCCTCCTGGCGTCGATGGCGATCTCGGAGGGGAAGCGCAGCCAGCCCCGCTTCTCGACGACCGCGCGGTTGGGGCGGAACGAGAGCGCTGCCGAGAACCGGCCGTCGGCGTCGGTCACCGCGTCGTGCTGTCGGTAGTACGTGCCGCAGCCGAGCGCGTCGACGTACCCGCTGAGCCGCGTGGTGTCGGTGAGCGTCACCACGACGTTGGCCACGCCCGCGCCCGTCTCGTCCACCACACGGCCAGTCACCGACGTGGGCACGCCACCATCGGGGTCTGCCTGGCGTCGGGGTTGGGCCACGGCCGCTCCAGCGAGACAGGCCAACAGCAGCGCGGTGCGCATCACGGCGTCACCGCTTCCCACTGGGCGATGGCCTCGAGGGCGGCCCATGCGAACTCCGGGGGCGGCTCCACACCTGTCGCCATCGCGAGGCCCACCGCCTCGACGCCTTCATCGAGGGCCCGTGCGGTGGCCTCGGCGCTCCCGTGCACGCTGCCGTGCGCCCAGGTGGCCCAGCCAGCGAACAGTGCCCACTGCGACGTACGCGGGCTCATGAAGCGCTGGTGCGTGAGAATGGTGAAGAGCTCTGCAGCGAGGGCCGCAGGCTCGTCGTCGCCACTGCACGAGCAGGGAACGCCCTCGCTCAGGTACTGCAGCGCAAGCATCGCGATCTGTCGTTCGGCCCGGGTGAGCTCGGTCGCGGTCGGGAAGGCGAGCAGCGCGTTCATTCGTTCGCGTGTCAGCCGAGGCGCCGTCCGGGTCACCACGACCGCCGGCGGCTGCAGCACGTGCGGGTCCTCGAAGGGGTGGAGCAGCGCGATGGCGAGCAGGGCGTCGAGCACGTGGCGTGAGCCTAGTCGCCCCGCCGCCAGCTCGAATAGCCGGTTGTTCCGCGGTGAGACACTCGATATGAAGATGTTGCGAATGTCTCAGCTCGATCGAGCCGTGAAGTCTCTCAAACGTGCGGGTCGGCCGGTCACCATGGCGGCCCTCGCGAAGCAGCTCGGCGTCTCTCGCGCCACGCTCTATCGACAGGTCGGGAACGCGACGGGCGTGCAGGCACGGGTGGGCGAGCCGGTGAGCCTTCGCAAGAGCGACGAGGCGCTGTTCGCCGCGGTGAAGGTCGTGATGGGCGCGCGTGGGTTGCGCGGCACGACGCTCGACGCGGTCGCCACGCAGGCGAAGGTCTCGGTCGTCACGCTGCATCGGCGCTTCGGAGACCGGCTCGGGCTGCTGCGCGCGTTCATGGATGCGTTGCCGGCGCGTCAGGCGGGTCGGGCGCTCGCCGGAGCCGACGTGAAGCAGGTGCGCGAGGTGTTGGTGCAGTTCACCCGTCAGGCGCTGGTGGAGTTCGAGGGTTCACTCGAGGTGATGCGCGCGATGCTGGGAGACCCCGCTGCTGCGGAGGAGCTCTCGGCGAAGGGGCGCGACCCGGCCCGCGGCGTCTCGGCCGGCGTGCTGGCGTACTTCAGCCGCTGTGTCTCGGCGGGCACGCTCGCGGGCGACCCGGGAGCGCTCACCACCGTCTACCTCTCGTCGCTGTTCGGGTTCGGGCTCGTCATCGGCACCTTCTTGCGTGGCCAGTCGCTCGCGTCGCCCGCGTCGGCCGAGCTGCTCGTGTCGAGCTTCCTCGAGGGTGCGCTGCCCCGGAGGCGCCGATGATGCTCGAGCTGAAGGCCGGCCTCCCTGACGACGTCGCGCTCGGTGGCAAGGCGCGCGGGCTGGTGAAGCTGCTGAACGCGGGCGCGCAGGTGCCGCGGGCCTTCGTACTCAGTGCCGAGCACTTCGCGACCACACTCTCTGCGCCGGTGCGCGAGGCGCTGAGACAGACGTGGGTGGCGCTCGACGGGCGACCGGTCGCGGTGCGCTCCTCGGGCATCGACGAAGACGGCGCCGTGAGCTCGTTCGCCGGCCAGTTCGACACCGTGCTGAACGTGTGCACGCTCGAGGCGCTCGAAGCGGCGGTCGTGACGTGCTGGGCCTCGGCGCACTCGGAGCGCGTGAGGGCCTACCGGGCCCACGTCGGCGCAGGTGAAGCGCGGCTCGCGGTCATCGTGCAGCAGATGGTGCAGCCACGGCTCGCGGGAGTCGTCTTCACGCAGGCTCCGAAAGGCGCGCGGGGAGAGATGGCCATCGAGGCCGTCGAGGGGTTGGGCGAGGCGCTCGTGTCGGGCCGCAGCGCGCCGGTGCCCATCTTGGCTGCCGACCGCGAACGCCTCGAGACCGAAGCGCGCGCGCTCGAGCGTCACTTCGGCGAGCCGCTCGACCTCGAGTGGGCGCTCACGGCCGACGGGCAGCTCTTCTGGTTGCAGGCGCGGCCCATCACCACCTCGGTCTCGCAGAGCGACGAGCACCTCGTGTGGAGCAACACGAACGCCGGCGAGCTGCTCCCCGATGTGGCCACGCCGATGACGCTCGATGTCGTCGAGCGCGTGGTGCACATGCTCTTCGCGAGCTTCACCGAAGACCTCGGCGTCGACTGGAACCAGACGCCCCTCATCGGTCTCGTCGGCGGGCGCATCTACTTCTGCATGAACACCTTCCTCGCCATCTCGAAGGCCGTGCCGGGCATGGCGTCGAAGAACCCGGCCGAGCTCTTCGGTGGCCACGCGCAGGAGATTCTCGACGGGCTCGCGAAGGTGAAGGCCGCGGAGCACCCTGTCGTGCGCGTCTCGGGCCGCAGGCTCGTCAGCGGTGTGCTCAAGCTCGTCGGCCGCATGCTGCTGAACCTCGGCGTGCGGCCTGACGCGGGCGTGCAGCGCATCGTCGCCGACACGAAGGAACTCGCGGCGGTGCAGGTGTCGACGCTCTCCGACGAGGCGTTGCTCGCGCATCTCGAGCGGCTCAACGGCGGCATGGGGCCCGCGTTTCACGACGTCTTCGCGGCCATCGCGGTCGGCATGGCGTGCACCAACGCGACGCTGCAGGTGTGTCAGCGGTGGCTCGGTGATGCCGACGGCTCGCGCGGCTCCTCACTCTTCTCGGGGCTCGGCGGGGTCGACTCGGCCGAGAGCGCGTTGTCGTTGTTTCGGCTCGGCGAGGCGCTGCGTGGGTTGCCGTTGAGCTCGTGGGTCGAGCTCGAGCCTGCGCTGACGCCGCCGCTGCGCGCGCAGTGGAACGAGTGGATGGAGCGGCACGGGCACCACGCGCGGGCGGAGCTCGACATCTCGCAGCCGCGGTGGCGGGAGGCTCCAGACCAGGTGCTGGCGACGCTGCGTGCCTGGCGCTCGGGAGCCCAGCTCACCGAGCGCACGACAGCCATCGAGCGCCGTCGCGTCGACGTCGAGGCGGAGTCGTTCGCGAGGCTCGGGCCGTTGAAGCGGGTGGTGCTGCGTGCGCTGCTTGAGCGTGGGCGGCGGGGCACGCGGCTGCGCGAACAGCTCAAGAGCGAGAGTGTTCGGCGCATCGGGCTGTCGCGGCTCGCGTTGCAGGAAGTCGGATCCCGGCTCGTGCAGCGCGGCACGGTGGAGCGCGCCGACGACGTGTTCTTCCTTCGATTGCGTGAGCTGGGCGAGGCGTTGGCGGCGAAAGCAGAGGTGCGTTGGGCGCGCACGGTGGCTCGGCGCCGCGCGGAGCATCGGCAGTGGTTGCCGCTCTCGCCGCCTCCGGTGGTGGTGGGCGTGCTCGACCCGGCGTCAGCGTTGCCGCCTCCAGTGCCCGACGCGACGGTGCTCCGTGGACTCGCGGTGAGCGGTGGAGTGGTCGAGGGCATCGCGCGCGTGGTGCTGCGTGCCGATGAAGAGACGCGCGTGGCGCCGGGCGAAATTCTCGTCGCGCCGTTCACCGACCCGGGCTGGGCGCCGTACTTCGTCGCCGCGAGCGCGCTGGTGGTCGACTTGGGCGGCATGCTCTCGCACGGCAGCATCATCGCGCGCGAGTACGGCATTCCTGCGGTGGTGAACGTCGGTCACGGCACCCGGCGCATCACCAGCGGCACGCGCATTCGGGTCGACGGCTTCCGGGGAGAAGTCACGATTCTCGAGTGAGCGCCGTGGAGGCGTTGCCGCGCAGCCGTGCGATGATGCGGCGATGCGCTGGTCGTTGCTTCTCTTCTGCCTGCTGGGCGTGTCGTGCCTTCGGCCCGTAGACGCCGACGTGCAGGTGGTCGCCTCGTGCAGGGGTGACTGCCCAGCGGGAGCGTGTTCGCAGGAGTGCGCTGCCGCCATTCCCGACGCCGGCTGTGACTCCGCGGAGCGCTGCCTCGCCGCCTACGCCTGCGCGCGGAGCCCGACGACGCCCTGCTCGAGCTACACGGCCGAGAGGTTTGGTCTCACGCCGCCGACGAGGTGTGCCAGCACGCCGGGTTCGTACTGTGTCGAGGTTCTGACGTCGGCGCGGCACTTCGTGGCAGTGCAGTGTACCGACGCTGGTGTCGAGGCCACCGACTGCACCGTCGCGGCCTGTGATGGCGGCGTGTTTCCCGCCTCGTGCCGGGGCGTGTGCCCGACGCAGTATTGCGTTCGCTGAGCCGGCCGTTGATCGACGACAAGCGTGAGCCGAGCGGGCGGGCTCGCGCTTCTCACCGCACATGCGCTCGTTCGTGCTGCTGTTCGTCGCTGCGCCCGCCCTGGCCGCCGATTGGTACGTGTCTCCCACCGGCATGGACGGAAACGCTGGCACTGCCGCCGCTCCACTGGCGACCATCGGAGCCGCTCGCACCCGCTCGGCGACCGGAGACCGCATCTTGCTCGCGCGTGACGGCACCTGGTTCGCGGCGGGGCTCGACGTCGGCGCTGGCCGCACCCTCGGGGCGTACGGCACGGGCGCAGCGCCAGTCCTCACCGCGTCGAAGCCGCTCACCTTCACGGGCACCTGGAGCCAGGACGCGCGCGTGCGCACCGGCACCAGCGCCGCGAAGGTGCTCGCGCTCTACGTCGACGGCCGCTTCGTGCCGCTGGCGCGCTGGCCGAACACGGGCTTCCTGCGCATCGACAACGACGACAGCCCCGACCGTATCGTCGACGCCGACCTCGCGACGCGGCCCCAGGTCGCCGCCGGCCGGTGGACGGGCGCTCAGGTTCGATGGCGGCGCTGGAGCTGGTGGTGGGAGACCCGGCCCATCACCTCACACTCGGCGGTGAACACGCTCGACCTCGGTCCCGACGGGCGCTTTCAAGACCCGTTCTCCGACCCGGGCTCGGGCTACTTCATCGACGACGACCTCGACGAACTCGACGCTCCCGGCGAGTGGTACTGGGGCAGCGGCACGCTCTACGTGATGCCTCCGACGTGGGCGACGCCGAGCAGCACCTACGACATCGTCACCGACGCAACCGGCGTGACCAGCAGCGGCACTTCGTTCACCGACGTGCAGTTTCAACGCTTCGTCGGCACGGCGCTCACGCTCGGCCGTCCAGCGACCGTCGACCGCTGCACCTTCACCGAGCTCGAGACGAACGCCATCGGCTTCACGTACGACGCGCAACCCTTCGTCATTCGCAACTCGACGTTTCGTGACGTGCGCAACGTGGCCATCTCTGGCTGGGCCAATGCCGCGGGCGCGACGGGCTCGCTCATCGAGCGCAACACGTTCCTCCGCATCGGCATGCAGCGCGGCTACGGCGGGAGCGGTTCGTGGCACGCCGCCGGAGTCGTCCTCGGTCGTGCGAACGCCGCCGTCGTGCAGCTCAATCGCTTCGTCGACATCGGCTACGCGGGCGTGATTCTCGGCAGCGACGGGCAGACGGTTCAGCGCAACGTCTTCGTTCGCGCGATGGGTACCCTGAATGATGGGGCGGCAGTGTATACGAATTGCAACGCCTCCATCATTCGCGAGAACATCATTCTCGATACGATCGGCGATCTCGAGACCTCGCACGAGTGGTGGCCGCTGGGGCACGGCATCTGGCCGGAGTTCTTGTCGAACTTCCACGACACCCGCATCGAGAATAACACCATCGCCGGGAGCAATGGGCTCGGCATCATGTTGCCCAATAATTTCACGTGCACGGTGAGTGGAAATGTCGCGGTCGATAATCGCACGGGTGGGCTCGGGCTGTCGGGGAACGCGGGCAACAATCAGAACAACACCATCAGCAACAACGTGCTGGCGGCAGTGCTGCCTTCGCGGCGGCTCGTTCGGTCGGAGAACCTGACGCACTGGTGGTTGCCGCCGTACCCGGCTCCGACGCCCATCGCGCTCTCGTTCGAGGCGGGCATCGACTACGGCGTGATGACGAACAGTACGTTCATCGCTCCCGCGACGGGGGCGAACGTGATTCGGGAAGGGTCGAACAACTACGACACGCTCGCGGCATGGACGGCGGCGGCTCCGAACTGGGCGAGCGCGACCGGGAGTTCGATCGTTCGGAAGAACGCGCTGCTCGTGTTCAACGACACGGAGGTGGTTGCTGATGTTCCGACGCCCGCCGGAGCGTGGACGTTGGCGGATGGGGCAGCGGTCGGTGCGACAGTGCACCTCGATCCGTTTCGCAGCGTGGTGTTGGTGACGAACGGCGCGGTGCCTGCGAGCCCTCCGTACGTCGCGGTGTCGGGAATCGATTGGCGCGCGGCTGAACCGGGCGTGAGCGGCGCTGGCGGAGGCGCGGCGGGAGGCGGCTCCGCAACGGCAGGCGGCTCGGCGACGGCGGGCGGCTCGGCGACGGCAGGCGGCTCGGCAGCGGCGGGTGGCTCGGCGACGGCAGGTGGCTCGGCGACGGCGGGTGGCTCAGCGACGGCGGGCGGCTCAGCGACGGCAGGCGGCTCAGCGACAGCAGGCGGCTCGGCGGGAGGCAACGCCACGGATCCGATGATGGTGATGGGCGGGTGCGGCTGCATGTCGGGCGGAGAGTTCGCTCCGATGCTCGGCCTGCTCGCGCTCGTTCGTCGTCGTCGAAGCAGAGGCTCCCTGACTTGAGGCCTCAGCAGGTCCCGAGCCGCTCCCTGCTCGGTGACTACTCGGCGACCAGGACGGATATCAGTCGCTCAATGAGGGGTCGTGCGTTTCAGTGCGGGTCACCTATCGTCCACCAACACTCGAAGGCGCACTTCACTGGGCGCCCTCTGTGTGCTGGAGGAGGCCGATGCCGAAGCGCAGCACCCGCAAGAATCCCCTCGCGCCGCAGAAGGCGTGGTTTCCACGCATCAAGAAGCTCACGCCACGCGGTTTTCTCTCGTTCGCGCCTGACTTCCCCGGGGTCGAGCTGGGAAACTTGAACGTCTTCGTTGGTGCCAACGGCAGCGGCAAGTCAAACCTCTTCGAGGCTGCGCGGTTTCTGCAGGAAGCGCAGCGCAACGTTCGCGGTTTCCTCACTTCGAGTTCCGAGGTGAAGGATTGGCTGTGGAGCGATAGCCGTGGCTGGGCCAATGCCGCTCAAGTGGAGGTGGTGGTCGAAGGAGATGTTGAACTCTCCTACCAGCTGGGCTTTGGCCAATCTGGAAACGCCGATGTCGAATTCTTGATCGAAGTGCTCGAGTTTGCGCGGCAGCCGGCTGACGAAAAGCTGTTCTGGCGCTCGGGATCGACGGTCGCCAACTTCTTCGTTCAGCGGAAGTTCGGCCGACGGGTTGAGAAGGAACCAGTGGGCGCGAGCAATACCGTGCTCGACGCGCTCCGCCACCCGACCGATGAATCGGTGA
Organism: Archangiaceae bacterium; assembly: GCA_016879935.1. Taxonomy (GTDB): domain Bacteria; phylum Myxococcota; class Myxococcia; order Myxococcales; family Myxococcaceae; genus Xiheimicrobium. Next base: position 20,683 of record JAACJQ010000266.1, on the reverse strand, counting down.
TGCGCTCCATGCGAGAGTCGCTCGCCTCGATGAGCTTCTTTGCCGAATGGGGCTTTGGTCGCCGCACGAACATTCTCAGGTCTACTCGCGCAAGTGCGACAGTTCAGAGTTACCTGCTTGAGGACGGCTCGAACGCGCCACTTCGCTTCAACACCTTGTTGCAGCAGAGAGGCTTTCGCGAGCGGTTGCTCCGTCACATCACGACTGTGATGCCAAACGTCGACGATGCACTCGCTGAGTTCGTCATGGGTTCGACGCAGATCGTTTTCATGGAATCGAGCCGCGCTCGACGAACTCCCGCGTCTCGGTTGTCTGACGGAACCCTACACTGGCTGGTGCTTGGTTTGATCCTGCTTGACGAGGAGAGCCACAGCCCCCTGTTCCTCGATGAGCCAGAACTGGGCCTGCACCCAGACGCCATTCGCTCGCTAGGCGACCTCTTAAGGAGCGCGAGCACTCGCCGACAGATCATCGTCAACACACACTCGTCACTGCTCGTCAGTGCGTTCAGCGACCAGCCGGAGTGCGTCTACGCGTTCGATCGAGATGAGCGCGGCACTCGCGTCGAGCGCGTCAACTCGAAGCTGATCGCGTCATGGCAGAAGCGCGGTGAATCGCTCGGTGAGATCTGGGCAGCGGGGGCCATCGGAGGAAATCGATGGTGAAGCCTCCGGCGCTCCGTGGCGCGCGCATCTACGTCGAGGGGGCCGAGCGTGAGGACCTCAGGCGAGTTGCTCGTGAAGCGTTCAGCAAGCTGTTTGCGTCAACGCTCGGCCACAGGAAGCCGAGCTTCATCTTCTGTGGCTCCCGGCTCGAGGCCTTCAATCAGTTCAAAGACCACCTTGAGCTTCGTCGAGAGGAAGCCGCGCTGCTGGTCGTCGATGCCGAAGAGGTGGTCAACGCCTCGACCCGCTGGGAGCACGTCAGGAAGAGGAAGGGTGACGGGTGGACGAAGCCGAAAGGAACGACTGAAGCCGACCTTCGCTTCATGTCCGTCGTCATGGAGTCGTGGTGCATCGCCGACTCGTTTCTCGCCCGGCCGCTGGAGCGCATTCCCAAGGACGAGGTCTTCGCCACCCTCAAGAAGTCAGGCTGGACCAAGGAGGGCGCGAACAGCTTTCTGCTCGTCGCGAAGGCGGACATGCAGGCGCTTGTGAAGCGCAGCCCCGAGTTCAAGGCGCTGTGTGAACGTCTGCGCGAGTTGAGTTCCTGATCGAGCGCGGCGCGTGAATGTCAGCCCCACCGTGTATGACGCACTGACGTGAGCATCGTCGTCGTCGCCGAAAAGCCCTCTGTCGCCCGAGACCTCGCGCGGGTGCTCGGGGCCAACGCGCGTGGCGAAGGCGTGCTCACCGGCAACGGCTACGTCGTCACCTGGGCCATCGGTCACCTCGTCGGTCTCGAAGAGCCCGACGGCATCGACGAACGGTGGCGCCGCTGGAGCTTCGACCTGCTCCCGATGTTTCCGCGCCGCTGGCCGCTGCGCGTGTTCGACCAGACGGCCTCGCAGTTCGGCATCGTGCGGCGCGCGCTCACGGCTCCCGACGTCACCGAGGTCATCTGCGCCACCGACGCCGGGCGCGAAGGCGAGCTCATCTTCCGCTTCATCGCCGAGGCCTCGGGTTGTCGCCGCCCGGTGAAGCGCTTGTGGATTTCGTCGCTCACCGACGGCGCCATTCGTGCCGGTTTCTCGAAGCTGCGCCCGCAAGCCGACTTCGATGGCCTCGCCAACGCCGCGCTCGGCCGGAGCCGCGCCGACTGGCTCGTTGGCATGAACCTCTCTCGCGCGTACGGCCTGTCGCTCGACGAGAAGCTGTCGGTCGGCCGTGTGCAGACCCCGACGCTCGCGCTGCTGGTCGAACGTGAGCTCGCGATTCGCAACTTCGTCCCCGAGGACTACCTCGAGGTCGTCGCGACGTTCTCTCCGCGAGAGAAGGAGCAGTACACCGGTGTCTGGCACCGCGATGGCGCGAAGGAGCACCCACGCCGGCTCCCGAAGTCGGGTGAAGAGGCCGCCGCCATCGTCGCGCGCGCGAAGTCAGGCGTCGCCACCGTCTCGGACGTCACCTCGAAGCAGAAGAAGCTGCCGCCGCCGCAGCTGTACGACCTCACCGAACTGCAACGCCACGCCAACCGCCTCTACGGCTATTCGGCGCAGCGCACCCTCGAGCTTGCGCAGGCGCTGTACGAGCAACACAAGCTCATCAGCTACCCGCGCACCGACAGTCGGCACCTGTCGACCGAAGTCGCAGGCACGCTGCGCGCGGTCACCGACGCGATTGGTCCACAGTTCCGCCCGCACCTCGCTCCGGGCACGGGCTCGCGGCCGCTGGGGAAGCGCTTCGTCGACGACACCGAGGTCAGCGACCACCACGCCATCATTCCCACCGCGACGTCACCCGACGGCCGCTCGCTCAGTGTCGATGAACGTCGCGTGTACGAGTTGATTTGCCGGCGGCTGCTGCAGGCCTGGCATGACGACTTCACCTGGGCCGCGACACAGGTGACGACGCTCATCACCAACCCCGGCTTCGTCGACCGCTTCCTGAGCCACGGCACCGCCATCGAGCAGCTCGGGTGGAAGGTGCTCGACGTCGGCCACGTGCGGCCACCCACCGAGAAGCGCGCACCCGGAGAAGAGGCCGAAGAAGAAGGGCTGCTCCCATCGGGCCTGAAGGCCGGGCAGGTGCAGCAGGTGCTCGACGCGAAGGCGGTGCCGAAACGCACGCGTCCTCCGCCGCGGCTCACCGACGCGACGCTGCTCACCGCGATGGAGACCGCCGGGAAGACGCTCTATGAACGCGAGCTGTCCGAGGCGATGAAGGAGAACGGCCTCGGTACGCCTGCGACCCGCGCCAACATCATCGAGACGCTGCTGTCGCGTGAGTACGTGGTGCGTGAAGGCAAGGCGCTCGCGGTGACCGAGAAGGGCATTCGCCTCATCGAGGTCGTCGACCCCGAGGTGAAGAGCGCGGCCATGACGGGCGCGTGGGAAGCGAAGCTGCAGCGCATCGCGAAGGGGCAGGGCGCGCTGCCTGAGTTCATTTCGGGCATCGAGCGGTACGTCGAGGCCGTCATCGGGAGAATCCGGAACAACCCTCCACCAGTGGTGCGGCGTGACGGACCGCCGGGCGCGCCTCGCAATTCGTCACCGCGGGGTGCCGAGCCGTTCCGTGCAGGCTCGCCAGCGACGACTTCTTCGCGCGGCAGCGGGGGCGGAACGTCGTCACCGCGCAGCACCGCGAACGGTGGGGCCGAGCACTTCCTCGGGAACGCTTCGGCTGCGTCGCCGTCACGCCGCAGCACCGCGAACGGCGGCACCGAGCACGTTCTCCGACCTTCGCCACCTGCGTCGCGCTCGGCGCCTGCGGGTGCTTCGTCACAGGGCAGCACCACGAACGGCGGCACCGAGCACTTCCTCGGTTCGCCAACGCGCTCGACACAGACAGGAGCTTCGTCACAGCGGAGCGCTGCGAACGGCGGCACCGAGGACGTCCTCGGTTCGCCAACTGCGTCGGGGCGCTCGTCACAGGCGGGAGCTTCGTCACAGCGAAGCGCTGCGAACGGCGGCACCGAGCACTTGCTCGGTTCGTCAAGTGCATCGCCACAGGCGGGAGCTTCATCACAGCCACTCGCTGCGAGCGGCAGCACCGAGCGTCTCATCGGCGCCTCCTCGACTGCGTCACCGGACCACGTCCAGGCCGGTCTCGCTCGAGCAACGCCCGAGGGCGGCTTCGGCCTGCGCCGCCAGACGAACGGAATCACCTCCCGCACCTCTGAGGACGACAGCCGTCCTGCGCCGGTGCCGAACGCCGACGGCAGCGCCGCGAGCAAACGCCCGCCACGCGGCGCCACCAGCGACCCCCGCGCGCTGCTCGCGAAGTTCGGTCACGCCTCCTTCCGCCCGCACCAACAGGAAGCGTGCGACGCCTCCATTGCCGGTCACGACGTGCTGCTCGTCATGCCCACCGGCGCCGGCAAGTCGCTCTGCTACCAACTGCCCGGCCTCGCGCGCGGTGGCACCACCCTCGTCGTCAGCCCGCTCATCGCGCTGATGGAAGACCAGGTCGCCCGGCTCCAGTCGCTCGGGCTTGCGGCGGAGCGCATTCACTCCGGCCGCCCGCGCACCGAGTCGCGCCGCGTCTGCGCCGACTACCTCGAAGGAAAGCTCGACTACCTCTTCATCGCGCCCGAGCGTCTCGGCGTCGCCGGCTTCCCCGAGCTGCTCGCCCGCCGCACGCCGTCACTCATCGCCATCGACGAAGCGCACTGCATCTCGCAGTGGGGCCACGACTTTCGCCCCGACTACCGCCTGCTCGGAGAACGCCTGCCGTCGCTCCGGCCCGCCCCCGTCATGGCGCTCACCGCCACTGCCACGCCGCTCGTGCAGCGCGACATCGTCAAGCAGCTCGGCCTTCGCCCCGGCGCGCGGCAGCTCATTCACGGCTTTCGCCGTCACAACCTCGCCATCGAAGCCCTCGAGGTGTTGCCAAAGGAGCGGCCCGAGCGCGCGCTCGAGTGGCTGCTCCAGAAGGGCCGCACGCCCGCCATCGTCTACGCCGCCACCCGCAAGAGCGCCGAAGCCACCGCCGAAGTGCTCTCGGGCCACCTGCGCGTCGCGCCGTACCACGCGGGAATGTCGAACCAGGCGCGTGAAGAGGCGCAGACCGCCTTTCTCCACGGCGACCTCGACGTCATCGTCGCCACCGTCGCCTTCGGCATGGGCGTCGACAAAGCCGACGTGCGCACGGTGCTGCACCTCGCGTTGCCCGGCAGCGTCGAGGGCTACTACCAGGAGATTGGCCGCGCCGGCCGTGACGGGAAGCCCTCCCGCGCGGTGCTCATGCACCACTTCGTCGACCGCAAGACGCACGAGTTCTTCCTCGAGCGCGACTACCCCGACGTGCCGGTGCTGGCGAAGCTGGCTCGCGCGCTGAGCGACACTCCACACGACGCCGAGAGCGTTCGCCGTCGCACCCGCATCTCGATGGACGACTTCGAGAAGGCGCTCGAGAAGTTGTGGATTCACGGCGGGGTTCGCGGCGTCACCGAAGACCAGCTCACGAAGGGCCATGACGGCTGGCAGGCGCCGTACGAGGCACAGCGCCGACTCCGCGTGGAGCAGCTCGCCCTCATGGCCCGCTTCGCCGAGAGCGCGCAGTGCCGAATGGTGTCGCTCGTGAAGCACTTCGGCGACCAGACCGACACGCTCGAGCGGTGCGGGCAGTGTGACGTCTGCAACCCGTCAGGCTGCATCGCCGCCACCTTCGAGCCGCCGACGATGGGCGAAGTCACCGTGTTGTCCGAGGTGGTGGCGCGGTTGAGGGCCCTGCCGGGGCAGTCGATTGGCCGGCTCTGCAAAGAGGTGCTGGGTGAGGCGCCCGAGGCCCGGCCCCAGTTCGAGCGGCTCGTGCGTGGCCTCGCGCGCGCGGGCCAGCTGCGCCTCGACGACGCCGTGTTCGAGAAGGACGGCCAGTCGATTCCGTACCAGCGGCTGTACGTCATCGGCGAGGGAGACCCGAAACGAGCCCTGCTCGCGCCGAAGAGCCAGCCTGCCCCGGAACGCCGGGGACGCGCTCCGCAGAAGAGGGCACGGCGAACGAAACGCGCGCCTCGCACGCCCGCGGTCGAGCTGCCGTCGACGGGTGAGAGCGCCCGTCTCGTCGAGACCCTCCGCGCGTGGCGGCTGGGTGAAGCGAAGCGGCGACGGGTGTCCGCGTTTCGGGTGCTGACGAACCGGGCCCTCGTCGCCGTCGCCGAAGCGAGGCCGACCTCTCAGCAGGCGTTGCTCAAGGTGAAGGGCCTGGGCCCGAAGGTGCTTCAGCAGTCGGGCGCGCAGCTCATCGCGCTGTGCTCGAGCCACTGACCCTCCACTCGTCGTGGCTGAGCGCCACGTCGACGGACTCCATCGGCAGGCTGATGTCGAGGCCGCGAATGGTTTGGTGCAGCCCTCGGCCGGAGCCTCGATGGGTCGGTGCTCCTGTTCGGAAAATCCACAGGCCGCTGACGGAGGGGCCGTATGGCTGTTGTGGCGCTGAGAAGGGCGCCTCGCGCTGAAGTTGCGCACGCACCTCGCTTGCGCGAAGCCAGCGACCTCGCCCTGACGCGGCCAGGCCTGAAGATTCGAACGATTGCCGGGCTTTCCCTCGTGGACGCGACCTTGCAGTCAATCGATCCGGACCCGCTTCAGGAGATCCGATGATCATTCAAATCAACACTGATGCGACGCTGACAGGGCACGAAGACCGGCGCGAGGCCATCAAAGACGTGGTCACGAGCGCGCTCTCCCACTTCAGCGACCGCATCAGCCGCGTCGAGGTGCACCTCAGCGACGAAGACGGCCGTGGCCACGCGAAGAACGACGTGCGCTGCGTGATGGAGGTTCGCATTGCCGGGCGCAACCCCGAGGCCGTCACGCACCACGCGAGCGTCGTGTTGGACGCGGTGGGTGGAGCCGCCGAGAAGCTGTGCCGTGCGCTCGAGCACTCCCTGGGCCGCGAGCAGCAACACCGTCGCGACTCCGTTCGTCACCCCGAGGCGTAGCTCCGTCGCTCGGCGTCCGCGAGAACGCGCGTGTTCCTCGCGAGTGACTTCGACGAGGTCGTCGAAACGCGGCCTACGCGCTCAGAAGTCGCGCCAGCGGTCGGCGAGGTCTTCTTCGCCCGCGTACGTCGTGTACCGAACCAGCTGGTCGAAGGTGGTCATGATGTCTTCGGCCTCGATGGTGTGCAGCGAGTCGGAGAACCGGTTGAAGCCCGCGATGCAGCGGCGCAGCACGGCCAGCTGTTTCGCTTCAGGCGCCGTCTGCAGGGCACGCGCGCAGTCATCGATGAGCTGCTCGCCGCGCGCGATGGCCCTCGCGTCGACGTAGCCATCCCACGTGGCGAAGTGCGCCCGACCGACGAGCTCCTTCAAGCCCGCGAGGCGGTCTCTGCGGCGCGGCACCGGCGTGGGAGCCGGCCGCTGCTTCGGCGGCGGCGGCTCGGGCACGACGGGCTTCGGCGCTTCGAGGGGGTGCTGGTCGCGTCGAGGGTGACTTCGACGACCGCTCCGCGACGGAAGACGTCGCGAAAGTCGTTCACCTGCCAGTCGTCGCGATGCACGCGCAGCAGCTCGGCCTCGCGTCTGGCGAGCTTCGAGTCGGCAGGGTCGTCGGGGGCGAGGCGTTCGCGGGCGCGTTGGGTTCGCGCGAACTCCTCGCGGGCGTTCACATCAACCTGAAGCGGCGAACGATGACCTGCATCTCCTCCGACAGGTTCGCGAGCTCTTGCGAGGCGGCCGTCATCTGCGACACGGCCTCGGTCTGCTCTTCGATGACGCGCTTCACGGCGTCGGTCGCTTCGGCGTTGTTGCGTGCGACCGAGGAGATCTCGGTCATCGCCGAGACCATCGACTCCGAGCCCTTCTGCTGCTCGCGCGCGAAGTCGCTGATGAGGGCCACCTTCTCGGCGCCGTTGCGCGCGCTGTCAGAGATGCGCCCCATGGAGCGCACGATGGTCGTCAGGTCTTCTCGGCCCTCGGCGAGCTCTTCGATGCCCTCTTTCATCGCGCTCACGACGAGCGTCGACTGCTGGCTGATGTTGCGGGCGAGCAGGCTGATCTGCTCGGCGCTCTTGCCGGCGCTCTCGGCGAGCTTGCGAACCTCGTCGGCGACGACGGCGAAGCCACGGCCGTACTCACCGGCGCGCGCGGCCTCGATGGTGGCGTTGAGCGCGAGGAGGTTCGTCTGCTGGGCGACGTTGGTGATGGCGTCGACGATCTTCGAGATCTCCTGCGTCTTCTCTCCGAACTTGAAGACCTCGTGGCTGGCGGCCTCGATGCGCGAGAACACCTTGCGCACCTTCTCTCCGGCGAGCGTGGCGGCGTTGCTGCCTTCGACGGCCGAGGCGCTGGTGGCGGCGGCAGCCTTCGTCGACTCCTCGGCGGTGGCGGCGGTGCGCTGGAGCGCCTGCGCCATGTCGGTGATGGCCGTGCTCGCCTTGCCGACGAGCGACTTCTGCGACTCGGCGCCGGCAGCGATGCGAATCATCGAGGAGCCGACCTCGGTGGCCTGCGCGTTGACGCCCTCGGCACTGCCCTCGAGCGCGGAGGCCGACGACGCGACGGACTCGGCGGTGCGCTGAATCGAGCTCACCAGCTCGCGCAGGTTCTCCTGCATGTCGGCGATGGCGACCGCGAGCTCGTCGATGTCGTCACGCAAACCGCCCGCTTCGAGGTTCACGCGCCGGCTGAGGTCTCCGCGGGAGATCTCGAGCGCCGTCGCCGACAACACGCGCACGCGGCTGACCCGGAGCACGAGCGAGGGCAGCACGATGGCCAGCACGAGCGTCACGATGGAGGCCGCGATGATCTTCAGCGTCCAGTCCCAGGCGGCGCCGAGCGCGAAGAGCCCGACGAGCGCGGCGGCGAGCACCACGTAGCCGGTGAGAATCTTGAAGTGCAGCGACACCTGGGCGCGGCGTTCATCGGTGCGGCGAACGACATCGGCGACGGGCTCACGGCGGGGCGCGAGGGTCCTCTTCACCGGGTCACGCAGAGGTCGGGGCACGTCTGGTTTTTAGCCCAACGCGACGAGGCGTCACGACTTCTCTGCCCGCCGGCGTTGAACGCTGCCCTTGCCGCGGCCCGACGACGTCCACACCAGCTCGCCGTCGTCACGCGTTCCGCCGAGGGCCGAGAAGAGGAAGTCGGCGACGACCCGTACGCGCCGGCTCGTATGCACCTCGCGATGGGTGACGAGCCACATGGGAATGGTGATGGGCGGGAGCTCCTTCAGCACGCGCTGCACGCCGGGTTCGTGGTCGCCGACCTCGGTCGTCATGATGCCGATGCCCGCACCGGCCTTCACCAGCGCCCACTGCGTGTGCTGGCTGCGCGTGAGAATGGGGAAGTTGTCGGCGGTGAGCTCGAGCCCGAGCGCCGCGAGCCCACGTCGGAGCGTGTCGCTCCTGTCGAAGCCGATGAACGTGGCGCGCGAGAGCGAGCGCTTCGTCACCTTGCCGAAGGCGCGGAGCCAGGGCGTCGAGGCGTAGAGGCACGCGTGGCTGTCGCGAACGCGCCGGGCAATGAGCTCGGGCTCCGATGGGCGAAAGCCCCGCAGCGCGATGTCGGCTTCACGGCGCCGGAGGTCTTGCGCCTCGTTCGACGCGATGAGCTCGACCTCGAGTCCGGGAACGAGCGCGCGCAGCTTCGGCACGAGTGGCGCGAGGTGCACCGTCGCGTCGACTTCACTCGCCGACAGAATGATGGGGCCTTCGAGCGCGAGCGATTGCCCGGCGGCGACGCGCGACAGCTTGAGCGCCGACTCCGACATGCTGCGCACGTGCTCGACGAGCTCGAGGCCGGTCGGCGTCAGCGCCACGCCACGGCCAGCACGCTCGAACAGGGCCACGCCCAGCTGTTGCTCCAGCAACGCCACCTGCCGGCCGACGGTGGGCTGCGCGAGCCTGAGCACCTTCGCTGCCGCCGAGTACGAGCCCTCCTCTGCCGTCGCGAGGAACGCCCGCACGAGGTTCCAGTCGAAGTCTGCCTGCGGCCAGTCCATGCCCGAGATTCATGCAGAAGTGCATGGAAGGGCAACGCTTCTCGCCGCAGACATCGTCGTCGAATGCATGAAGAAAGGAGGCATGAAAACGCGCCTCGCTGGCCTGCTGTACCTGCTGCTCACCGTGCTCGGTCCCTTCAGCATGATGTTCGTGCCGTCTCAGGTGGTGTCGACGGCCGACGGCGTGCGCACCGTGCACCTCCTCGAGCACGCGGGCCTGTTCCGTCTCGGCATCGCGAGTGACCTGCTGGTGGTGCTGACCGAGCTCGCGCTCACGGCGTTGCTCTTCGTGGCGTTCGAAGGCGTGGGGCGCACGCTCGCGCTGGTCTCGACCTTCGCGCGGCTCGCGATGACGGTGCTGCAGGCGGGCAACGTGGTGCTGTCACTCGCGGCGCTGCGGGCTCCGGCCGATTCGACGCTCGCGCTGCTCGACCTCCATGGCGACGCGCTGCACGTGTGGGAGGTGACGTTCGCGCTCCACTGCGTGCTGCTCGGCGTTCTCGTCTTCCGCCACGGCGCCATTCCGCGGGTCTTCGGCGTGCTGCTCGCGATTGCCGGCGTCGGCTACGGCCTCAATGGGCTGGGAACCCTCGTCGCGCCCGAGCTCGGAGCCGTCTTCGCGCAGGTCGTCGCGCTCACCGCCATCGTCGGGGAAGTGCCCTTCGTCGGGTACTTGCTGGTGAAGGGCCTGCCGGCCGCTCCTGCTCGAGCGTCGGCCTCGTGAGGGTGCTCGCGGAAGTCGTCAACCGCGGTCGAGGCGCAGCGTGACGCCTTCCCTGGCTCCGAAGACGTCGAGCTCGGCACCGATGGAGCGGGCGCGCTCCGAGGCCGTCAGCACCTTCGCGTCGACGTCGCGGTCCGACTGCATCGGGTCGTGGTGCGTCAGCGCGAGCTGCTTCACGCCCGCCTGAATCGCGAGGTCGACGACCGTGTTCGCGCGCGCGTGGCCCCAACCCACCTTCGCCGGGTACTCCTCGTCGGTGTACTGGGCGTCGGCGATGAGCAGGTCTGCGTTCTTCATCGGCGTCACGAGCGGCGTGGGCAGTCGGCGCAGCGTGCGCGGAGCCTTCGCCGGCCCATTCGGGTCGATCAGCATCAGGTCGAGCTCGCTGTCGGTCGCGTAGACGCAGGCATTGCCACCGTGCTCCACCCGAAAGCCGGCGCTGCCGCCCGGGTGCTTCTGCTCGAAGCGCTTCACCACGAAGTCGCCCGCCTGCACCTCGTCGTCGACGAAGGCCTTGGGCACGATGCGCGCCGACAGGTCCTTGAAGGCCACCGGAAAGTACGCGTTCGACATCTGGCCCGAGAGCAGCTGGTAGTTCTCGTTCTTCTCGCTGCCGTACACGGTGAGCGTCGTGTTCTTCAGGTACGCGGGCCCGAAGAAGGGGAAGCCCTGAATGTGGTCCCAGTGCGGGTGCGAGAGAAAGAGGTGCAGGTCGAGGCCCTCTTTCGGCGGGTTGCGCATGAGCGAGACGCCCAGCTCGCGAAGGCCGGTGCCCGCGTCGAAGATGAGCACCGTGGAGTCGCTGCGCATCTCGATGCACGACGTGTTGCCGCCGTAGCGGCGCGTGCGTGGGCCAGGCGTCGGAATGCTGCCGCGCACGCCCCAGAACCGAACGAAGAACCCCATCGTCAGCTGCCCTCGTTGTAGGTGAAGACGACGTCGCCGAGCTGCAGCTGGTCTCCGTCGCGCAGCACGGCCGCGTGCACCTGCAGGCCGTTCAAGAAGACGCCATTGCGGCTGTCGAGGTCTTCGATGGTGTACTCGTCGTCGATGCGCAGCAGCTGGGCGTGCGTGCGGCTGACGTCGTCGCTGTCGATGCGCAGGTCGGCGGCGCTGCCTCGCCCGATGATGAGCGCGTCGGCCGAGAGCTCGTGTTTGCAGGGGCTCCCCGGGCCGGCCGTCTGCTCGAGCTGATGCGCCCGACGCGGCCGCGGTTTGAAGCTCGCCGGCAGCCGATTCATCATCGTCTGCGGCACTTCTTCGTCGATGGTCTGCGTGCGCTTCACGGCCATGGAGCGGTGACGTTACACCCCAAAGCACCTCGCTCAACCGCCGAAGGCACCGCGCCACGCGTCACGTGGCACGCCGAGGAGTCGCCGCACCGTCTTCGCCGTCGCGCACACCTTGTCGCCGATGAGAATGCGATGGCCGAGCAGCACCGCGTCGTCGCCCACGTCTCCGAGCAGCTGCACCTCGGTCGTCACGTCTTCTTCGGCGCCGAGGGCCGCGCGAAAGTGAACGGCCTCGGCGAGCGGAGAGAGCTGCAGCGCCGGCTGCCCCGCCTTCGCCAGCACGCGGCTCGTCGCTTCGTCACAGAAGTCGACGTAGGCCGGGTGGTTGAGGTGGCCGAACGGGTCCATCCACACGTGCCAGGTGCGAAAGGTGGAGCGGTGCATCGGCTGGCCCGCGATGGGCGTGTGCGGCGGCAGCTCGACCGAGGGAAAGCCCTCTTCACGCACGAACGCCGAGTAGATGTCGGGGCCCGCGCGAATTGGCTCGAGCGCGCGAGAGAGGTACGCCCATTCCTGCGAGGCGGCAGCGACGAGCTCGGTGGCAGCGAAGAGGCGCACCTCACGCGTGAAGAGCATGTCGCGCCGCGCCCGCACCGGCCACGTTCGGCCCACGAGCTGGTCTTCGAAGCGCAGCTCCCGAACGTGCGTCACCGTCATCGAGCGCACGATGAACATGGTGCCCGTCGACTCGTAGCGCGCTGGCGTCCACCCCACCGCCGCCGACTGGTCGACCACCACGTCCTGCATCGCGCGCCAGACGTCTCCAGCCCGGGCCGAGAGCCGCGGTGAGAACGAGTTGCGCTGAAGCACCACGGGAAAGGGCTTCGCGGAGTCGGGCCAGGTGCGCATCGGGCGCGCACCATGTCACCGACGTCGTCCAGGGGCTCGCGTTCGTGGCGGCGCGCGAATAGTGAAGCACCAATGGCCTCGACTCCCCTGGCGCCGGTCGACGTTCCCAGCGAGCCCTCGACGGGCGTCATCTTCGCCACCAGGTCGTACGCGTTGCGGGCCGTGCGCTTCGATTCACCGCTCATCGTCGTCGTCTTGTCGGGCGCGAAGCGGCTCGATGACCAGCGCTGCGAGGCGGGCCAGTTCTTCGCGGTGCACCGCGCGAGCGCCGCCGACGTCGAGAACCTGCCGACCGCCACCGAGCCCTATCGCGGCTGGGCCATCGTCTTTCGCTGGGAGCTCGTCGACATCGCGCGAACCCTCGTGTCACAGAAGATCCGGTCGACCGACCCGCGGCGGGTGACGCGTGGCGAGCGTGCGGTCATCGAGCCCGAGCTGCGTGCGCTGCTCGCCAACGACGCCTCCGACTCCGCCCGGCAGGACCACGCGATTCTCGGGCTGATGCTCGCGCTCGTGCGTGCGGGGCACAGCGGGTTCCTCGACGCGCGTGAGGAGCGGCTCGAGGCGCGCGTTCGTGCGCTGGTGAGCGAGGCGCCGGCGCGGCCGTGGAGCTCGGCGATGCTCGAGCGGCTGCTCCACGTCTCGGGCGCGACGCTGCGGCGCAAGCTGGCGTCGGAGGACACGTCGCTGCGTGAGGTCGTCACCGAGGCGCGGCTGCATCACGCGGTGGCGCTGCTCCAGACACGCACGTTGCCGCTCAAGACGGTGGCGGCGCAGAGCGGGTATCGGTCGGTGCATGCGTTCTCTCGCCAGTTCGAAGCGCGCTTCGGCGTCGACCCGATGACGGTCAAACGCTGAGCGGTTCGTGACGCTTTGTGAGCGCGCAGCGAAACGGGTTGGCGACATGAAGGGCTCCCACCTCGCAGCACCCAGGGAGTCACCGATGAGAGTCATCTTCTTCGCCGCGCTCGTTTCGTTCTCGGCCGTCGCCGCACCGTTCACCGTCACCAGCGAGACCGTGAAGGATGGGAAGTCGCTGTCGAACGCGCAGGTGTTCAACGGCATGGGCTGCACGGGTGACAACCAGTCTCCGCAGCTGAGCTGGAAGAACGCGCCCGAAGGAACGAAGAGCTTCGCCGTCACCATCTACGACCCTGACGCGCCGACGGGCAGCGGCTGGTGGCACTGGGTCGTCTACGACGTTCCCGCGACGACGACGTCGCTCGCCGCCGACCTGAAGGACAAGGCGCCCGAGGGCGCGAAGCTGGGCCGCACCGACTTCGGCGCCAAGGGGTTCGGTGGCGCCTGCCCGCCGCCCAAAGACAAGGCGCACCACTACGTGGTGACGGTGTTCGCGTTGAAGGTCGACAAGCTCGAGGTGCCCGACGACGCGACCGCCGCGATGATTGGCTACTTCCTGAACGCGAACGCGCTCGGGAAGGCGAAGCTGACGGCGACGTACAAGCGCTGAGCGTCACACCTTCTCGGCGACGGCGCGACCGAACAGACCTTCGGGCCTGAACAGCAGCACGATGATCAGAAACCCGAACGCCACCGCGTCACGCCACGACGAGCTGCCGAACCACACGACGCCTTCTTCACAGAGGCCGAGCAGCAGCGCTCCCGTGACGGCGCCTTTCAAGTTCCCGATGCCGCCGATGACCGCTGCGACGAACGCCTTCAGGCCCACGTACATGCCCATCAGCGGCTGAACCTGCTTGTCCTTGATGGCGTACAGAATGCCCGCTCCTGCTGCGAGCGCCGACCCGAGCATGAACGTGCCGGCGATGACCGTATCGACGGGAATGCCGAGCAGGGCCGCGGTGCGATGGTCATGCGACACCGCTCGCATCGCCTTGCCGAACTTCGTCCGGTACACGAGCACCTGCAGGGCGACCATCAACCCGACCGCGATGAGGAAGCTCATCACCTGCCAGTTCAGCAACCGCACCTCACTCACCTCGTCGTCGCTCGAGAACTTCAGCCACTCGACCGACTCGATGATGGTGGGAAAGCGCCGCGCCGCTGCTCCGGGGAGCAACGTCACGCACTCACTGTTCGCCGCGCACGGCGTCGACGTCAGCTTCCACGACTCCGTGCCCGTCACCTCGTCGCGCACCTTCGACACCGTCGCGTCGAGCTGAAACCCGTACGACAGCGCGAACGAAATGCCGATGGCCGTGATGAGCGACGTGAGCCGCGGCTTCTCGCGCAGCGGCCGGTACGCGAACCGCTCGATGAGGAAGCCGATGAGCGCGCACACCAGCATCGCGACCAGGAACACCGCGAGGAACCCGAGCAGCGAGGTCGACGCCTCTTTGCCGAGCAGGAACGCGACCGCGTAGCCGACGTACACGCCGACCATCATCACGTCGCCGTGCGCGAAGTTGATCAGCTTCAGCACGCCGTAGACCATCGTGTAGCCGAGGGCGACCAGGGCGTAGATGGTGCCTGCGGCGATCGCGTTGATCAGGTGCTGGGCGAGGTCGTAGATCATCGCTCCAATTTCACGGTGCGACGGTCGAGACGTACTTGAACTTGCCCTCTTCGACCTTGAGCACGACGGCCGGCTTCACCGGGTTGCGCTTCTCGTCGAGGGTGATGGTGCCCGCCACGCCGGGGAAGTCCTTCGTGATGGCGATCTGATCGCGAATCGCCGGGCCCGTCAGCTCGGGAGCCCGCTTCATCGCCTCGATGGCCACCCGCGCCGCGTCGTAGCCGAGCGCCGCGAGCGAGTCGGGCGTCGTCTTGTAGCGGGCCTGGTACTTCTTGATGAACTCCTGCACGCGCGGGCTCGGGTCGTCGGCCGAGTAGTGGTTCGACACGTAGCTGCCCACCACCGAGGTGCCGCCGAGCTCGAACAGCTTGGCCGAGTCCCAACCGTCGCCGCCCATCATCGTCACCTTGAGGCCGAGCTCCTTCGCCTGCTCCGCGATGACCGCGACGTCCTGGTAGTAGCCGGGCACGTACAGGCCCTGCGCTTTGAGCTTCTTGATGTTGGTGAGCTGCGCGCGGAAGTCGGTGTCGCCCTTGGAGTACGACTCCACGCCGACGATCTTCCCGCCGAGCTCGGCGAACTTCTTCTGGAAGACCTCGGTGAGGCCCTCGGAGTACGCGCTGCGCTTGTCGGTGAGGATGGCGACGTTGTTGAACTTCAGCTCTTCGCGCGAGTACTTCGCCATCACGAAGCCCTGGAACGGGTCGATGAAGCAGACGCGGAAGATGTAGTCGCCGATCTCGGTCACCTTGGGGTTGGTCGACGAGGGGCTGATCATCGGCGTCTTTGCCTCCTGGGCCTTGGGCGCCATGGCGAGCGAGTTCGACGAGGCGACCTCTCCGAGAATCACGAGCACCTTGTCTTGCGTGATGAGGCGCGTGACGGCGCTGGCGGCCTCTTCGGGCTTCGACTGGTCGTCGTAGACGCGCACCGCGAGCTTCTTGCCCTTCACGCCGCCGGCCTCGTTCGCTTCGTCGATGGCCATGGCGATGCCGTCGCGGGTCGAGATGCCGAAGGCGGCTTCACTGCCGGTGAGCGAGCCGACCTCTCCGAGGAGCAGCACGTCTTCGGCGGGCTTCGCCTCGGGCGGCTTCGCGGGCTCGGCGGGCTTCGTGTCGGCGACCGGCTGCTTGACCTCTGCAGGCTTCGGGTCGGTCGAAGTCTTCTTCTCGCAGCCGATGGTGAGAACGGCTGCACAGGCGAGCAGCAGGGACAGACGCATGCAGAGCTCCTTTGAGAGGCGCGCGGCTTGTACGGGTCGTGAGGTGGGGGGTCAACGACGACGGAGCGGCCGCTCGTGCTCTGCGTCACCGCGAAGGCGCCACCAGCAGGACGAGCACGCGAGTTGCTGGAGCGCTGTCGTGGAGGCACGCCATGACCGAGACACGCAAGAAGGCCCTCGTCGTCTACGAATCGCTCTTCGGAAACACGCGGAAGGTCGCAGAGGCCATCGGCGCCGGCCTCGAGCCCTTCTACGAGGTGCAGGTGCTTGAGGTGTCGCATGCAAATCCTTCCGTGGGCGACGCAAGTCTGGTCGTCGCGGGCGGCCCGATTCATGCGTTCGGCATGACGAGGCCGGGCACGCGCGCCGATGCCGAGAAACAGGCGAAGGAGAAGGGCTGGAAGTTCGAGGGCAGCGGAGTCGGGTTGCGCGAGTGGTTGCAGCAGCTCGAGTTCAGCACCGCGCATGTCGATGCGGCGGCGTTCGACACGGGCGTGAAGCTGGGCTGGTTCGTCGTTGGGTCGGCAGCGAAGGGTGAAGCCGCAGCGCTGAAGGACAAAGGCTTCAACCTCGTGGCGAAACCTGAGCACTTTCTCGTGAAGGGCTCCGATGGACCGCTCCTCGCGGGAGAGGTCGAGCGCGCGACGGCGTGGGCTCGTTCGGTGGCGGCGAACGCTCATTGACGACGACGCGGCATTGACGAAGTGGTGGCTCGAGCCTCCCCATGAATCGACCGATTGACGAAAGGCGCGTCGGTCGGCCACACAGGCACGTGCGCCTTTCCATTCTCGTCACGGCCCTCGTCAGCGCGTCGTGCGTGGTTCCAGTCGACGTCCCTCAGCCCGGATCTGGTTCTGGGGTCGTTTCGGGCCCGTGCTCCGTTCCCGACGACCTCGGCCCTCTCGTCGCTGGTCGTACGCGGGTGTTCGAATTCCCTGGCTGCGCGACCGCGACGTTCTCCTCGGAGCCTGGCGTCTCGGTCGTGACCCGGCCGAACGCAGACGGGTCGGCGACGGTCGAGATCACGCCTTCGCAGGTTGGCATCTGGGTCCTCACCCTCGTCGCGAACGACTCGACCCAGACGAGAGATGTCGTCACCGGGGCTGAGTACGACGCCGACGCTGGCTTCTTCGTTCGTTATCCCGACCGGCTCGACGCCTTCGTTCGCACCGTGTCACCCAGTGGGCGTCTGCTGGTCGCGTTGAACCAGGAGCAGTTCGCCGTCTACGGCCGCGACGGTGGGGTCGAGCAGACCATCAACGCGAGCGTCTCCTCGTTCGCGTGGGCAGGCAACACGCTCTGGGCTCTACGACCCGGCCTCGACCAGAAAGTCGAACGCTGGGTCGACACGCCCGCTGGTCTCGTCTCGGAGGGCACCATCGACGTGACGAACCACAGCTACTGTGTGTTCTGTCGTGTCGAGGAGAACCAGATCGAAACGATGATCAGCAACGACCTGGTGCAGTTCACGTGGGACGCGGGCGTCTCAGCGAGGCAGATCGTCAGTCAGGGCATTCAACTGCAGAGTCAGTTCAATCGGCTGATTCGTGACGGAACCGACAAGGTGTGGGCTGACGACTTCTGCTCGTACGAGCGCGGCTGCACCAGCACCCTCTGCCCGGCGATTCAGGCCTGCGTCTATCGCCCCGGCGACGCGCTGATGCTCTGGGCCGATGACGCACACGCCATCGTCCTCACCGGGCCCGACGGCATGCTTGGTCTCTGGGAGCTCCCGCTGAGCAAGCGGCGACGTGTGGACTGGACGTTCGGCGGCACCACTCGAGTGTCGCGCTCGAAAGACGAGCGCGTGGTGATCGATCGCGGCGATGGCATCGCCAGCGAGATCATCCCTCATCGAAATCGGCTCCTCAGGCTCGATTACCCGGGTCGAGCAGACACCTACGTCATCACCAACCGCTGGATCGTCCGGTTCCTCACGCCCCGTGAAGCGCAGTTCATTCGCCGATGATCGCCGCGCTCGTTCGACTGAGTCCGGGGAAGCGATTGAGTGACGAAGGGGCCCGGGGTCGGCCACTCAGGAACGTGCGCTTCTCGATTCTCTTTGCCGCTCTCGTCAGTGCGTCGTGCGTGGTTCCAGTCGAGATTCCTCATCCCGACTCCGATGACGGCGGAGTGGATGCGGGAACGACCGAAGACGCGGGCAGCCCAGTTGACGCCGGAAGCGCCGTGGATGCGGGCTTCGATGCAGGGGTGATTCCGGGCCCGTGCTCCGTTCCCGAAAACCTGGGCCTCTTCCTCGCGAAGACGACGAGGCGGTTCGTGTTTCCAGGGTGTGCGACGGCGTCGTTCTCTTCGGAGCCTGGTGTGTCGGTCGTCACGCGGCCGAACGCTGACGGGTCGGCGACGGTCGAGATCACACCTTCGACGCTCGGCGCGTGGGTGCTCACCCTCAACGCGAACAATTCGATGCAGACGAGAGAGCTTCTGACCGACGAGCAGTTCGACTTCGACGCGGGCTTCGTGCGCCGCTACCCAGACCGGGTCGACGAGGCACGAACGGTCACTCCGAGTGGGCGGCTGCTGGTTGCCGGCCAGAACCAGTTTGTCGTGTACGGCTCCGACGCAGGAATCGAACAGACGCTCTCGGCGAATGACAGACTTGCGGTCTGGACAGGGAACGTTCTGTGGACGTTGCGCTCGCCAACAACCCTCGTCGAGCGCTGGCTCGACACTCCTGGCGGGCTCGTCTCGACTGGCACCTTCGACGCGGCGGGCACCACCACGTGCTTCCTCTGTCGCGTCGACGAGA
This sequence comes from Archangiaceae bacterium, assembly GCA_016879935.1. Lineage (GTDB taxonomy): Bacteria > Myxococcota > Myxococcia > Myxococcales > Myxococcaceae > Xiheimicrobium. The sequence continues at coordinate 1,785 of JAACJQ010000266.1, read as the reverse complement.
CACAGGTGACCTCAGTCATTGGAACCGACCTCGTCCACTTCACGTGGGACGGTGGCTCGTTCTCGAAGGAAGTCGTGACCGCCGGCCTGCAATTGGGCACCAGCGACACCCTCCAGGTCCTTCTTCCAGAGCCGCCAGACAAGGTGTGGGGTGCCGACATGTGCAGCTACGAGCCCGGTTGCACCACCACCGTCTGCGGGGCCATTCAGACCTGCCCGCTGTTCGGGCGTCGTCTCGTGAGTGCAACCGCGCAGCACGCACTCGCCTATGACGGCTACAACGACGCCATACAGCTCTTGGAGTTGCCACTGAGTCGCGGCCGACTGCTTCATGCTCGAACCGGGTTCTGGATGGGGACGTCGCCATCAATCGACGAGCCGAGCGTCGTTCGAACCTCGTTGGGTCCGAACAATCGGTTCATCATTTCAGAAGCGGTCATTCATCGGGACCACATCGTCTACCGACACTTCGGTGACCCGCGGCTCATCGTCACGAAACGGTGGGTCGTTCGTTTCATCTCTCCCCGCGAACTGCAGTTCATTGCCCGATGATCACCACGCTCACGGCACTTCTGTTGTCCGCCGCTCCCGCGTTCGAGCTCGACTGGGAAGCTCCAGCCTCGTGCCCCAACCGGCCCGACACGGTCTCGCTCGTCGGTGAAGCATCGGGTCGCGCCGAGGTGCAGCTCAAAGAGCGCGACTCGCAATGGGTCGTCACCGTCATCTTCTTCGCGCCGATGGAGGGCATTCGCCGCGCCACGGTGCCCACGTGTGAAGACGCCGTGCGCACGGCCGGGCTGCTCGTTCAGCTCGGCAGCCGGGGTGGCTTTCAAGCGAAGCCTGCGTCCGCGGTCGTCGAGTCGAAGCCCGTCAGCCCTGAGGTGCCCGCGCCCGCCGCCGTCGTCGCTCCGAAGACCTGGCGCTTCTCTGCTGGCCTCGGCGCCGCGCTCGATCTCGGAACGCTCCCGTCAGCCGAGCCGCGCATCGCCGCATCGCTCCTCGCCAGTCGAGACCTGCTCGGCTTCGCCGCCGACGTGCGTGTCGGGTTCGCGCAACCGGTCGGTGCCGTGCGCGTGCTCCACCTCGCCGAGCTGCAGGGCGCCGCGTGTCTGCTCCCGTCGTTCGGCCCGGCGCGCCGTGGGCCCTGCGCGTCGGTCTCCGTCGGCTCGTGGCGCCTCTCGAGCTACCCCGGCCTCGCGAAGGGCCTCGCGGTCGCGACCACGGGCCTGCAGGTGCGCGCCGGCCTCGCGCTCACGGAGCAACTGGAAGCGGTGCTCGTTGCTGGAGTACGAGCGAACCTCGTGAGGCCCTCGCTCGTCGACGACGCCCAGCCACTGTTCACCACGCCGGCCTTCGCGGGTGACGTGCAGCTCACGGTGGGCTGGCGCTGGTGAGCATCGACGTTCCATCGGCGTACGACGCGCACGTCGACTTCGTCTGGCGGCTCTTGCTGCGTCTCGGTGTGCCGACCGCGAACGTGGAAGACGCCGTTCAAGAGGTCTTCCTCGTGCTCCATCGGCGGCGAGACGAGTTCAACGGTGACTCGACCGTGCGAACGTGGCTCGGTGGCATCGCAGTGCGCGTCGCGTCTGACCAACGGCGCGGGCAGCTGCGCTCACAAGCGCACCTCGCGCAGGTCGCGCGCCTTCCCCGCATTTCGCCGCGCGAGCCTTCGCAGGCCCTCGAAGAGCGAGAGGCCTTCACGCTCGTGCAGGGGTTGCTCGAGCAACTCTCGGAGGAGCAGCGCACCGTCTTCGTGCTCGCCGAGTTCGAAGAGCTCACGCTG
>JAACJQ010000265.1 GCA_016879935.1 Archangiaceae bacterium | reverse complement strand
CCTCCCGTAGGAGTCTGGACCGTGTCTCAGTTCCAGTGTGGCTGATCGTCCTCTCAGACCAGCTACCCGTCGTAGCCTTGGTGGGCCATTACCCCGCCAACTAGCTGATGGGCCGCGGACTCATCCTCAAACGTAAACTTGTAAACAGAGGTCTACTTTTCCCACAGCGACCGAAGTCACCGTGAGCTTACCCGGTATTAGCCAACCTTTCGGAAGGTTATCCCGAATTCAAGGGCAGATTATCCACGTGTTACGCACCCGTGCGCCGCTCTACTCGGATTGCTCCTTTCGCGCTCGACTTGCATGTGTTAGGCACGCCGCCATCGGTCGTTCTGAGCCAGGATCAAACTCTCCAAAGAAAGAGTATTGTCTTGTGCTCTCTTGCATCGCCGAAGCTTTGCAAGGGATGCTCGAGTCAGTGACTCAAGCGATAGTGTTCTGCAGTTCTTCGCAGTACTTCTTGGGCTTGCTATCCAGTTTTCAAAGAACGAGCGATTTCCGGTGAAACCGCTTGACTTCTTCACTTCTTGCTGCCGTTCGAACCGTTGTTCGATGCGGCGTCTTCTACATCATCTTTCGCTGTTTGCAACCGGTTTCCCGTTTTGCTTTTCAGCTCCGCTGCTTCGACGCCTTTCGGATTTCTCCGGAGGTCTTCGTCGCTGCGGGGAGGGCCAGTAGTACATCGCCTTCCTCAAGTTCGTCAAGCCTTTCGTACTTCGTGGTCACCGAAGCGACCTGGCTTGCTGATCAGGTGATCAGCCGAGGCTGAGCCTGCGCGCGTATTCACCTGTAGACTGCGGCACTACGACTTCCTGACTTCGTGCTGCTTGCTGCCACCTACTAGTCATCTATTTCTGCGTTCTGATCAACATCATTTCTGCGGTGCTGCGAACTTCTTTTTCCCTGCGCCCGTCTTCGCTTTCGCGACTCGCCAACCACCCGTCCTGCCCGCCCGCCGGTTTCCCTCCCGACAACGAGGGGCGGCGCATATACAGATCGGGACCTGACGAGTCAACTCCCCTCCTTCACTTTTCTGATTTTCCGAATTTCTCAGGAAATTCGGGAGGGTGCAGATTGAGTCGGCTCAAATCAACCCGGCCTCTGCGGGCCTGCTCTGCGATCACGATGGAGCGGAGCTCGGTAAAGGCGTGGTCGAGCTCATCGTTGATGATCAGGTAGTCGTATGACTCCGAGCCGCGCTCGATTTCGATCTGCGCAGCGAGGAGGCGTCGGTGAATGACGTCTTCTTTATCGGTGCCTCTTCCCCTGAGGCGACGCTCGAGCTCTTCCATGGAGGGAGGAAGAATGAAGACGAGCACCGCGTCGGGGAACTTCGATTTGATCTTCAACCCGCCCTGCACGTCGATGTCGAACACGGCGATGCCGCGCGTGAGCATGGTGCGATCGACGAGGCCGCGCGACGTTCCGTAGAAGTTGCCGTGCACCTCGGCGTGCTCGAGGAACTCTCCACGGTTGACCATCTGCACGAACGTCTTGGTGTCGACGAAGTGGTAGTCGACACCTTCCTTCTCCTGGCCGCGGGGCTCACGCGTCGTGTAGCTGATGGAGAATTCGGCTTTGGGGAACTCGCCTTCGAGCCTGCGAGCGAGGGTCGTCTTGCCCGCGCCCGAGGGAGCCGAAAGCACCAGGAGCAGGCCCGGAGCCGGAGTGATCGGAATTTCAGGGTTCGTTCTCATTCGACGTTCTGGACCTGTTCGCGAACCCGTTCGAGTTCGGCCTTGAGTTGAACGACGAGGCCCGAGATCGCCGCCGTGGCGCTCTTGGAGCCCGTCGTATTCACCTCGCGATGCATCTCCTGCACGAGGAAGTCGAGTTTGCGACCGGCCGGCTCGGGAGCCGCGCTCAACGCCCTGAACTGTTCGAAGTGCGACTTGAGGCGGGTGAGCTCTTCGGCGACGTCGCAGCGCTCGGCGAAGAAGGCCACCTCCTGCGCGATGCGCTGGGGATCGACGCTCATGCCCTGGGTCAGCTCGGCGATCCGCTCCGAGAGGCGCTTCTGGTAGTCGCCGACCGAGGCGGGCGAGAGCTTCTCGACTTCGAGCACCGACTTCTCGACCGCCTCGAGGCGCCCGAGCAGGTCTTTCTCGATGGCGCGCCCCTCAGTCGTCCGCATGACTTCGAGCGCCGCCAGCGACTGATCGACGGCCGAGTCGAGCGCCGTCGAGACCTTCGCGAGGTCGACCGCAGGTTCTTCGAGCTTGAGCACGTTGGGGAGGCCGGCGAGTTCCTTCACGGTCGTCGTGTCAGGAACGCCCGTTGCGGCCGCGAGCTCGGCGAACGCCCGGCGGTATTCCTTCGCGAGGCCCGCGTCGACGACGGGCACGAGCCCGACGGCGCCACGGCTCGACCGTTTCACCGTCACGTCGAGCGACCCACGGGCCACTCTGTCTTTGATGCGCCTGACCAGTGCCGTCTCGAGGGCGGCGAGCTCTCTGGGGAGCCTCACCTTCACCTCGCAGAACTTGTGGTTGACCGACTTCACCTCGACGACGACTTCTTCGTCTCCGGCGACCCCGCGCCCCGTTCCGAAACCCGTCATGCTCCGAAGCATGCAGGCTGCGTAGGCCCATCGCGCCCGCTGATCAACTCAACGACCGAGCTTCTTCACCAGCTCGCTGGTGCTGTGGTCCTTGGGGTCTCCTGCGACCGCCACCCGGCCTCCCCAGGCCTCGACCTCGGCCCGTTCGGGAATGCTCTCGGGGGTGTAGTCGGTGCCCTTCACGTGCAGGTTGGGGCGAATGGCCCGCAAGACCGTGCGAACGTCAGGCTCGGAGAAGATGAGGACTGCGTCGGTGCAGCTGAGCGCCTCGAGCAGCTCAGCCCGCTCGCTTTCGGAGATCACGGGCCTGCTGGGCCCCTTCACCGCACGGGTCGAGGCGTCGGAGTTCACGGCGACCACGAGCCGATCAGCCATCGCCTTCGCCCCCTGAAGGTACCGGACGTGTCCCACGTGGAGGAGATCGAAGACGCCGTTGGCCAGGGCAACCGTCTTTCCCTCGTTCCGCCACTTCGCTGCGAGGGTAGCGGCCTGCTCGAGGGTGACCCGCTTGTTCATCGAGCCAGCTCCCGAGCGAGTTCGGGACGGGTGACCGTCGCCGTTCCCGGCTTCTGCACGACGATGCCGCCCGCGACGTTGGCAAGACGGGCGGCCTCGACGAACGAGGCTCCCGCTCCGACGGCCAGGGCGAACGTCGCGATCACCGTATCTCCTGCGCCCGTGACGTCGACCGCATCTTCAGGCCCGTGAACGGGCAGGCGAACCGGCTTCTGGCTGCGCTGGTAGACGACCATGCCCTTACGGCCTCGGGTGACGAGCAGCACCTGGCAGTCGAGCTTCTCGAGGGCCGATTTCGCCGCAGCGTCGACTTCGGCGTCCGTTCGCACGGGGAGACCGGTAATCGAGGCGAGCTCGGGCTCGTTGGGCTTGCAGACGGTGACACCGTGGAACTCTGAGAGTGCGAAGCGGGAATCGACGCAGACGATGGCGCCCCGCTTTGCGAGCGAACGAATGACGGCACGCGTCTCGGCACACACGACCCCGGCGCCGTAGTCGGAGACGACGAGAACATCAGCCTTGCGGGCGGCCTGCTCGAGGCGCGCTGCGAGGCCTTTGCGAACCGACTCAGGCAGCGGCCCCGTCGCACCGCGGTCGACCCGCAGCATCTGCTGACGCGACGTGCTGAGCCCACCCGCGAGAATTCGCATCTTCGTCTCGGTGCGAACGCCCCGCCCCGAGACCGCTTCGACGTCGATGCCCTGGGTCTTGAAGAGCGAGCGCATCGCCCGACCAGTCTCGTCGCTGCCGAGCATACCAACGGCGGTGACCTGGCCTCCGAGTGAGCGGGCGTTTGCGGCGGCGTTGGCGCCTCCACCGAGCTTCACCTCATCGCGCTCGTGGCGGACGATCAGCACCGGCGCCTCACGGCTGATGCGTTCGGTCTGGCCGTAGAGATAGTGGTCGGCGACGAGATCACCGAGCACCACCACGCGCACCTTCGGGAACATGGCCAGCCTGCTCACGGCGCGGCTTCTCCCACCGCGGCCACAGGGGCACAAGCAGAAGGCCAGCCAACTGCGCGTGCGAGCGTCTCGAGCCCCTGGGTCACCGTGAGCCCGGTCTCGACCACGGTCGCCAGAAAGCCCTCGGGCAGCCGCTCAGCGTCCTTCTCGGTGGTGACGACGATCGACTGCGTGCGTTCGGCGTGGGCCCGAATGCGCTCGAGCTCGGCCTTCGTGAAGCGGTGGTGATCGGGAAAGCGCTCGGTGACGGCCAGCTTGGCGCCTAGGCGTTCGAGGGTGTCGAAGAAGCGCTTCGGGCGGGCGATGCCCGCGACGGCGACGACGCGCTGATTCCGCAGCGACGCGGGCCCGTTGCGCAGGCCGCGCACGACGAGCGCTCCCGTCGGGTCACCGCCGCCCTGCCCGTTCCAGACGACGGTCGCACGACGCGCTCCACTCGAGAATTCACGCGCTGGCCCGAGCGGAAGAACGGCTGTCGAGGCTTCAGGCACCCGGATCAGCACGTCGACGTCGCGTGCGAGGCGGCGGTGCTGAAAACCATCGTCGAGGATCAACGTGTCGAAGCCCGCGGCGACGGCGCGTCTGGCAGCCGCCACCCGATTGGCGTCGACGAAGACGGTAGCGCCCGACGAGCGCGCGATCAGCCGGGGCTCGTCTCCACACTCGGGCTCGGGAGGAAGCGACCTGCCGTCGAACTGAAGAGGCGCGCGTGCAGCCCGGCCGTAGCCACGAGAGAGCACAGCCACCTTGCGACCTGCCGCGAGCCCCCACTTCGAGAGGAAGATGACGAGCGGGGTCTTGCCGGAGCCGCCGACAACCAGGTTCCCCACGGAGATCACCTGAGCGCCGCTCACACGATGGGTCGCGAGCAGACCGGCGTCGAAGAGCGCGTTGCGGGTCGCGCCGATGGCGCCGTACACGAGCGACGCCGGGCCGAGCGTGATGGTCGCGAGTGCGCGCTCGAGCGGGAGCGCCTCTCCGTACCAGAGGCGATCGATGACGCTCATGCGGCCGCTCCGGCGAGCGCGCAGCGCTGGGCAACGCCGCGCTCGTGAACGCATGAACTCGCCCGAGGGGAGCCGGGCCGAGCGACAGACCGCGCTGCCGTACCTGCGCGAAGGCGTGCCCTGCGTTCGCTCATGTCGTCGCTCCGTAGAGATCGAGCACGCGCTGAGCGATGGCCCGTTGGGACTCGAGCAGAACCTGCCGACGCTCGGACTGGAGCGCGGCCAGTGCGACGGCTTCGGGCCGTCGTTCGACGATGACGTCGGAGAACCGTGGCAGCGCGCCCTCGTCGACGCCGACGACCCGAACGCCGCACGCACGAGCCTGCGCCGCGGCCCTCGCGGAGAAGTCGTTGCCGAGCCCCAGAATCCACACCTCGTCGAGCGCCTGGAGCCAGCGGACGAACGCCTCTCCTCGCTGGTAACCGACGAAGTGAACGCGCGCCGAAAGGCCCTTCGACTTCACGAGCGCTTTGACGACGGGCAGCAGCTCGCCGTCTCCGACGAGGGCGAGCTGGGCTTCGGGCCGACGACGAATCAGCTGCTCGAATGCGGCGACACCGAGATCGTGGCGCCGCGACGACTGAAAGGTCGAGACCATTCCGATGAGCGGAACGTCGGGCAGCTCGAGCTGGCGTCGCAGCTCGGTTCTCGATGCGGGCGGCATGAACTTCGAATCGACGACGGGCGGCAGCACCATGACGCGCGAGAACGACTTCGCGAGCGCGTCGAAGGGCACGGTCCACCCGTCGGCGACAGGCATGAAGCGGCGCACCGAGCGAGGCGCGTGAATGGAGCGGATCAGCTTCGCCCCCTTCGGCCGCCCCCAGCGCGCGAGCAGGTGATCGTGGCTGAAGTGACAGTGCACGACGTCGACCGAGAGGCCCTTCAGCGTCTTGATGTCTTTCGCGACGGCGAGCGGAGAGGACTTCACGGACAGCTCGAGGCCGACGTCGGCGAGGAGAGCGAGCGATTGCAGACGGGGAACCGCGAGCTCTTCGGCGTCGGTCGAGGTGCGCTTGCGATCGACCGCGACCGAGACCTCGTGCCCGAGGGCGCGTTGCGCGAGCGCGAGCTGGGTCAACGACTCCGCGGGGCCGCTGAAGAAGGGTGACGCCAGCAGGTGGAGCACCTTCAAGACCGGCGCTCCGCGAGCAGCTTCGCCATCGCGTCGACGTTGCGATCGCTGGCACCCGAGACCTGCCGCACGGCCTTGCGCGCGAGTTCACCGAGCGACTCGATCGTCTCTGGCCGCGAGAACAGCTCCGAGAGCACCTTGAAGAGGTTGTCGGGATCTTTCACCTGCAGCCCGCCCCGGCCGACGAGCACGCCGACCGAGTCGCGGAAGTTCTCCATGTGGGGGCCGAAGAGCACCGGTCTTCCCTGGGCGGCCGGCTCGAGAATGTTCTGCCCTCCGCGCGTGATGAAGGAGCCCCCGACGAAGACGACGGTCGCGAGGCGATAGGCGCGCGCGAGCTCGCCGATGCTGTCGAGCACGACCACCGGAGCGCCCTGCGGATTTCCTGCGGAGCGGAGCCCACCGTGCAGCCCAGCCGCTTCGATCAACGACAACACCCGCGGCGCGCGATCGATGTAGCGAGGAGCGATCACGAGGCGCAGATCAGGCACCTCGACGATGAGGCGCTTGTAGACGTCGAGCAGCAACTCTTCTTCGCCTTCGTGGGTGCTGCCCGCGATCCACACGCGGCCCGCGGCGTTCAAGCCCAGCGCCGTCTTCAGCGCCTGATCCTCCGCGGCCTCGCTCGAGGGCACGAGCGCATCGAACTTGGTGTTGCCGGTGATCTGCACCCGAGCCGGGGCTGCGCCGAGTGACAAGACGCGCTCGGCCTCGTCCTGCTCGCGCATGAGGAAGAGATCGATGTCTTCGAGCGGGTTCTCGATGAGGGTGAAGAACGCACGGTAGCGGCCGAGGTGATCAGCCGAGAACCTGCCGTTCGTGAGGGCGAGGCGTGCTCCCGACGCGTGCGCAGCCCTGATCAGGTTCGGCCAGATCTCGGTGTATTCGAGCACGAGCAGATCAGGCTTCAGCGCACGAACGGCGCGGCGGGTCGCTCCGAAGAGATCCCACGGGGCGTAGACGATGGCGTCGATCTTCTTCGACAGCCGCTCACGGGCCATGAGGGCGCCCGTGTTGGTGATCGTCGAGATGATGACCTTCGCGTCGGGGAACTTCGTGCGCAGGCGATCGATCATCGGGCTCAGCGCGAGCAGATCGCCAGCGCTCGCGCCGTGCAGCCAGATGCGAGGCGAGCCACCGGCGGGAATGATGCCTTCAGCATAGAAGCCGAAGCGCTGCAGGAGCCCCTCACGCGTCTTCTTCATCAGCGCGAGCACTGGAAAGAGGAACGCGAAAGCGACCCAGGTCGCGATGACGTAGAGCAGCCGCATCGACCGCGTGCGCCTAGCACGGAAACCGACGGTTACGAGCCCTGCGTCTGCGCGCGCCAGAGCTTCGAGTAGGTGCCGTTGAGCGAGAGCAACTCGGCGTGCGTGCCCTGCTCCACCACGCGCCCCTGGTCGAGCACCACGATGCGATCGGCCTTCTGAATCGTGGCCAGCCGATGGGCGATGACGAGGGCGGTGTGGCCGGGGAGCACGCGCTCCAGGGCGGCCTGTACCTCGCGCTCACTCTCGGGGTCGAGGTTCGAGGTCGCCTCGTCGAGCACGAGCACGGGAGCCCGGCTCACCAACGCGCGCGCCAACGCGAGGCGCTGCTTCTGACCGCCAGACAAGGTCACGCCACGCTCGCCGATCGGCGTCTCGAGGCCCTGGGGCAGCGCGAGAATGAAGTCCCACGCCTGCGCGGTACGGCAGGCGTCCTCGAGTTCCTGCGCCGTCGCCTGCGGCCTTCCCACGAGCAGGTTCGCGCGCACCGAGGCCGAGAAGAGCAGCGCCTCTTGCGTGACGAGCGCGAACTGGCCGCGCACGCTCGAGATCGATCGCTGCGTCACGTCGACACCGTCGATCAGATAGCGGCCGCCGCTGGCCTGCTCGAAGCGAAGCAGCAGCGAGGTGAGCGTGCTCTTGCCGCTCCCGCTCTCGCCCACGAGCGCGGTCACCTTGCCTGCTTCGATGGAGAACGTGGCGCCGTTCAGCACGGGGCGATCGGCCCATCGAAAAGTGAGGCCGTCGAGGTCGATCGAGCGCTCGAGGCCTGGAGCATCGGCAAGCCCTGCCGCCGAAGGAACCGACTGCGGCAACGACAGCACCGCCTCGAGCCGTTCCATCGCCACGCCTGCCGTGATCGCGAACTGACTGACGCGACCCAGGTCCTTCGCGGGCTGGTACAGCAGAATGATCGCACCGAGGAACGAGACGAGGGCCTCGGGTTCGACGGCGCCTGACGACGCGGCCCAGCCGAGGGTGCCGGCGATGGCGACCGACGCGAGGATCTCCATGACGCCGGGAACGGCTGCGCGCGCCCACGCCGCACGAGAGAGCGAGACCTGCGCTTCGGCCGTACGGCGATCGAACCGATGCGACTCGGCCTCTTCTGCGTTGAAGGCCTGAATCGCGCGGAGGGCACCGAGGCCTTCCTGCACCTGACCTGCGAGCGCGCCGAGCGCGGTCTGGCCTTCACGCGTGCGCGCCATCAGCGCCCGCGTCAACCGAGAGGCCGGAATCACCGCGATCGGCACTGCGATCAAGGTGAGCAGCGCGAGCTTCCACGAGAGCGCGACCGCCACGGCCGCGAGGATGACGATCTGCAACGTGTCGCGCAGCCACGAAGCGACCGTGTAGGTGGCAGCCTGCTCCACGGCGGCGACGTCGGCGGTGAAGCGGCTCAAGAGATCGCCCGAGAGCAACCGCGCCCGCTGCCCGGGAGACAACGCGAGCATTCGTTCGAAGACGCTGCGCCGCAGATCTTTCACGACCTGCTGGCCGAAGAGGCCGACGAAGTAGAACTGGCCGAGGTACCCGACGCCCTTGATCGCGCCGACGATCACGACGACCACGGGCAGCACGAGCAGCACCTTCTCGCGTGGCCACGAGGCAAGCTCGGGCACGAGCCGGGCGAGCAGACCGAGGCCCTCGGTGCCTCCCGTGAGCAGGAACCGCAGCGCTGGCCCCATGAGGAACGCGTACGCACCGGTCGTCACACCCACGAGCCCCATGCACGCGAAGGCGATCACCAGCGACGCCCGATGCGGGCGGCCGAGCGCGAGCAGCTTCAGCATCGAGCCGACGAGTGGAGATGACGACACGGGCCGCGGCACTGTACACAATCGCTCGCGTGAAGCCGCCCAGCGTTCTCGTCGTCGCAGGTGAAGCCTCAGGTGACGGCCACGGCGCCGACGTCGTACGCGCGATGAAGGCGAAACGACCCGAGCTGACGTTCTTCGGCATGGGTGGGCCGAAGCTCGAAGCCGCGGGGCTCGAGGTGATTCACGGCGCGCACGAGATCTCGGTGATGGGCATCGCCGAGGTGCTTCCGAAGATTCCGCGCATTCTCAAGGTGCTCGGCGATCTCGAGCGCACCGCGAAGGAGCGGCGGCCCGCAGTCGCCCTGCTGATCGACGTACCCGACTTCAACCTGCGGCTGGCCGAGCGGCTCAAGGCGCTGGGCATTCCGATCGTCTACTTCGTGGCGCCGATGATCTGGGCGTGGCGTGAAGGGCGGGCGAAGCGCATCGGGAAGCTGGTCGACGAGCTGTGCTGCATTCTGCCGTTCGAGGAGCCGTTTCTGCGCGAGCGTGGCGTGAACGCGACCTACGTCGGCAGCCCCGTGCTCGATCAGGTTCCGCCGTTGAACGAGCCGGCTCATTTCCGGCGCGCGCTGGGACTCGACGTGTCGCGGCCGGTGCTGGCGGTGCTGCCCGGAAGCCGTCGCTCGGAGATCGGTCGTCTCGGCGCGCTGATGCGCGACGTCGCGAAGGCGCAGCGCGAGGCGCACCCCGGCCTGCAGGTCGTGGTGCCCGTCGCCCCGGGGCTTCCGACGGAGTTCGTGCGCGCGGCGTTCGAAGGGGTCGAGGTGACGTTGATCGCCGGTCGCGCGCCTGAAGTGGTCGGCGCGGCTGACGTGGGGCTGGTCGCCTCGGGTACGGCGACGCTCGAGGCCGGGCTCATGCGGCGGCCGTTCGTCACCATCTATCGCGTCTCGCCGCTCACCTACGCGGTGGGCAAAGCGCTGGTGCGCATTCCCTTCTTCTGTCTGGTGAACCTGCTCGCGAAGAAGCGGGTGGTGCCCGAGCTGCTCCAGGGCGACGTGACGGTGCCGAAGGTGATGGCCGAGCTCGAGGCGCTGTGGAGCGGACCTGCGCGTGAGGCCTGTCTCACCGGCCTCGACGAAGTTCGTGCGTCGCTCGGTGCGACGGGAGCTGCCGCGCGCGTGGCCGAACGCGTGCTCGCGCGTCTGGTGGAGGTGCCTGCGAAGGAAGTTGCGGGCCCGTGATTCCTCTGCTTTTCATCGCGGCATGACCCTCTCGACCATTCTCCGTTCGGCTGTGGTACTCGCAGTTCTGGCCCTCTCGGCGTGCAGCAACCCCATCGGCGTGTACCGTGGCTCGACGACCTCGACCACGACGGGCCCGGGTGGGAGCGCCACGCGCACCGTCACCGGCGATCTCGCCACCATCTTCGCCAGCACGGACCCGAACTCGATCGTCGTCGAGGCCTCTGGCCTGGCCTTCACCGCGACGAAGAACGGTGACTCGCTCACGGTCCCCGGCGGGCAGGCCCAGACCGTCACCGAGAGCACCGGCATGAGCAACACGTCGCTCACCTCGGGCACGGGCACGCTGACCAGCACCAGCCTCACGATGAGCCTGACGCTGACCTTCTCGCAGACGCAGAACGGTCAGACGGCGAACGGCACCATCATGGCGACGTTCACCGGCCAGAAGATCTGAGTCACTGAAACCGTTCGAAGGTGACGTCCATCGCGTTTCCGGCCGTCACCTGAATTTTCTTCTTCTGCTCCAGGGCGCCGAAGTTCGCTTTGACGGTGTAGGTCCCCTCGCAGAGGGTGACCTCCTTCAAAGCCGAGAAGCCCTGGAGCTTGCGTCCGTTGACGGAGAACTCTCCTCCGGGCTCGACCTTCAGCGTCACCTTCGCGCGAGGGTTCTGGAACTTCACCTCTTCGTTCGCTCCAGCCGGCAGGTCGAGTTCGATCGACTTCGTGCAGAAGAGATCGCCGTTGCGGCCCTGAATGACGTGTCTGCCAGCGCTGAGCTCGAGCGTGGCGGGCGCGAGGCCCCACTTGTGCCCGTCGGCGGTGATCTGCATGGGCACGTCGGAGGTGACGCGAACCACCGCGGCGCGTTCGTCGTGAACCTCGCCGGCGTCGACGACGGGTGCCTCGACGATGGCAGCCGCTCCAGCGTCTTCGGGTTCTGGAACGACCTCGCTCCCACCGGCATCGACGACGGCGACTGGTGGTGGAGTGACGGTGGCTCCGGCGTCGGGGACGGTGCTCGTCGTGGGGTCAGCGGGCCTGAGCAGCAGCGCACCCGCGATGATGGCGACCAGCGACAGCCCTGCGAGCACGGCCCAGCTCGCGAGCTTCCTCGTCGGAGGCGCGGGGAGCGTGTCGACCTCGCCTTCGAACGCGTCTTTCACCTGCTGGCGACGGTCACCGATGATCGCGGTCGACTGCTTGGCCGATGGAAGCGGCGTCGCCTTGATGTGCGGCTCGGTGGGGCCAGGCGCGACCTGCGATGGCACGGGAGGAGGCGGCAGTGACGGAATCGCCGGCACGCGCATCGACGGCGCGGTGGGAGCAAACCCAAGCTCCTCGTGGCCAGCCGCCGCCGCGCCTGGGTCGGAGGGAATCTCCTGCTCGGTACGCGCGCCAGACCACGTGTGCTGCGCTTCGGCGGGCGACAGCTGAGGCGGTGTTCCCGGCTCGAGGTGTGCGACCTCGGCGGCCACCACGCGGAAGAGCCGCAGCAGATCTTCCTGACCGATGGGCTGACCGACGAAGCGCAGGTACTTCTCGAGATCTTCCTTCAGTGCGAGCGCCGTCGGGTAGCGGCCGTCACGATCGGGGTGCACGCAGCTCGCGAGGATCTGCCGCAGCGGCATGGGCAGGTTGGGCCGCAGCTGCTCGATGGGCCGAATGCGTGAGGCGCGGGCGTTGTCGATCTGCTCGACCTCGGTGTTCCCCGCGATGGCGCGCGTGTTGGTGAGCAGCTCGTAGAGCACCAGGCCCAGCGCGTAGACGTCGACGCGACGATCGATGTCCTGGCCGGTGATCTGCTCCGGCGCCATGTACGGGTACTTGCCCTTCACGAGGCCGGCCTGCGTGCGGTGCGTGGCCGTGGCGGCGCGCGCGACGCCGAAGTCGATCAGCTTCACCACGCCCGTCGTCGAGAGCAGCACGTTGTGCGGCGTGACGTCGCGATGAATGAGGTTGAGGGCCTGGCCTGTCTTCGGGTGCTTCGCGTCGTGGGCCGAGTGCAGGGCTCCGGCGACGTCGGCGACGATGCGCGCGCATAGCTCGGGCGCCATGAGCTCGCCCTGACGCTCGTGCTCGAGGCTGATGGTCATCAGGTCGAAGCCGGGCACGTATTCCATCGCCAGGTAGAACGCGCCGTTCACCTGCCCGAGGTCGAAGATCTCGGCGATGTTGGGGTGGTGCAGGCTCGCGAGGATCGCGGCCTCGTCGAGGAACATGCGCACGAAGTCTTCGTTCGCGCAGAGGTGCGGGTGCGGGCGTTTGATCACGCACACGCCGCGGGGGCCATGGGCCAGGAAGACGTCGGCCATTCCACCGGCACCGATTCGTTTGTCGAGGGTGTACGGCCCGAGCGTTTCAGCCCTTCGAAGGGGCGGCTTACCACGGTTCCCCTCAGGCACAGCGTGCGCTATGCGCGCGCCGTCATGAACCCGGCTCTGGTCATCATCCCCACGTACAACGAGCGCGACAACCTCGGCCCGATCACCGCGGCCGTGCTGGCGGCAGACCCGCGCCTCGACATTCTGGTCGTCGATGACAACTCACCAGACGGCACAGGACAGCTGGCCGACGAGCTCGCCGCGAAGGAGCCCCGCATTCGCGTGCTGCACCGCGAGAAGAAGCAGGGGCTGGGCCGCGCATACCTGCACGCGTTCTCGTGGGCGCTCGAGCACGGCTACCAGTTCATCATCGAGATGGACGCCGACTTCAGCCACGACCCGCGCTACCTGCCGAAGCTGATCGACGAGGCGCAGTCGGGCACCGATCTCGTGCTGGGCAGCCGCTACGTCACGGGCGGCGGCACGGTGAACTGGGGCGTGGGCCGGCAGCTGATCTCGCAGGGCGGCTCGCTGTACGCGCGCTCGGTGCTGGGCGTGAAGGTTCGCGACCTCACGGGCGGCTTCAAGTGCTTCAACCGGCGCGTGCTCGAAGGCATCAACCTGGCCGAGGTGCTCTCGAGCGGGTACGGCTTTCAGATCGAGCTCACCTACCGGGCGCTGAAGAAGGGCTTCACGGTGAAGGAGATCCCCATCGTGTTCGAAGACCGCCGCGTCGGTCAGTCGAAGATGAGCCGGAAGATCTTCATCGAAGCCTTCACGGTCGTGTGGAAGCTGCGCTTCACCGTGTGATGCGATGCTGAGCACCTTTCTGATCGCGATGCCGGCGGTGTTGTTCATCGTCGATCCGATCGGGGTCGTGCCGCTGTTCGTCGCGATGACGGCGAACGACCCTCCCGAGAAGTGCCGAGCGATGGCGAGGCGAGCCTGCCTCACCGCGATGGGCGTGCTGATCTTCTTCGCGCTCTTCGGCACGGTGATCTTCAAGGTGTTCGGGGTGACACTCGCGGCGTTTCGCGTCGCGGGTGGGTTGTTGTTGATGTTGACGGCGCTCGACATGTTGCGCGCGCAGCACCCGGCGACGAAGACGTCTCCTGAAGAGGCGAAAGAAGGCGCCGCGCAGGAGGACATCGCCATCGTGCCGCTCGCGATGCCGCTGCTCGCCGGCCCCGGAGCGATCGCCACGGTGATGGTGTTGATGGCCCAGTACGGCGGGGAGTGGATGGGCGCCGGCGTGGTGATCGCCTGCATCGCGATCACGTTCTTCTCGACCTACCTGCTGCTGCGCAGCGCGAACCTGGTGAAGCGGGTGCTCAAGCAGACGGGCATCGCGATTCTCGAGCGCATCTTCGGGCTCATTCTCGCGGCCATCGCGGTGCAGTTCGTGTTCGAGGGCGGCAAGGCACTGCTGGCGGGATAGCGCGCGGCACGGCGTCGACGGCGACGAAGGCGCGCAGCAATCCGACTTCCGGCGTGGTTCGGGCTGTGCTTTCTCTCGCTCGCCATGAGCGCTTCCGCGAACCACTACAAGCCCAACCTCCGCGACACCCTCTTCAACCTCTTCGAGTTCCTCGAGATCGGGAAGACCTCGCTCGGCAAGAAGCCGTTCGGCGATCTCGACGAAGAGACCGCGCGGCAGACGCTCGAGAGCTACAAGCAGATCTGCGTCGATCAGCTCGCGACCAGCTTCTCGGCGGGCGATCACCAGGCGCCGGTGCTCGACACCAAGACGGGCAACGTCACGCTGCCCGAGTCGCTGAAGAAGAGCTTCCACGCGTACTTCGACAACGGCCTCAACCAGCTCGAGATCCCCACGCACCTGGGCGGCGTCGGGGCGCCGCCGTCGCTCTCGTGGGGCGCGTTCGAGATGGTGCTCGGCGCCAACGCGCCGCTGGCGTTCTACTTCCTCGGCAACCTGCTCCCGCGCGTCATCGATCGCACGGCGACCGAGTCGCAGAAGGCGCTCTTCGGCAAGCTGATGATCGACAAGCGCTGGGGCGGCACGATGGTGCTGACCGAGCCCGACGCCGGCAGTGACGTCGGCAACGCGCGCGCGAAGGCGAAGCACATCAAAGACGACGTGTGGGAGATCGAAGGCGTCAAACGCTTCATCACCAACGGCGACTTCGACGCGGTCGAGAACATCGTGCACCTCGTGCTGGCGCGGCCCGAGGGCGCGGGCGGCGGCACCAAGGGCCTCTCGATGTTCATCGTGCCGAAGTTCTGGGTGAACCCCGACGGCTCGCTCGGTGAGCGCAACGGCGTGTTCTGCACGAACCTCGAGAAGAAGATGGGGCTCAAGTCGAGCACCACCTGCGAGATGACGTTCGGTGACGGAAAGCCTGCGCGCGGCCTGCTCGTCGGCAACGTGCACGAAGGCATCAAGCAGATGTTCCACGTCATCGAGCACGCGCGCATGGCCGTGGGCCTCAAGTCGGCGGCGACGCTCTCGACGGCGTATTTGAACGCGCTCTCGTACGCGAAGGACCGCATTCAGGGCCCCGACCTCATGAACGCGCGCGACAAGAACGCGAAGAAGGTGGCGATCATTCGTCACGCCGACGTGCGTCGCATGCTGATGCTGCAGAAGAGCCACGCGGAAGGCATGCGCGCGATGATTCTGTTCGCGGCCTCGCTGCAGGACGAGGTCGAGATTCTCGGTGGCCACCACGACGAGCGCGCTGCGGCCTCCGATGCGCTGAACGATCTGATGCTGCCGCTCATCAAGGGCTACTGCTCCGAGAAGGCGTACGAGCTGCTCGCGGTCTCGCTCCAGACGCTCGGCGGCTCGGGCTACCTGCAGGACTACCCGATGGAACAGTACGTGCGCGATCAGAAGATCGACTCGCTCTACGAGGGCACGACGCACATCCAGGCGCTCGATCTCATCTTGCGCAAGCTCGCGAAGGACGGCGGCGCGACCTTGCAGGGGCTGCTCGGCCGCATTCGCACGACGCTCGAGACGAACGAAGGCGGCGACGCGCTGGCGAAGGAGCGCGAGGCCCTCAACGAGGCGCTCACCAACGTCGAGATGGCGTTCGGGCACCTGCTCGAGAAGCTCGGAGAGTCGCTGTACCACGCGGGTCTGCAGGGCAACCGGCTGCTGTTCGGCCTCGCCGAGCTCGTCATCGGCTGGTTGTTGATTCGGCACGCGGCGGTGGCGCTGAAGAAGCGCGCGACGGCGACCGGCGAAGACGCGGCGTTCTACGACGGCAAGGTGGCCTCGGCCCGGTTCTTCGCGAGCGAGGTGTTGCCGAACCTCGTCATGCTGCCGAAGCACGTGTCGGGCAGCACGCTCAAGCTGATGGAGCTCGCTGACGAGGCGTTCTGAGGCGATGGCGAAGAAGCCCGCTCCCCTGCTTCGGCTCGGTGCTTCGTCAGGAATGCGCCAGCCGACGCTGATCACCGCGCTCGGCATTTCGAAGAACGGGAAGTTCGCGGTCACTGGTGACGAGCAGGGCGTCGCGCGAGTGTTCGACGTGTCGGTGGGGGCGTGCGTCGCGCGAGTGTTCGACGTGTCGGTGGGGGCGTGCGTCGCGCAGGTGGAGCTTCCGAAGAAGCGGCTGAGGCCCGGACAACGCGAGCTTCTCGCCGCGACGATCTCGAACGACGGGAAGACGCTCTGCCTGCAAGTTCAGCAGGACTCGCAGTGCTTCATCGGCGACGTGACGAAATGGGACCCGTTCGTCGTGCTGCCTGGCTTTGGCCCGAAGACTCGCGTGTCTCCCGTCGGTGGGCCCACGGCGATCATTCAGGGCTGGCTGCACCTGCACGAAGAGCAGGAGGAGCAGTTCTCGCACTGGGAACCGCAGTCGCACGCGACCGATCTCGACTTCGCTGCCGATGGCCGTCTCGTGGTGGCCTTCGATCGCCGAAAGAAGAAGGACCACACCAAAGCCGATGGTGCGGTGCTGCGGGTCTTCTCGAAGGTGGGCAAGACGCTCCGCCACGTCGAAGTGGACGACAACTTCCACGGCGCGGGGGTTGGCTTTCTCGACGACGACACCGTGCTCGCAGTGTCGGCGCGCCGTGTTCATCGGTGGTCGCTGAAGACGAACGACGTCACCTCGCGCGCACTGCAAACGAACGATCTCGTCGCAGTCCTCGCTCCGCTCGAGCTGATCGTGACTCAGCGCGGGCTGGTCTCGGCGAAGAGCGGCAAGCTCGTACTCGAGACCGCGAACCCCGACTGGGCCGTCTCGGCTGACGGGCAGGTCTTGCTCGCCGCCGACGGTTCTTCGGTGAACCGCTACGACCCGAAGACGTTGAAGCTGCTGTCAGAACGGTCGATGAGCACGCCCGTGCACGGGGTGGCGTTTTCAGGTGACTCGCTCTGGGCGGCGGACGAAGCGTCGCTGCTCGAGTTCTCGGGCGGCGCCCTCGTGAAGACGCTCCCGCTCCCAGAGAAGACCAGGCCAATGACGATGGCGGCCGACGCGAGCTGCGTGCTCTGCCAGACGCCGAAGGGCTCCATCGTGCTCGACGTGTCCTCGGGAGAGCCGCGCGGACCGGTCATCGAACGTTCGCATCGCATTCCAGCGCTCTCGCGATCAGGTGATCAGCTGAGCGCCACGGAGCCGAAGGGCCTCGGCGTCTCGGTGTACGACGTGAAGACCGGCAGGCAGCGGCACCTGTTCGATCCCTCCGCCAGCGAGCTCACCTACGGTCGGGCGTTCTCGGCCGATGGAACGCGACTCGCGTCGGCTCGTTGGCCGGGAGTGATCGCGGTGTGGGATCTGAAGCGTGGCACGTGCGTCACGACCTTCAGGGCGCCGGTGAATGGGCGGCCTGCCTGGGGCCTCGCGCTCACGAAGAAGCACCTGGTGATGGGCGCTGATGGCACGGCGAAGGTCTGGGTCATGTCGTTGCCCAGAGGCGAGCTGGTGAAGACGCTCGGCGGCATGACGGGCAAGGGCGTGTGGGAGGTCGTGATCTCTCCGAATGAAGCGCTCGTCGCCGCGCGCACGCCGTCGTCGGTCGGAGTCTGGTCGCTCGAGACTGGAAAGAAGCTGCACGTCTTTCCGCTCGTCGCGTGGTCGCTCGCGTTCTCTGCCGACTCGAAGCGGCTCGCGATGGGCCTCAGCGGTGAGCTGGCGATCGCCGAGGTCTAGAGCATCGGGCTCGGCTGGGTTGCTTCCACTCGGCGAACGGGAGGAGAACCACGATCGTTTGAACCACACCCGACTCGCCCTGCTTGCCGTCGCGCTCGCATCGACCTGCCGGTGCACGCCCGCGCCATCGAGCGGCTCGATCATTCCTCACTCAGTCTGCAACCTGGTTCGGTTCGTGGACTACGTGGGCCGCTTCGAGGTGCTGGAGATCGCCGCGACGAAGACGGCGAACGGGGCGCTGCGTTCGACGAAGCTCAGGCTGCAGTCGACGATTCTCAGGCAGGCGGCCGACGAGAACTCGAGGGTGTTCCCCGAAGCTGTCGCCCTCGCACGGGCGCCCGAGGTCGCAAAGCTCAGAGCACTCGAGCCCGGTCAGGCGTTCGGAGCTGAACTGACACTCCCGGCCAGCGTGCGCGTCGGCGACTCCGTCATCGTGTTCCTGACCTACAGCACCGGCTTCGGAGTCTGGGCCGACGCGCATGCGCAGGGCGTGTTCGTTCGGAACGGCTCCGGGCTGATGGAAAACTCGATGATTTCTTCGGCGACGGCGCAATCAGCGAGGCCAGCCTGCTCTCCGAAATCGATCGCGGTTCGCAGCTCGCACGCGCTGGTTCCTCCTGCGACGTGGGGTCGGTCGTCGCCCTGCCCTCCGACGCCGGGCGTTGAGAACTCACAGCCCGCTGCGCTGACGCTTCAGGCTGATGTTGATCAGCAACCCGATACCGATCAGCACCGACACCATCGAGCTGCCGCCGTAGCTCATCAGCGGCAACGTGATTCCGGTGATGGGCAGCAGCCCGGTCACCATCCCGATGTTCTCGAACACCTGCCAGAAGATCATCGCGGCGATGCCGACGGCGACGAAGGCACCGAAGCGCTCCTTCGCACCCGCCGCCACGCCGAGCGCCGCCAGCAGAATGCCCGCGTACAGCACGAGCAGCCCGAGGCACTTCAGGTAGCCCTGCTCCTCCGCGAAGACGCTGAAGATGAAGTCGGTGTGCTGCTCGGGCAGGTAGCGCAGGCCCGTCTGGGTCCCCTCCATCCACCCCTTGCCGTTCACGCCACCCGAGCCCACGGCGATCTTCGACTGCATCGCGTGGTAGTTCGACCCTTTCAGATCGCTCGTCGGGTCGAGCCAGCCGGTGATGCGCGCGTCCTGGTGCTTCTTGAGCTTGTGCCGAATGATCGTGAAGCGCTGCTCGGTGTTCTGCACGCGCACGTAGTCGTTCCACAACACGCCGACGGAGCCGATCGCCAGCACGCCAGCAACGATCCACACCGTCAGGCTCGGCCGCGCGAACACGAGCACCGTCACCGTCGTGAACGCCATCATCAGCGCCGTGCCGAGGTCGGGCTGCACGAGCACCAGCGCCGTGGGAATCAACGCGATCACCGCGGGGGGAATCAGTCGAAGGAAGCCGTACGTCGGCTGCTGCGGCCGGTAGTCGTCGTGGAAGTACTTCGCCATCATCAGCAGCATGCCGATCTTCATGAACTCGGCGGGCTGCACCCGAACCGGGCCGACGATGAACCAGCTCTCGGCGCCTTTGGCTTTGTGACCGAAGAACTTGAGCGCGACGAGCGCCCCGAGGTTCACCAGGTAGATGGGAATCGCGAGTCGCTCGAGCAGCTTCGGGTCGATCCACGCCACCACCACCGCGATGGCCGAGCCGATGAAGAAGTACGCGATCTGCGAGGCCCACATCGGCGAGCTGGGAGGCCGTGACGCGCTCGCGAGGTTGTAGATGCCGACCGCCGTGGTGAGGACGACGGTGAGCAGCAGCAGCCACGGCATCTGCGAGACGCTGCGACGTTCGGCCGAGAGCTCCATCATCGGGGGGCTCCCGTCGGGGCCTGCACCGTCGCCTCGGGCGGAGGCGGCACGTCACCTGCGAGGCCCGGATCGCTCACGTCGGGCGGCGCCGCCGGGTTTGGCTTCGAATAGAACACCGGCTTGGGCGGCTTCGGGGGCACCCACTCTTCTCCGAGCGCGAAGCTGTCGGCCTTCTTGAGCTCGAAGTACTTCGCGAAGACGGCAGCCGCGGTCGGAGCCGCATCACTGCCACCGTGACCGCCGTGCTCGTTCAGCACGATCACCGTCAGCTCGGGATCCTCGGCGGGTGCGAACGAGGCGAACCACGCGTGGTCGCGCTCGAAGTAGTCCATCTGCTCCTTCTTGAGGCGCACCGTGCCCAGCTTGGCGACCTGCGCCGTGCCCGTCTTTCCAGCGATCGTGTAGTCGGCCGAGCGCGTGCGAAACGCCGTACCGCCGGGCTCGTTCACCACTGACACCAGCGCGTCGATGATCAACTTGTACTGCTCGTCGGTCATGGGGATCTCGCGCACCTGCTTCGGGACGAACGACTCCACTACCTGACCTTCGGGAGACTCGATGCGCTGCACGATCTGCGGCTGAAAGACGTGCCCTTTGTTTCCGACCGCCGAGTACAGCACCGCCAACTGCAGCGGGGTCACGTTCACGTCGCCCTGCCCGATGGCCGTGTTGAGGGCCATGCCCTTGGTGTACCCGCCCGGCGTGTACTTCTGGTGGTACGCGCTGTCGGGCATCACGCCCGGCACCTCGGCCGCGACGCCGAGGTTGGCGACGGCGCCGAGCCCGAACAACTTGCCCATGCTGGCGATGGGGTCGATGCCCATGAGATCGGCCGATCGGTAGAAGTAGGTGTCGCAGCTCACCTGGAGGGCACGCTTCGCGTCGACCGAGCCGTGGCCGCGCTCGTTGTGGCAGCGCCAGCGGCGCGAACCGAGCGTGTAGCCCCCCGAGCAGTTCACCGTACTGGTCGGCGTCATCACGCCTGCCTGGAGCGCGGCGAGCAGCGTCACCACCTTGAACGTCGAGCCCGGGTGGTAGTGCTCCGCGCCGGCGCGAAACACCATCGGCTGCAGCGGGTCCTGGTTCAGCTGGAACAGTCGCTTCGGAGACACGCGGCCCGTCATCTCGTTCGGGTCGAAGGCGGGCCGGCTCACCATCGCCCGAATGAAGCCGGTCTTCGTCTCCATCGCGATGACCGCGCCTGCGGTACCGGGGAACGCTCGCTCGGCCTCGGCCTGGAGCCGCGCGTCGAGCGACAACACGACGTTCTTGCCCGGCGTCGGCGCTTCGCTCTGCCCACCACGGAGAATGTTGCCGCGCACGTCACGCATCACCTCGCCGCGCGCGTTCACCACGTGCTTCACCCAGCCGTCGTTGCCGCGAATGGCGTGCTCGAAGCTGCGCTCGACGCCGCGTCGCCCGATGTAGTCGCCGAGCGCGTACGGAGGCCGCTCCACCATGCCGTTGAGCTTGGTGATCTCCTCCTGCGTGATCTCGTTCATGTACCCGAGAATGTGAGCCAGCGTCGGCCCGGCCCGGTAGCTGCGGTGTGGAACCGGCTCGAGGTCGACGCCCGGCAAGAGGAACTGCTTCGCGAGCAGCTGATCGAACTCGTCGCGCGAGATGTCGACCGCGGCGATCAACGGCTGGTACCGCTGTGGTCCGTGCGCGGCCTTCACCATCGCCTCGACCTTCAGGCGCTGCTCCTCGTCCCACTGGAGCACCTCGGCGATTCGCGGCAGCACCTCGACCGGGCACTTCTGACAGAACGCCGGCGTGATGAAGACGTCGAGGCTGGGGCGCGCGTCGACCAGCACCTCGCCACGGCGATCACGAATGAGCCCACGCGGCGCGCGCAGGCGAACGTCCTTGAACTGGTTGTCGACCGAGAGCGCGTTGAACTCTTCGTAGCGAACCACCATCAACCGGTAGAGGTTGATCGACAGCACCAGCAGCCCGGCCACGAAGAAGACGCCGACGCCGATGATGCGCGTCTTCAGATCTTTCGCGTCGCTCTTCTGCCCGAGCTTGATCACACGAACCTCCCGCCCTCCACGCGCTCGCCAGGCTCGATCTTCGCGAGCAGTGGGTAGAGCAGCGCGGCGGTGACGCCCGTGAGCAGTGCCTGCACCGGCACCGCGGTCAGCGACAACACCCGGCCATCTGCGTTCTTCGACGTCAGCCACGTGAGCAGGAACGCGGCGAGGGAGTGGCCCACCGTCGCGCCTGCAGAGAACAACGCGAAGCCGAGCCGCGACTTCCCGTCGAGCAGCTGCGCCGCCGCGCGCGCGAGCAGGAACACGAGCACGCCCAGCGCAGGGAACAGGCCCGACGGCCGGCCGGTGAAGACGTCGAGCAGGTAGTCGACGGTGAACGCGGTGATGGCGCCTTCGATGGTCGTCGAGCGCACCGCCATGAAGACGATGATCACCACCGTCACGTCGATGCGCGTGACCTCGAAGCCGAAAGTGCGCACGAGCACCGCCTCGATCGAGAGCAGCACCAGCGCCAACGCGACCATGAGCGCGCCCTTCATCGGGCCCCCTCGACCGCGCGCATCGCCGACAGCTCGGTGACGGGCAAGATCAGCACCTCTTCGACCCGCGCGAGATCGACGGCGGGCTCGATCTGCCCGATGAGAAAGAGGCCGACCGTCGGCCGCGACACGCCCTTCACAGAACCAACCACCAGACCTCTCGGAAAAATCCCATCGGTTCCTGCCGTCACCACCACGTCTCCGTCGGTGATGTCGTCTTCGCGGCGAACGAAGTCGAGCAGCATCTTCTGACCATCACCGGCGCCGACGACGGTGCCGCGAACCCGGGAGCGCTGCACGAGCGCGCCAATGCGGGACTGCGGGTCGAGCATCACCATCACGTCGGCCGAGCTGCCGACCGCGCGCACCACCTGGCCCACGACGCCCTTTGGCGTCACCACCGGCATGCCGACCCGAACGCCGTCGTCTTCGCCGCGGTTGATGCGAAACGACTGGAACTGCGGCGTCGCGTTCAGGCCGATGACGCGCGCGGTGATCGACGGGCCGCTCGCCCGCTCCACGAAGTTCAGCGCTTCTTTCAGGCGCTGGTTCTCGGCCTTGGCCTCGGTGAGCGAGTTGAGCTCGGCCTGGGCCTCTGCCAGCCGGCCGTGGCACTGCGTCGCGTCTTCGTGCGCGCCACGCAGCGCGACGTAGCCGTCGACGATCGACGAGACGCCAGTGAAGGCGAACGTGAGAGCAGACTGGAGCGGCGCAGAGAGGGCGAGCACCGCGCGATCGATGAAGTTCGGCTCGCGACCCCGCCCTCCCCGCGAGAGGAAGCTGATCAGCGGCACGATGATCAGCGCTCCGACGAGGAGCGGCTCGCGATATCGATTCAGGAAGGAAAACACGTGGGAACGAAGACCGAACGGGCGACGGGCGGTCAGGCTTTCCGGCCCGTGAGGGAAAGCCCTTGCATGTTGTGGGGACCGATCCTACAGGTCAAGCTTTCGATTTAGCCAACCCCCCGAAAGTCCATGAGTAATTCGACCTCTTCGACCCCTGAGACCAGCAGCACTCCCAACGATTGGCGCCGCACGGGCTACTACGGGCTCATCATCGCGCTCGCGGTGTTGTTCGGCCTGCAGTGGGGCCCGGGCTCGTCGGGCTGCGACAAGTTCGGCGCGCTCCAGGACCCGAAGGGCGAAGCCGTCGCGACGGTGAACGGCCAGACGGTGCCCGTGAAGGAGTTCGTGCGCCTGTACTCGAGCCAGGCGCAGAACTTCCGCGCGCAGGGCATTCCCGCCGACCTGCTCAAGCAGTTCGGCATTCACCAGCAGGTCATCGACCAGCTCGTGAACGGAGAGCTGCTCGCGCAGGCCGCCGAGGCCCAGGGCATTCGCGCGTCGGATGACGAGGTCGTCGCGCTGCTCATCAAGAACACCGAGTTCCAGAAGGACGGCAAGTTCGACCAGGCCCGGTACGAAGACATCATCAACCAGTACGAAGGCACCACGACGGTGCAGTTCGAAGAGAAGGTTCGCCGCCAGCTGTCGGCGCAGAAGCTGCTGCAGGTCGTCGAGTCGTCGGTTGCGGTGAGCGAAGACGAAGTGCGCGCCCGCTACCAGAAGGAAGGCAACTCCGCGAAGGCCACCTTCGTGCGCTTCACGCCGTCGATGTACGCCGACAAGGTCGCCGCGCCGAAGCCGGCCGATCTCGACAAGTGGGCGGCCGCGAACGGTGACCTGCTGGCGAAGGAGTACGAGGCGAACAAGTTCAAGTTCTTCATCGACGAGCGCGTGAAGGCCCGCCAGATCCTCATCCGCGTGGCACGCGACGCTGAAGCGAGCGTGAAGGACGACGCGAAGAAGCGCCTCGAGAACGTGCGCAAGGAGATCGTCGACAACAAGAAGTCGTTCGCCGACATGGCGACGAACTTCTCGGAAGACACCGAGACCAAGGCCAAGGGTGGCGATCTCGGCTTCGTCGAGCGCAGCCAGCTCCCCAGCGACTTCGCCGCCAAGCTCTTCGCGCTGAAGACGGGTGAAGTCACCGACGTGACGGAGTCGCCGATCGGCTTCCACATCGGCATCGTCGAAGACAAGAAGGCCCCTGAGACGAAGCCGCTCGACGCCGTGAAGGGCGAGCTCGCCGCGCAGCTGTACACGAAGGAGAAGGCGAAGGAGCTCGCGAAGGCCGACGCCGAGAAGACGCTGGCCGAGCTGAAGAAGGGCAAGACGCTGGTCGAGCTCTTCCCGGCCGATGCGAAGGAAGACAAGAACTTCAACTTCAAGACCGAGACGCGCCCCGAGGTGAAGGAGACGGGCGAGTTCAACGCGAGCGCCGACTCCGTGCCCACGCTGGGCGGCGGCGCCACCGTGTTCAAGACGCTGATGGACATGAAGGCCCCCGGTGTCGTCGACCAGGTGCTCACCATCGACGACGGCCCGGCGGCGTCGACGAGCGGCCTCGCCATCGTGACCCTCGATGAGCGCAAGCTCCCCTCCGACGAAGACTTCGTCGCCAAGAAGGAGCAGCTGCAGATCGAGGCCGTGAAGGGCAAGCAGTTCGAGGTGCGTGAGGCGTTCCTGAAGGCGCTGAAGGCCAGGGGCACCGTCACCACGAACGACAAGGCCATCGACAAGGTGCTCGAGGGCTGAATCAGGTGACGTCGTTCATTCTCGCGTCGGGCTCTCCACGACGGCGCGAGCTGCTCGGCCAGCTGGGCCTCTCGTTCGACGTGCAGGCAGCCGATCTCGACGAGTCGGTTCACGGCGGTGAGCGCCCAGCTCAGTACGTCGAGCGCCTCGCGCGTGAGAAGGCCTCGGCGGTTCATTCGAAGCGTCCGGGCTCCATCGTGCTGGCGGCCGACACCTCGGTCGTCGTCGACGACGCCATTCTGGGAAAGCCGGGAGCCGATGCGAGCGAAGGCGCGGCGATGCTCCGTCGGCTCTCGGGGCGCTCGCATCAGGTGATGACGGGCGTCGCGGTCGCAGGCTCCAGCGTGGAGTCGATCGTCGTGACCAGCGACGTCGTCTTCCGAGCGCTCTCCGAGGCCGAGATCGCCTGGTACGTCTCGACGGGCGAAGGGCGCGACAAGGCCGGCGGCTATGGCAGCCAGGCGCTCGCTGGCGTCTTCATCTCAGAGATTCGCGGGTCGGCCACGAGCGTCATCGGGCTGCCGCTGGCAGAGTCGGTCGAGCTGCTGCGCCGTGCCGGCGTTCGCCTCCCGTGGGAGCCGTGATGCTGCCCCTCGAGACGCTGAAGGAGAACCTCGCAGAGGTCGAGCGCCGAATCCTCGCAGCGTGCACGCGCGCGGGCCGCAGCCGCGACTCCGTTCAGCTCGTCGCCGTCACCAAACGCCACCCGCCAGAGCTGGTGAAGACGGCGTGGGACCTGGGCCTGCGTCACTTCGGCGAGAACTACGCGCAGGAGCTTCGCGACAAACACGAAGCGCTCTCGGCGCAGGCCGGCATTCGCTGGCACGCCATCGGGCCCGTGCAGCCGAAGAACGCGAAGTACGTCGCGAAGGCGGCGCACGTGTTTCACGCGCTCGAGCGGCTCGAGGTCGCGCAGGAGCTGTCACGTCGCCGCACTGGCGCCCCCCTGCGCTGCTTCGTCGAGGTGAACGTCGCGGGTGAAGCCTCGAAGGCGGGGCTCGAGCCGAGTTCGGTCGCCGCGTTCATCGAGCAGGTGCGCGCGCTGCCGAACCTCGAGGTGGCCGGCCTGATGTGCATGCCGCCGCTCGACGAGAACCCCGAGATCTCACGGCCAGCGTTCAAGCAGCTCGCGCAGCTGGCGAAGCAGCTCGGGCTCTCGGGCCTGAGCATGGGCACGACGGGCGACTTCGAGGTGGCCATCGAAGAAGGCGCGACGCACGTGCGGGTGGGCACGGCGCTCTTCGGCGAACGACCGGCGGCCTAGATCTCCTTGAACTTCACGCGCCCCTCTTCCGAGAGCGAGACGCGGAACTCGACGCCGCAGTAGTTGCAGCGCAGCTCGAGCGACTTCTTCTCGGGCACGAACTCGTCGCTGGGGTTGTTCGCGTTGCAGCTCGGACAGTCCCAGTCGCGCAGCTTCTTGCCGGCGGGCCCGCGCTGCCGGTCGTCGTCGTCGTGCTGCCCCCAGTCACTGCTGCTCATCTGCGGTCTCCCGAAGTCACCAGCGATTCAGAAAGTCGGTCATGTCGTCGAGCTTCTTCACGCGCTCGGCCTTGAGGGTCGCGAGCCACTGCTCCAGCGCCCGCTCGAGCGGAGCGCCGGTGCCGAACAGCAACGAGCGATCGAGCTCGACGAACTCGACCACGCCATTCGCCACCGCCGACATCGAGCGCGGGCCCTGACCGAGCAGCGCCTCGGACTCACCGATGACGTCGCCCGCGTGCGCCAGGCCCAGCTCGACGGTGTCGGTGTCTTTGCGCGCGACGAGCCGAACGTGCCCCGAGAGGAGGAACAGCAACGAGGCGCCGGGGTCGCCCTGCTGGAAGATCACCGCACGATCGTTCGCGCGTTTGCCCTGCCCCTTCTTGAACACCTCGCTCCAGCCGGGGCCGAGCGTCTTCACCAGCATCGAACGCGAGAGCGCGAGGTCTTTCGAGATTCGCCCGGTGATGTCGGCCCGCTGGAGCTCGACCTTCACGTGGGCGGGTTTCTCGTTCACCGGGCGTCTACCTCTGCAGCGGGCTGCGTGCGGTACGTCGCGTCGACGTGATCCATCAGCTCGAAGAAGGCATCACCATACTTCGTCCCGTCGTTCGGCGTGTACCCCTTGCGGTTGATCCAGAAGGTGCCCGAGTTGCACTCACGCACCCACCCCGGCTGCGAACCGATCTCGCGCTTGTTGTCGTCTGTTTCGCGACAGTCCTTCTGGCCGGCCGCGTTCACGTAGCAGCAGCGCCCGTAGGGGAAGACGTAGATGAGCGGGCGAAGGGCGAGGCTGGGACTGGCGACGTAGGTGTCGGCGACGAGCACACTCGGCACGAAGGAGCCCGGCTCCATGCCGTAGCCGTGCAGCATGTAGACGACGGGGTAGCGGCGATCGGCGTTCTCGGGGTCGTTGTACCCAGCCGGCAGCGCGATCGCGTACTCCCACTTCGCGCCCAGCGCCTTCGAGGGGAACCACGCCGTCTTCTGCTCGCCGTTCACGAGCGCCGGCACAGGCGGCTTCGGCAGGTTCGGCCACAACGAGCCAGCCCAGTTGAAGACGGTGGCGAACCGGAACAGCGCCTGCTCGTTGGTGCCGACGTGATCACCCTCACCGTCGACGCGATCTTGATCGGTCGGCATCGCCTTGCCGAAGACGGTGACGAGGTTGCGCGGCATCTGGGCCCACCGCTTCGTCCATGGATCGAACCGGCCCTGACGATCGGCCATGCCCGGCATCTCGGCGAAGTCGCGGTAGAGGCCCACGTTCTCGGCACCGAGCGCGTCACGCACCGCGCTGAACAGGTGCTGCGCCATCAGCCCGAGGTTGAAGATGTCGCGAATGCCACCATCGGCGAGCACGTGCAGGCGGCGGCGGCCCTCGGCGTCGAGCTTCTTGTAGTTGGAGCGGCCGTCGTACTGCTTGAGCGCCTGACGCCCACCCGACTCGTCGAAGCGGCCGTTGCCCTCGCCGACATCTTGCGTGTTCGCGACGCCGTCGAGGCCGAGGTCGCGGTACGGCTCGCCCGAATCGAACACCCAGTTCTGCTCGGTGCCGCTCGCGTTCTTCTCGACGTCGTAGTTGTCCTTGTTCGGGTCGACGGCGCTCGCGTTCGGCGTCGTGCCGCAGCCGCCCTTCCCGTCCTCCAGCGCATCGGCGCAGCCATCGGCGCCGACGTCGTCGAAGCGCTCGTGGCCGTTGTTGATGATCGGCTCTCCGTAGTCGCGGCGGCCGTTCGCGTTGTAGTCGACGGCCAGGATCATGCCCTGCGGCATGGTGGGCTGCCGGCACGGGTCGCGGAAACCGCCGAGATCGAGGAACGCCAGCTTCTGCGCGTTGCTCGCCTTCGACGCCAGCTCGGCGCCGCCCTTCGAGGCGCAGTACCGATCGGCGAAGGCGCTCTCCATCGAGACCGGCAGCGGGTTGGCGATGTTCGCGGCGTCGGAGCAGAAGTCGACGCGCTCGCGGTTCGTGCGGCAGTAGTACGTGTTCGGCTCGCCGTCGCAGAAGGTGATCGCCGGGTAGGTGCCATCAGGGTTGTACTCGGCGTTGTGCACGCCACGCAGCACGATGGGGTTGGTGCAGAAGTCGGGCGCAAACTTGCGAATCTTCTCTGGGTCGACGCCCGGCGGAGCGACGGCCGACGCCGGGTTCTCACTGAAGAAGTTGCCGTACGCGAGCGAGAGGTCGGTCATCATCTCGAGGTACGAGTCGCGATCGAACGTGCCGCCGTTGATCGTGACGTGCCAGTGGTTGAAGTCCTGGCTGTGCTCGTTCGGCAACGTCGCCGGCCGCTTCGAGCAGCTCTCGAACGCCTTCGGGTCGTTGAGCTTGACGGGATCTGCCCTCAGCACCGCTTCGATCTCGGCCTTCGTGCAGAAGCCGCCGGTGAAGAACCGGTCCATCGAGCGCGAGAAGAACGCGTAGTCGAGCGGGCCGCCGAGTGGCGCGACGGCGTCGAAGCGCTCGGGGTTCGACAGGCCAAGCGACGTGCTGCCGATGCCGCCCATCGAGACGCCGGTGATGACCCGGTACGTCGTGCGCAACTTCGGCAACGGCGCAGGAGGATCGACGACCTTCGCGGGACCACACGCGGCGAGGGCGAGACAGGTGCTGGCGATGAGACGGCGCACGACGACTCCTTCAGGTGAAGAGCGCGCGCACCATATGTCTGACAGTGACTCCCAGTCAGCCCGGCAGCCCTTCGATATCAGGCACTCTTTTCGGACATGGCCGGGGCTGAATAGCCCCTCAGGGGTGACGTCGGTGTCAGGCGTGGCGCGACAGTGATGCCCCACGCGAGCAGGTGCTTTTCGAGCGGAGTTCATGGTGGGCTGCCGCTCAACGGTCGAAACGAAGGAGCACGACGCTGTGAAGATCTTCCGGTTGATCGCAACGCTGACGACGATGGGCGCGACGGCGGCGCTGGCGCAGGACGGCGGCGTGGCGAAGGTGATCTCCCCCTTTCCGACCGACGCGCAGTGCGTGGCGCTCGGCAGCATCAAGCAGCCCATCTCGTTCGGCCCCGGAGAGACGCTGGAGTTCGATCTCGACGCGCTCGGCGCGAAGGCCGGCACCATGACGATGCGTGTGCTGCCGGTGCGCGATGGGCTGATGCCGATCGAAGTGCACGCGATGACGAACACGTTCTTCTCGAAGGTGCGCCGCGTCGACGGCACGGGCACGAGCTACCTCTCGCCGAAGACGCTTCGGCCGGCGCGCTACTACGAAGACGCGCAGGAGAACGAGTGGCACCGCGTGGCCGACGTGAGCTTCCGCAAGAACAAGACGGCCAAAGTCGTCAGCACCATCAACGGCCAGCAGTCGACGAGCGAGCTCACCTACGGCAACGACGTGAGCGACGTGGCGGGCGCGGTGTTCCTCATGCGGCAGCTCGACCTCAAGGAGGGCAAGCAGCTGTGCTTCGACGTCTACGGCATTCGGCGCATCTGGCGGGTCTGGGGCAAGGTGTTGCCGAAGGAGCACGTCTCGCTGCCCGTCGGTGAGTTCGAGACCTGGCACCTCGCGGGCGAAGCGGCGCGGCACGACTGGCAGGACGCGCGGCGCGACATTCACGTGTGGATCACGGCCGATGAGCGGCGGCTCCCGCTGGCGGCGCTGGGCAGCATCGACCTCGGCGCCGTGCGCGCGACGATGACCAGCTTCAGCCGGCCGGGTGACAAGGCGGCGAAGGCCGAGAACAAAGCGAACCTGAAGTGGTAGGTCGGCCCGCATGGCCCTCGTCCTGAGCTACTCCGGCTGCAGCACCTGCAAGAAGGCGCTGAGCTGGCTGAAGTCGAAGAACGTCTCCGTCACCGTGCGCCCCATCGTCGACGAGCCGCCGACGAAGGCCGAGCTCGCGAAGTGGATTCCCGCCAGCAAACAGCCCGTGAAGAAGTGGCTCAACACCTCGGGGCTGAGCTACCGCGCGCTCGGCAAAGAGAAGGTCGACGCGGCGACGGAGGCCACGCTGGTGCAGTGGCTGGCCGCTGACGGAAAGCTCGTGAAGCGCCCGGTGCTGGTCGACGGCAACACGGTGCTCATCGGCTTCAAAGAAGACGCCTGGGCCGCGCACTTCGAGAAGTGACGGGCCGTTTTCTTGCCGGGTCGCTTCACGCCTGTAGCGTGTCGTACATGCCCGCGACGCAGACTGCCCGCTCCGCTCAGCCGCTCACCCGCTCCGTCGACGCGATTCGCGAGTCGGTCGAACGCCTCGAGGAGCGCCTGCTCCGCCGTGAAGACAACGCCGTGCTGCTCGACTTCCTCGAAGACGATCTGCGCGAAGGGCTCGACACCATCGCCGACGTCGAGGCGCACTTCACCGACGTGCTCGATCTGCTGCGCAACGAAGAGCCTTCACCCATCGCCCTGATGGACGCGGCCGAAGACTTCCGCGTGCTCAACCGCCTCGAGTACCTGATGGTGGTGGTGGCCCAGCTGCGGCGCCGGCTCTCGCAGGCCGCAGGCAAGCTTCGCGAAGAGGGCTGAGCGCGTCGAGCTGTCGCGAGGCTCCTCCTGAGAAACAGGGGAACCTGCACGTGAAGCGGGCTCGCGGGGTCATGCGGAGAGCCATGCCGCCCAAACCCATCGCCATCAAACTCCCAAGCTCCACGGGTTCACTCGGGGGCCTCCACCTGAGCGGCGCGCTGATTCTTCGGGTCGACCGCAGCAACAGCGGTGTGCTGCTGATTGACCGAAGTGAGAAGAAGCCGACCTTCCGTGAAGTCGCCGCCACGGAGCTCCCGAGGTCGGTCACCGCCGGAGTGTTCACCGCAGACGGGCAACACCTGATGCTGCTGTGCACCGACGACAGCCAGGAGCTCCCCGCGCGTCTCGTCGCTCTCGAGGTGCAAACAGGCGCGCTCGCGAGCGGCTTTGACCTGGGGCTGGCGAGGCCCAGAGAGCTCTGGGCTCACCCCGACGGAGAACGCGTCTACGTCTCTGACGAGACCCAGACCGTGAGCTTGTCGAAACGGGGCGACGTGCTGGCAACCTTCCCCCTCCTCGATCCCGATTCGAGCAGCGGCGACAGCCCTCGGTTTGCGTTCAACGCGTCAGGCACGCACGTGCTCTTCGAGGTGAGCGGGGGCTTCACGGTGAAGGAGCTCGGCACGAAGAAGACCGCGAGCTTCGAGGCACGCTCGGCCCTCTGGCTCGACGACGACTCCCTTCTCGCGCGCGTGAGGGTGGGCGATCGGGAGACAGGCCGCATGGAGCTGCATCGAATCGACGCAGCGACCGGAGCGCTCGTGAAGCAGCTGGCGATCTTGCCCGATCTTCCGGGCGCGAACGTCAGCTCCTGCGCCGTCAACGGCACCCACGCAGCCTTCAGCTTCTTGAGCACGCGCCGCGCGGGTTCGGGGGCGAAACGAACGACCCTGCACCTCCTGCAAGTCGACCTCTCGACGGGGAGGAGCAGCGTGGCAGACATCGCAGGGCGGCCATCGGGCTCGCAGGTCTGCGTCGGGCCGGAGGCCACCTTCGTCGCCGTGAACATGCAGAGCGTGCTCCACGTGTTCCCGCACTGAGGCGGGGCAGCAAATGAAAACGCCGTTCCGAGAGCTCCCGGAACGGCGCCATTGGTCGAACCGAAGTGGTCAGGTCAGATGAGGCCGCGAGCGCGGCGAATCTGCTCGAGCGTCTTCTGGTACTCGATCTCGTACGCGCTGGTGCCTTCCTGCAGGTGCTTCAGGCGGCCGCGTGCTTCGCGATCGATCTCGTCGTCGATGTCGAGGTGCTTCTTCATCACCTGAAGAATCTTCGGGCGCATCTGCGTGTCGTCGGCGAACACTTCTTCGACGTTTCGCGAGATGAGCAGGAACTCGAGCATCTGGTTGATCAAGAACTCGACGCCGTCGTCGCCCAGCTTGAAGCCGCGAACGTCGGCCATCTCACGCTTGACCTGGTTGAACTTCGAGAAGTCGTAGCCGCGACGCTCGAGGGCCTCACGGGTCGCCTGGTTCACGCGCTCCTCGTTGGCGAGGTACTCACGCATGATGGCGGCCATGTCGAGCTCG
The DNA here is from genome assembly GCA_016879935.1 of Archangiaceae bacterium. Classification (GTDB taxonomy): domain Bacteria; phylum Myxococcota; class Myxococcia; order Myxococcales; family Myxococcaceae; genus Xiheimicrobium. The sequence continues at coordinate 79,765 of JAACJQ010000265.1, read as the reverse complement.
GCGTCGGCCATACGAATGGCCTCGACCTCGATGTCTTTCTCCTTGGCCAGCCGGTCGATGATCTCGCGCGCGATGATCGGAACGAGCTTTGGATACAGCCGCATGGTCATCCTTCGTGGTGGAGGGCTGAAACGAACGTGGTGTGTATGTCAGCGCCACGCGCTGCCGCAACGAAAAATCTAGGCGTTCTGTGACTTTGCGACGGTCCTTCAAGACCCGCCGTCGACGTCGTCGAGCGAGGCAAGGCGAATCGCGTCGTCTTCGCCCTCGACTTCGGCCGCCCTCACCTTCTTCGGAGCGTGCAGAAACGCATGCAGCCGCTCGGCCACGGCGGGTCCCATGCCCTCGGCTTCGGCGATCTCTTCGATGCTCGCTTCACGCACGCGCTTGAGGCTGCCGAAGTGCCGCAGGAGCGCCGTTCGACGGGCCTCACCGACTCCCGGCACCTGGTCGAGCGCCGACGACAGCCCCCGTTTGCGGTTCAGCTTGCGCTGGAAGGTGATGGCGAAGCGGTGGGCCTCGTCGCGCAGGCGGGTGAGCGCAAAGAGCTCGGGCGACGTCTGCGGCAACACGATGGGGTCTTTGCGGCCGACGAGGAACACGCGCTCGGGCGAGCGGTCTTGCTGCACGTCGGCGTTCACCGAGTCGAGATCGCGGCTCTTGGCGAGGCCGACCATGTCGACGCCCTCGACGCCCACGTCTTTCATCGCGGCCATGGCCGCGGCGAGCTGGCCCTTGCCACCGTCGATGACGATCAGATCGGGCAGGTCCCCCTCCTCGAGGCCGCGCTTGAACCGCCGCGTGAGGATCTCGTGCATCGACGCGAAGTCGTCGTTTCCTTCGACGGTCTTGAGCTTGTAGTGCCGGTAGCGCGACGGATCGGGCTCGGTGTCGAGCGCCGAGACCTGCGAGGCCACCAGCGCCGAGCCCTGGAAGTGCGAGATGTCGAAGCACTCCATGCGGTGCGGGAGCTTCGAGAGGTGCAGGCGCTCCTTCAGGCGCTCGAGCGTCTGCTCCACCTCGTCACGGCCGCGCTTGCGCTCACTGAAGGCGCGCTCGGCGTTCTTCGAGGCCAGCTTGACGAGCTCGGTCTTCTCGCCGCGCTGGGGCACGAGCACGCGCACCTTCTCGCCTTTGCGCTCGGAGAGTAGCTCGGCCAGCGCCTCGGGTTCGTTGGGGCTGCCGGGCAGCAGCACCTCCTTCGGCACGAACGCGTCGTCGGCGTAGTACTGGTTCACGAACGAGGTCACGAGCTCGTCGTCGGGGAACTCGCTCTGGAAGTGGTGCGGCTGCCCGCCGGTGATGCGCCCGCCGCGCACGAAGAGGCTGAAGATGGTGATGCGATCGCCCTCGCGGAAGAGCCCGAAGATGTCCTGGTCGATCGACTCCGTGGTGGCGATGGCCTGCTTCTCGACGCTGCGTTGAATCGCGATCACCTGATCACGCAGGCGGGCCGCTTCTTCGAACTCGAGCTTCGCAGCGACGGTCTTCATGCGTGAACGCAGCGTCTCGATGAGCGGCTCGCTGCGGCCCTCGAGGAACAGCCCGACCGCCTCGACGTTGCGCTGGTAGTCCTCGGGTGGAATCGGCTTCACGCACGGCGCGGGGCAGCGGCCGATCTGATGCAACAGGCAGGGCCGTTTGCGGCTCTCGAGCACGTGATCGGAGCACGTGCGCAGCTGGAAGAACCGGTTCACCACGCGCACGGTCTCGCGAATCGACGACGCCGACGCGTACGGCCCGAAGTAGCGCGCGCCGTCACGTTTGGGTCTGCGCACCATCTCGAGCCGCGGGTAGCGGTGCTCGTTGGCCAGCCGCAGACAGAGGAAGTTCTTGTCGTCGCGCCACTGCACGTTGAAGCGCGGCCGGTGCTTCTTGATGAGCTCGTTCTCGAGCAGCAGCGCTTCCTTCTCGCTGGTGACCACGACGGTCTCGAGCGAGCCGAGCAAGCGGTCGAGCAGCGCCACGAACGCGCGCGTGTCGGACGAGCCCGGGTTGAAATAGCTGCGCACCCGGTTCGAGAGGTTGACGGCCTTGCCGACGTAGATGACGCGGCCCGACCGGTCTTTCATCAGGTACACGCCGGGCTGGTGCGGCAGCTGGGCGAGCCGTTCTTCGAGTTCGACCGGAGTCATCAGTTGTTCTCTCTGGTCCGTTTGACGCGCCGACGCAACGAAGAGGGCGCCGCAGTAGACTGCCTGCGTGACCGGGTTGAGCACGGCCGATGTCGAGACGTTGGGCACCGCTGGGTTCGTGGTGGGCCGCGGTTTTCTCGGGCCCGAGCTCGCGGCGAAGGCGCACGGTGCCGCGCTGGAGCAGGTCGCAGCAGGCGCGCTCCATCGGGCCGGCATTCGACGCGGGTCTGATCACACGGTGAACGACGGGGTTCGTGGCGACTCGATCACCTGGCTCGACGAGACCTGCGACGGCGTCATGAAAGAAGTCTGGCTGCGCTTCGACGCGCTCCGGCTGCAGCTCAACGAGCTGGCATACCTGGGCCTGCGGCGAACCGAGTTACAGCTCGCGCACTACCCGGGGTCGGGCGCCGGCTATCAACGCCACCGCGACTCGTTCCCCGGCGACGACAACCGCCGCATGACGGCGATCGTCTATCTGAACCCGTCGTGGCAACCGGAGCACGGCGGCCGCCTCAAGCTCTTCGTCGAGCCCGAGCAGCACGTCGACCCCACCCTCGACACCTTCATCGTCTTCCGCTCGGAGCTCATCGAGCACGAAGTGTTGCCGTCGTACGCCGATCGACTCGCCGTCACCGCCTGGTACTCCGCACGATGAAAGCCCTTCAACACGCCATTCAGATGGACTCGGCGATGACGTCCGAGCTCAACCGTGAACGCGCCTCGGGCCTTGGGCGCACTGGCCGCCTCATCGAAGACGCCATCGCCGAGTGCGCGACGATCAAGGCCGCCCTCGAGAAGTGCCCGCCGGGGCCGAAGCGCCAGGGGCTGCTCGAGGAGTACGAGACCAACCGCCAGCGGGCGATGGAGCAGCGCTGGTACCTCGAGGTGCAGCGCGAGGCGATGGGCCTGCGCAAGCACACCGATCTCGATCAGTTCTTCCCGATGCCGCCGAGAATCAAGGAGTGAGTCAGTCCTTCGAGCAGGCCAGCAGCTGCACGTAGGCCAGGCCCGACTGATCGAGCGTCGTGAAGAAGTGCGTGTCGGAGCCAGGAACGGCGTCGGGCCCGAACGGGAAGTAGCCGGTGCCGGTGCCCTCGTTGAGGCCGTTGCTCCAGTTGATCACCTGAAACTCGACGCCGCCGTCGTTGAAGCTGTACCAGTTCGCCGCGCTCGAGAAGCGAGACCAGCGGTGCGAGTGCGCCGGCGCCACACCGTTGGGGATCGGGTTGCCGACTGTCGTGCCGAGGGTCCCGCCGCTGTTGAGCCCGACGACCGTGCGGCCGCGCGCCGGCGTGAAGGCCGTCCACCCCGCGGGGCAGGCACCGAGGTTGAAGAACATGACCGCGCCGGTCGGCACCACGCGCGGACTCGCTGCGGCGACGCGCGTGTTCAGATCGTTGAAGTAGTCGTTGAGGTCGACGGCTTTGGCCGGGGCACCTGCCTGGAAGTTCGCCGGCCAGGTGGCCGCGCCCATCGCTGAACCCGCGGCGAGGGCGACGACGACGACCCAGAGGGTTCGTCGCGTCCGGGTCTGTCGGGCGGAGCGCTCCAGCTCGTCGAGGCGCTGCTGCATCGCGGCCATCTGCTGCTCGAGATCGATGTTCATCGGTGTGTTCCTCTCGTTCGTCAGGAAGGTGAAGGGTCAGCGAAGGACGCCAAAGAAGGCACTGCCTGCGTCGTCAGCGAGGCGAAGGGTGGCGCGCTCGAAGCCGCCGTCTTCGGGCGCCCAGAGGAAGTTCGGTTGATCGCCGAAGCAGCTGTAGCGGCCGTACGCGCGATCGGAGCGCGCCTTCATGCCGCCGTCGCTCTGAAACACGTTGTCGTACTCGGGCCACGGGCATAGCCAGGTGCCGTACGTGGGCAGCATGGGCGGCAGCACCGCCGTCTCGATCTCTTCGTTGACGCAGCCGCCGGCGTAGTTCGGCGTCATGAGATCGTACCCGCTCGCAGGAGGGCCATAGGGCCGGTACTTCACGGCGGCGAAGCCGATGCGGCGCGGCACTCCAGGGCGAGCCACACAGCGAATGAAGCCCGGCGTGCCACCATCGCCGAGCGGCGCGGCTTCACACTCGTTCATCACCAGATCGCCCCCGGGTTGAAAGCGGCTCTCGGCCACGTCGTAGGGGTTCACCAGCGCGCCGTTCGTCGCGTTCACGCACTTGAACTGGCTGTGGTGGTTCATGCCGCGCCAGCGCCCGTCGGCAGGCGGAGACGGCGCGACCTCGCAGACACCGAACTGACGGAAGAGCTCCATCGCCGGGTTGAGCGGCGCGATCTGGTTGCGCTGGGGCGGAGGCACGAAGGCGCACGAGCTGCCGGCGTCGGGCTCGCAGTTCCACTTCGAGAGATCGAAGCCCACCTGCCCTGCGCTGAACGCCGGGTCACGGCGGCGGGTGCAGTTTCGCCAGTAGGTGTCAGGCGCTGCGCTGTACTGGGCCGTGCCTCCCAGCGGCAGGGCGCCGCCGTCGTTGAACAGGTACTGCAGCGGGACACCGGTCGGCGTGCCGGTGCTGCAGCGTGAGCGCTCGCGAATGATCAACCGGCCCAGGCCACCGTCGGGGTTCGGCTGGAACGACGAGGTGTGCAGCTCGATGAAGTACGAGAACTCCTCGAGCCGATCACGGTCGCGCTGACGCACCGGCATGATGGTGGAGAGGTTGAGGGGCGCCTCGGCGATGTCGTCGAGGCCGTTGTGGTTGTAGTCGGCGGCGAGCGCGACGCAGGCCTTGGTGAGCGAGTTGAGCTCGGCGGCCTCGAGCAGACGGCCAGCGCCGGGAAAGCCCGCGTCGGCGAAGCCATACGATGGCGCGCGCCTGGTCGCGTTCGGCTGACCCGGCGTGTCGTTGCGCTCGGTCTCGAGCAGCCGCAACACCAGCGGTGCGCAGGTCGGGTTGGTGGACGCAGGCACGAGGCCCTCGGCGTCACACGAGCGCAGCGCCAGCCCCGTGCCGAGCTCGTCTTGCAGCTCGACGGTGTCGACCTTGCGAATGGAGCAGCGGGCGTTGGCGCGCAGCTGGGGATCCATCGAGCTGTCGGCGTCTTCCTTCACCCAGCCGTCGCCGTCCTGATCGCACAGCATGGGCACGCCGCCCGAGCCACCGCTCGAGATGAACCAGCCCTGCATGGTGGCGCACAGACACTGGCTGCTGCTGGCCGACATGAAGGGCCACACCTGGCCGGTCTGGCCGGGCAGGTTGCAGGTGAGGTTGCCGCACGACACGCACGTGCCGTTCTGCTGCGCCTGGCCGCGTGGGCACGGAGACGACACGCAGTGCGGGCTGCCGGTCGGGTCGCAGTACTCGGTCGAGGTGCAGCGCATGGTGCCGCAGTCGGCGAGCGCCTCGCACACCATGCTGGTGGTGTTCAGGGCGTAGCCGGGCAGACACCCGCCGCAGAAGGTGATCGGCGGTGTGCCGGTCGACTGGCACTCGCGGAAGAGCGCGGTGCACTGGGCGCTCAGCCCGCCATCGAGGCCACCGGTGCAGGTCGGCTCATCGGAGCAACCGGGCGAAAGACACGCGACGCACGAACTGGTGCGCGCGTCCCACTTCCACTCGGGGTCGCAGGTGTCGGCCATGCAGACGGCGTCGGCCGAGCCGGTCTGCGTGCAGAGCTGATGCGGCTTGCAGGTGCCGTTCATCATCAACGACGCGCAGGTGACGGGGGCCCGGCAGCGCATCGAGGCCGTGTCGCAGGTGAGCCCGCCACCGCACGCGTTGCCCGCGCCGCACGCACAGCCCGCGACGTCGGGCATGCAGGTCTGACAGACGCCCATGCCGTCGCAGTACGCCGTGCCGTCGCACTTCGGGTCGGTCGTGCGGCACGCGCAAGAGACGGCGCCAGCAGTGCACATCGTCGGCGTACAGGTGCCCGCGGTGCAGGTGAGGCCGGTGTTGCAGGCGTCTGCGGCGCCACACGCGCAGCCCTGTGACTGCGCCGGGCACGTCTCGCAGCGATCGTTCGTGCAGCGCAGGCCGGGGTTGCAGGTGCCGTTCGAGCGACACACGCACGCCGCGTCACCGCGCCGGCAATCGACGCAGACGTTGCCCAGGCACTCACCAGACTGGCAGACGCCGTTGGCAGCGCAGGCGCAGCCGACGAGGCCCGTGCAGGTGCCTCCACCATCGGTGTCGGTCATGCCCCCGTCAGGGCCCGGCTCGACTGGCTTCGGGCAACCCGAGACCAGCGCGGCAAGGCCGACGAGGAGCAGCGCCCTCGAGAGGGTCGATCGGCGAGAGTTCAAGGGGGGCTCCTCAGAACGAGGTGAAGTCGGAGTAGTAGAACAGAATGCGCACGTCGTTGAGCGACTGGAGCTGGATGTCGCGGTTCGCCGGCTCGTCGCGCGTGTTGAGCACGAGCTCCCAGCGGGTGTTGACGAGCGGGCGATCGCGGAAGCGGTAGTTGCGGTAGATGTCGGGGTCGAACGTCTTCACGCCGTTGATCGACGCGTTCACCACCCCGAGCCGGCTGTCGAAGAGGTAGTACGAGACGTCATCGTCGACCTTTCGCACCGAGCCGGTGCCGCTCATGCGCAGATAGACCCGCGCGACGGGGTCGGTCGCGACGCCCTGCAGATCGACCTCCACGTGCCGCACCTTGTGGTTCCTCGTGAGCGGCGACAGCTGCGCGAGGCTCGTCGAGAACGGAATGACGATGTACCCATTGGCGTCACGCAGAGCGACGTCCGACAGGCGCGCGGTGAAGAGGTCTTTGCGCGTGTTGCCGCCGATGGCCGCGCGTGACGTCTCGAGCAGGGGAATCTTGAAGATGTCGTCCATCAGCGAGAGCGACAACACGCGCACGTCGGGGTTGCCGAACTGCTCCTCGAAGTCGTTGAACGCGTTGTCGAGCTCGAGCAGGTAGTTCTCGAGGTTGTACTGGCCCGCGGTGACCATGCGGATGAGGAAGAGCTGCTCCTTCTTCTGGTAGCTCTGGCTCGTGTAGTACTCGTACACGCGGGTGAGCCTGAACGCGGCGGCGATGGCCGCATCGAACGAGACGTCGGCGTTGATGATGGCGTCGTTCTGGTAGATGCGAACGTTCGGGTCGTTCTGCGCGGCGGCGACGTCGATGGTGAGCTGCTCGGCCTCCTCCTGCTGCACCTGAAGGCGCTGTGCGTTGTTGCGCAGCTTCTGAACCTCGCCGCCCGCCTGGGCGATGTCACCCATCGCGCGCAGGGCCTCGAGGCGGGTGCGCAGCAGGCTGTTGTAGAGCTTCTCGATGGTGGCGCCCGAGTCGGCCTGCACCGAGCTGCACTGGTTCATGGCGGCGACGGCGAACGTGCCCGCCTGAATCTCGGCGATCCTCCGCTGCTGGTTCGAGATGTCGATGTCGACGCCCTCCTGCAGCAGCGCGACCCCGCTCAAGCTGAGCTGCGTGGTGACGGCGGCGCCGCCGGCGAACACGGCCGTCTCGGCGCTCGAGCCGGCGATCAACGCGAGGCTCTGCGTGAACGCGTTCACCACGCCCGAGATGGCCGCCATGCCAGCGCGCTCGATCTCGATGTTCTGCTGCATGTCGGCGACGGTGGTGGCGGTGCGGTACTGGAAGTTCGCGAGGTCGGTGGCCAGCTGGCACTGCCGGGCCGCGCGACGACGCTCGATCTCGATCTCCTTCATGGTGTTGCTGAACTCGACCGTGGTGCCCTGGAACTTGAGCTTCGCGTCTTCGAGCTGCAGCAGCGCGCCGCGAATGCTGCCGTTGCCCATGTAGCCGCACGGGTCGCCCAGCAGCGTCGTCTGATCCGACAGCCCGGCGTACTTGCGGGTGGCGGGGTACGCGCGGCCATCGGGCGCGACGAAGGTGCCGCAGAGATCGGAGAGCTGGTTCTCGTAGGTGTTTCGAATCGTCGTGAGCTCTGACTGGAACTGGGCCGCTTCGACCCTGCCCTGCTTGCCGAAGGTGAGCGCGATCTGCTCACGCGTTCTGGCGAGGTCGAGCCGCTGCTTCGCCTGCGTCGAGAGCACGTCGTAGGCCGAGAACGCGGTGGTCGACCCGGTGTCGACGGCGGGGAACGGAATGTAGTCAGGCGCGTAGCCGAAGAAGTTCACGTTGGTCGTGATCTGCGAATAGACGTCGCGCATGTCGAAGAGCGCGAGGCGGTAGTTCTGCTGCGCGCGCTCGAGCGTCACCCGCAGCTGAGGCAACGTGCTCTGCGAGGCCTGGCGGGTGATGTCGAGCATGAGGCGGCTGATGAGGGCGCTCTCGAGGTAGGCGGCGACGTAGGCGCGCTCGATCACCTTGCGGGCGAGATCGGGCCGGTTGAAGCCCTGATACCGCCGCGCGATCTCGCCCCACGCCCGCGACTTCTGCGACGCGGCGCGCACGAGGCGCTCGAGCCAGGTGGTGACGGTCTGCGCGGTGATGAAGTTCTCGGCCGTGCCGATGTCGCCGCGAGCCAGCGCGGCGCGCATGTCGGGCCCGAACCGGTACATGCGGTCGAGCGCCAGCTGGTAGTACTGCACCGACTGGTAGAGGTTGTACATCTCGGCGCCAGCCACTCCCGACACGTCGATGCCGGTGGGCTCGAAGGCCGAGCCCCTGAAGTTCGCTCCGCCCGCCGCGGCGAGGTCGAAGCGTGAGGCGTAGGCCGAGGTCAGCGCGTCGTCGCCGAGCATGATCAGCAGCTCGGCGTTGAGGCGCTCGAAGCCCTCGCGGTTGCCGGCCTGAGAGAAGTTCTCCTGGAGCGTGAGCGACAAGGTGCTCTTCTCTTGAGGGGTCAGGGCGCCGTACGCGGCGGGGTCGCTGGCCAGGTTCACGAGGCAGTCGATGCGCTTGCGGGCCTCGTCGATCTGCGCAGGGTCGTAGCAGTACGGCACCGCGTTCGAGCCGCGGCGGCACTGAACCGGCGCGAAGCCGACCGTCGAGCCCGAGACCGAGCTTCGGAACCGCACCTTGTAGCGAAACGCGCTGTCGATCAGCACGGGCAGCGGCGTGAACGTGCGCTGCGAGTTGAGCTTGCGGAAGAAGTCCTTGTCGGCGCGCAGGTCGAGCCGGTTGCCGTCACACAGGGGCTGGCCGCTGGTGCACGAGTAGAGCAACGGCTGATCGTCTGCGCCGCCTTCGACCGCCACCGAGCTGTTCGCCTTCCACAGCCGCAGCGTCTCGCCACACGTCGCACGAACGCAGAGGCCCGCTGCGCCGCAACGCCCCGAGCGGCACTCGGAGTTGTCGGTGCAGCGAACGTTCGCAGGGTCGGTCTGGTACTGGGTCTGACACGCCTCGCTCGCGATGCCGGCGGGGGTGCGGTTGCACGTCGTCGCCGAGCTGCAGACGTTGAAGTACGTCACCTTGCTGCCGGGAGGACAAGCGACCTTCGTGCCCGACGGCGTGCCGTTGTCGCTGGGGCCGCCGTTGAAGAGGCCGGTGTCTTCGCAGAGGTAGTGAACGCCGACGTTGCCGACGACCGCCTCGTAGTTGGCGCGGTTCGTTCCGAGGTAGGCCTGCAGCCGGGCGCCCGCAGGCGTGGCGACGCTCACCCCCATGTCGCTCATGAGCTGCGCATCGCACTGGGCGCCGGGCCGCGGCGGTGGCGCGCGGGTGGTGGTGGCCTCGGGCACGGCGACGTAGTCGTTCGCGGTGAGCTGAGCGGGGTTTCGTTTGAGCCGCATGTACCCGTACGCCGACGAGCGCGCGGTGCCGGCGTCGGAGGGAATGAAGCTGTCGTAGCTCTCTTCGAAGAGCACGAAGAGCTCGGTCTGGTTGACGAGCGCGCCGTCGAGGAAGCGCAGCGTGCGGCGACGAGGCAGCCCATCGGGCACCGGGTTTCCACCGGCGAGGCTCTGGTTGAGCAGGCTCGCGTTGGCGACGCTCCCGTTGGCCAGCGGCAGCTCGGCGTCACGGCACTCGACGCGCACCCCACCATCACGCACGCCCTCGGTGAACCCGGGCACGAGCCACGGCACCTCGACGCGCGTGAAGCCGCTTCGGCAGGTGCCATCGCTCGACAGGTACCGACCGCCGACGGTGCTGGTGAGCTGGTTCACGCCCGGCGCGACGCTGTTGAGGTCTTTGAAGAAGAGCAGGCAGTCGCCCGAGGCGCCGCCGTCACCACCGGCCATGAAGCACGAGGTCGCGCGAGACGGGTCGGCCGAGAGCTGCACCTTCACGGCCGGGTTGCCCGGGTAGTGCATCGCCTGCGCAGAGACGACGCGGCCTTCGAAGAGCGTCGGGTCAGACGCGTTCATCTTCAGGTTCATGGCGATGGGCAGCTCGCTCACACCCGCGGGAATCGGGTTGCCGACGGTGTTCGCCGTGTACGAGAAGACGCCCGGTGGCTTCGAGTAGAGGTAGCAGGCGCCTCCCGGCGGCACGAGCGCGACCGAGGTGCACTTCTGCCGCGTGTTGTCCCACTTCCACGACTCGTCCTTGGTGGCGGTGAGCACCGCGAGGAACTCCTGCCAGCCGTCCATTCGGCGCAGGCGCAGCGCGGTCCACCGCTGAATGAGCGCGTTCTCGACCGTCGACGACGCCGAGGCTGCGCTCTTGTCTGGCGCGTTGATCCACGTGTCGAGGTTCGTGTTGCTGAAGGTGCCGAAGTAGAACATCGAGCCGGTCCACTGGCCTTCGGGGCGCTGCACGTAGCTGACGAAGATGATGTCCTGCCGGTCGCGCGCGCGAACCTCGAAGGCGCCCTCCCACTTCACGAAGTTCGTGGCGCCTGCCGATACGGTGACGGCTGGGCACGGCTGCAGGCCCGCGTCGCTGCCAGGCGTCGTGCACTGAGCCGGCAGCCGGAGGGTGATGGTCGCGTTCTGCGTCGCGGCGGCACCGGGCGCCTGCAGGCTGAGCCACGGCAGCGGGCAATCGTTCGCGAGGGGGTCACACGCGCGGTAGCCCGACCCGCCATCGGTCGCCAGCGGCGCGTCGACGCGCTCGGTGACGCCCGCGGTGTTCGTCGCCGAGTGCCAGAGCTTTCGAATGGTGACGTCTTCGTCGACGAGGCTCGTCGAGACGATGGTGAACGAGCCCGACGGCTGCACGTTCGAGAGCTCGACGGTGCGGGTGGCGATCGACATGCCGCCGGGCACTTCGGCGACCTGACTGCTCTGGGAAGAACGCGCGAGCGGCGTGCAGAACCCCTGCTGGCCGTCTTCGGAGGTGCAGGCCTGGCCCTGGCAGCCGCTTCGACCGACGAGGCAGGGGGCGCGGCAGGCGTGGCGGAAGCAGGCGAGGCCCGAGGCGCAGTCGGCGTTGGTGTCGCAGTTCGAGAAGCAGGCGCCGGTGAGGCACACCTGATGGCCGGGGCAGTCGATGTCGGCGGAGCACGTCTTCGGCATGCCGCCAGGGGCTCCGCACGTACCGCGGTTGCACGAGAGCCCATCGAGACAGCCAGCCACGAGCCGGTCGGCACCGCAGACGACTCGCCCGCCGTCGGTCACCACGTCTCCGGAGCACGGCGTGAAGCACTTCGGGTTGGCGGGCGGCAGCTGCGACGAGGCGAGACACAGGCCCGCGTTGCAGAGGAGCCCGGCGCTACAGGCGTCGTTGGCGTTGCAGGCGCAGCCCGCGCTGCCAGGGGTGCAGAAGACGCAGAGGCCGGTCGACGAGTCGCAGCGGTTGCCGCGCAGGCAGCGGCCGTTGTCGAGGCACTGGCCGCCTTCATGGCCCTTCGAGTCGACGCAGATGCTGCCCTCGAGACAGAACGAGCCGCTCGAGCAACCGCCTGCGAGACACGCGCAGTTTCGATCGCCGGGCAGACAGTTCGCGACGACACAGAAGCCGTTGGTGCAGGTGCTCGCGGCGTCGTTGCAGCTCGAGCCCGCGCGACACACGCAGCCCGGGTCGCCCGGAGGACACATCATCGCGGCGCAGACGTTGCCCTGACAGAGCAGCTGCTCTCCGCGCGTGTTGCGACCGCAGCGGCTCGACGCACACTCGCAGCCCTCGGTGCCCGGAGCACAGACCGCCACGGCCGCGTCCATCACGGCCTCGCCGCCTCCAGCGCCACCGTCCATGCCCATCGGGCCGCCGCATGCGCTCAGCAGGCCAGCCATCAGCACGGCGACGACGACGTGTTCGAGACGCTTCATGTGACGCTCTCCCCGTTCGACCAACTTCATTCACTGGTGTGCTGCAGAGGCTTCGTTCGTTACCCGTCAGCGAATGCTGATCGTCGCGTTCGGCAGCCGTGCGCCCTTCACGTCGACGCACGAGGCCTTCGTGACGGTGAGGCCCGCGGTGGAGCCTGAGGAGAGCGCGAGCTGGACGCCTCCTGCGGGGAAGGCGGAGTCTGCTGGCGCGACGAAGGTCATCGCCACGCGCGGGGCCTGACGAACCGTGGTCCCGACGACGCCGCCCGTGAACTGGCCGTTCGCGATGGAGGTGCCGGGCTGCTCGGTGAGCAGCACTTCACAGCCGCGCGCGGCAGGGTCGCTCACCACGAGGCCGACCAGCATCGGCGCGGTGCACTTGCCGTCGCTGCCGCAGGTGAGGCCGTCGTTGCAGGCGTTGCCGGAGAGGCAGGCACATGCTGCAGCGCCCGGAGGACAGGGAGTCGCGCCGCAGCCGCAGCCAGCCTGCACGGCCATCAGCAGCAGAACGCAGAGGAGTCGTGACATGGCAGACCTCATCGGAAGAGAGCCGGGCTCGCGGCCCGTTGGGCGCTGAGCGGAACGAGCATGGGAGGGCGAGGGGTGGGTCTCCAGTTCGGCATGAGCTGGTTCGCGAGACCGCCTGGAGGAAGTGGCTGGCGTGGCTGCGGCACAGGGCCGTACGGAGAAGGCGCGCCTCTCGCTTCGTTCGGGAACGCCATGTACGGGTTCGCATCGGCGGCGAACGCGGCATAGGTGTTCGAATCGCCGCTGGGCGCGGCGGCCTGAGCGTTCGAGTCAATGGCGGCCGCGGCAGTGGCGGCGCCATCGTAGGCGAAGGCAGCGTAGGGGTTCTCGCGCTCGACGATCGTGACCGATTGGTACTGGGTCGCCCCCGCGGCTTCGCGCTCTTCGGCCGACAGCTCTCTGGCTCGAAACTTCGGCTCGGGGGGAGGCGGCGCCGCGACCGGCTCGAAGTTGCGGTAGGGCCCAGACGGCGCCGGGTAGTTGATCTCCCTGAAGGGCATCGTGAGATCCTTCGAGCCGTGCCAGGCGGGCTGCTTCGGCCCGCGGCCCCGCAGCTTCGCGGCGAGCCTGGCGAAGGCAGACTTCTTCCCGCCGCGCCCGACGAGCCCGTTCGGGTCGACCATGTCGGCGAAGTGATTGCCCACGTACGCGTAGCCCGTGAGCGACTCACCGTTGCGCACCGACGAGGGCGTGAGCGAATCGAACAGCGGATCGACGCTGGCCCAGCGGCCCGTCTTCGGGTCGAGGTCGCGATACTGAAAATGAACGAAGCCGGTCGATGGGTCGCGCTCCTGGCTGGTGAAGCCGTGCGTGTCGACGAAGCCGCTCGAGCTGCGCGTCTCACCCCACGCGTGAAACGACTGCTCTGCCACCAGCACGCCCTTGCCGTCGGTCGCGGCGACGAGCGAGCCGAGGTGATCGGCGTGCAGCCACGTCACGTCCTGCAGGAGCAGCCGCCGCGCCGCCGAGGCGAGCAGCGTCTCGACCTTCGAAGGAGCAGGCCCGCCTGAGAGCGAGACGACTCCGGAGGAAGCCGCCTGCGCGACCCACGCATCGGCGATGTCGATGGTGCCATCACCCGTCGGCGTGGCGCCGGTGAGCGGAGACAGATCGCTCAGCACCGTCGCGGCGATGGCGTCGCTCTCGAACCTCGCGACCCGCATGCCCGACAGTCGCGCGTAGATGACGGCGATGCCGTCACGCACCTCGAAGTCGGGCGTCACGGTCAACGCGCTGAGCGCCCCTTCCTGCTTGAGCACCCGCGACTGACCAGCGCCGAAGAAGAACGTGCCCGTCTCGGCGCCGTCGCTCGTCGCGCGCGTCATGCGCCCGAGATGATCGAACTCGTAGCCAGCCGAACCGCGCGTCGAGAGGAAGCCTGCGGTGTCGTACTGGAATGCGAGGCTGCCGGCCGTCTTCACCGCGTTCGGACGGCTGGAGTCGTAGCTGTAGTCCCCCACGTGGGCAGGCGACGCGTCACCCAGGCTCGACGACTGCGAGACGACGTTGTCGAGGGTGTCGTACGCGAAGGTGAGCGTCTCGTTGCCGCCCTCACGCTCGAGCACCGATGAGGTGACGCGATCCCACCCGTCTGAGGTGAAGCGCGCGGCGTGCCGTGCGCGGGTCGCTCGCGTGGCCGCGTCGGTGATGGCCGTGAGATTTCCACTGCGCGTACGCGTGAAGCCGAGATCGAAGATCGCCTGGCCGTCGGCGGTCGAGGTCGACAACCGCGACGGGCGCAGCCGCACGTCGTACTCGAACTGCGTCTTTGCGCCGTTGGTGAAGGTGATGGCTCGGGGCTGGTTGCGCTCGTCGAACTCGACCTGACGCACCACGCCCGGCATCGCCGAGACGCGTGAGGCGCCGTCGAAGGTGCGCTCCACGGTGATGCCTGCGGGGTACACGGTGGCCGTCTCGCGGTTGGCCTGATCGAAGCGGCTGCGAACGGTGAGCGGCTTTCCGCCGACCGAGCGCTCGAAGAAGACCTGATTGCCGCGCACGTCGTAGCCCTGCTTGTCGGTCGCCGTTCCGCCGGGCATCGGCCACTCGGTCTGGGCGAGGCGGCCACCGGCGTTCGTGCACTCGGTGCAGCCGGCGGCGAGATCGTACGTCCACCGCACCTTCGTCGCGGCTTCCTTCGCGTCGTCCCACTGGGCGAGCTGCCGGTTGAGCGCGTCGTAGTCGGTGCGCACCACTTTGTTGCGCGCGTCGGTGCGGCGAACCTGATTGCCCGCGGCGTCGTACTCGAACCGCGTGGTGCCCGAGTTCGGGTTCGTGACCTGCGTGAGCCGGCCCATCAAGTCGTACTGCTGAACGACCGCGTTGCCTCCCGGGTCCTTCACGGTCGAGAGCCGGCCGTTCACGTCGTACGAGAGCGAGGTCGTCGCCTGCGGCTGCTGCCGCTCGATGCGCACGAGACGCCCCTGCCCGTCCGACTCCTCGAGCGTGGGCGTGTTGAACGCGGGGCTCTGCATGTCGGTGTCGTCTTCGTCGAAGCTGCGGGTGACGAGCGGCGCGTATTCGAAGCGGCGCGTCGACCCATCAGGCTCGGTCTCGACGAGCGGGCGCCGCAACACGTCGAGCGTTCTGCGAAGGAACGGCACGTTCGAAGGCGGCATCGCGTCACACGCGCCCGTCATCGCGAGGAACGGTTGGAAGGTACGGGCTGGGGCGCCCTTCGCGTCGAACTCGGTGAAGCCCGAGACCTGCCACGAGCTGTCGGTGAGGCGCTGCCGGGTCTGGAAGGCGCGGCCGCGGCCATCGAGGCACTGCACCGAGACGAGATCCTGCCCGCTGGTCGCAGACGAGCGCTTGAGCGTGAGAATGCGCGAGGCCGGGTCGGCGAGCAGGTACTGGTACTCGGTCGACGCGGCGGTGTCGGTGTCTTGAGGCTCGAGCATGCGCGCGAGGCGGCCGTGTTCGTCGTAGCGGTAGCGCGTCTGCTGCGCCGTGGCCGCGGGCATGTCGTTCACCACCGGGTACCAGTTCGACGACTGCGCCATCTGCTCGAAGGCCACGTCGTACGAGGTGTCGCGCCGCAGCGACTGGGTGGCCGTGAGCTTGATGTCGACCTGCGTCGCCCAGAGGCCCGCGCTGTCCCACGTCATCAGCCGGCGATGGGTGGAGCCACTCAGCGCTCCGTTCGGCTCGACCTGCTCGACGACGTTGCCGTTGGTGTCGCGCCGCACGCGCTGCACGTCGATGAAGTCAGTGGCGCCCATGCCGAAGCGCTGCGCGACGCGGGTGACGCTGCCGAGGGTGAGCTGGCCTGCCGCGAGACCGACGAAGGCCGGCCCGTCGTAGAACGTCTGCGACTCGACGTTGAGGCTGGTGGGCTGCGCGCCGCTGCGCGTGCGTGAGCTGCGCCCCAGCATCCACCGGCCGCCGGTGTCCGGGCCCGGCGCGATGAACGTGGTCTCGCTGTACGCCTCGTCGCCGAGGCACATGTCGCCGCACGCCTTCCCGAACGCGCCCGACGTGGTGCACGCCGCGCAGCTCCGAGGCATCTCGGGCGTACCCAGGTTCACGACGCCCAGGTTCGACGAGCGGGTGACGTTGCCGTAGCCGTCGTACTCCTGCTCGGAGCGGAGCGTGACGGCCTCGGCCGGCGTGCGCTCGAGCAGCACGGTGGTGGTCGCACGCTGACACGGCCACTTCACGGTCGCGGCGCCGACGTCAGCGACGGGACACAGCTGGTACAGCATTCGTTCTTCGCGCACGGGCACGAGGCTGGTGCCCGCGAGGGCCGCGGTGCTGCGTTGCTTGAGCAGACCTGCGAGCGCCGGGTCGGTGCGGCCCACGTCGAAGAGCTCGGTGACGACGCCCGGCTCCTGCACGTCGTTCATCGCGCCGAGCAGCTCGCGCTCGACCGTCTCGTACCCGCGGAACTGCTTCTCGAAGCCGTCGTAGAACCCGTCGTGGTAGCGAAAGACGAGGCGCTCGTGCAGGCCGCCCGAGTCGGTGCCGGTGAGCGTCACGAAGGAGTCGAGCTTCGTCACCAGAATCGACGCGTTCGGAACGCGCGTGCGCCAGGGCCGGTTCGCGGCCACGTCGCGGGCCTGCTCGGCGATCGAGGTGCCGTAGCTGATGAGCTGCACGGAGCCGAGGCCGTTCTCGATGCGGCTGATGAGGTTCGGCCGAACGGGAAACAGCTCGAGGTACTGCGCCGAGCCGTTCGCCTGGAACCAGACGATGTCGGCCGAGCCGTTGCCGTTCATGTCGGCGTAGGTGACGGTGGTGGTGCCCACGCGGCTGGGAATCACGCCGCTGCCGAGGCTCGCCGTGGTGATCGTGAGCGGGGCCGAGAACGTGTCGCCGTTGCGGTTCAGGAGCAGTGTCACCTCGGAGCCCGCCACCATCACGATGTCGGTGAGCCCGTCGCCGTTGAGGTCTTCGAGCTCGGCGGCCGTCGTCTGCGAGCCGGTGAGCGCGCTGACCGAGATGGTGCGCCAGGCGGGGCTCCAGCGCCCGAAGCCCAGGTTCAACTTGTACGCGACCGACAGCGTCGCCGTGCCACGCCCCGAGAGCCGAACCGGGTCCTGGAGGCCGTCACCGTTCATGTCGGCGAGCTGCAGATCGTCGACGTCGAAGACCGCGCCGATGGTGTCGACCGTGACGGGGTTGAAGCCCGTCATGGTGTTCACCATCACCTCGGTCTGGGTGCCACCGGGCGGCGTGCGCAGCCAGTCGATGCGCTTGTCGTTGTCGTAGTCGAAGAAGCGCACGTACTTCGGGTCTTGCTGGGCGGTGTCGGTATCGTCTTCGGGGTTGAAGCCCGACGGCAGCGCGATCGGCCCGCCCGTGCAGAACGACGCTGCGACCCAGTCGCCCGAGCCGTCGTTGCTCGCGACCGCCGGGTGTCTGGCCTGCGGGACGTCGACGAAGCCGTCACCGTTGACGTCCATGAGCTGCACGCGCGGGTTGCCCAGCGCGAACAGGCTGCCCGCGGCGGTGAACGCGCTGGTGACAGGAGCGCTCGCGAAGCTGGCCCGCCCCTCGCTGTCGAGCTTGCCGTAGATGAACTGGTGTTTGCCCTGATCGAGCGTGTCAGAGACGACCACGTCTGGAATCGCGTCACCGTTGATGTCGACCAGCGAGGCGCGGCCGTTGGCGAAGTCGACGCCCGGCACCGAGCCCATGTCGACGACGATGGGCTTGTCGCACGTGGCGTCGCAGACGCTGCCGAGCGTCTTCGTGTACGCGAACGAGTGCTTCACCGGGTACGCGCCGTTGCCGCGGCCGAAGCGCGTGACCGAGCGCAGCCGCGTCGAGAAGCCCGAGATCGCGTCGGTCTCGTACTCGAGCAGGTAGCGCCGCACCTGCTCGGGAGCCGTCGCGCCCGAGAAGATCAGCACCTCGCGCAGCCGCTGGGTCAGCTTCAGCTCGAAGCCGGGCTGCGCGTCGCTCAACACGTCGCTGCGAGGCTCGTAGGTGAAGCGCACCGAGTGCCGCGCCGCCGTGCCTTCGTACGCGTAGTCGATGCGCTCGAGCAGCGGGTAGCCGCTCGAGCCCTTCGTCCACGTGAGCTTCATCTGGTGGCCGTAGACGTCCTCCATCAGCACGAGGTGCCAGCGGAAGACCTGCGTCGCCGTCGGGGTGACCTCGGCCGTCGGAACCGCCGTGCCCTGCTTGTCGGCGCCGAAGTAGCCCACGCGCCCATCGGGGAACTCGGCCTTCCAGAAGCCGGCCGCACCCGCTCCGGCGTTCAGCCAGGTGTACCGAACGAACGCGCTCTCGAAGCGCGCGCGAAAGACGACGCCCGCCGCCGAAGACGAGACCTGAACGAGCTCGGAGGCGCCATCGACCGCGAAGTGATCGGTCGTGTCGTATTTCGGCAGCCCGCGCACCGTCATGCGCTCGATGGAGTGGCTCGGCATCGCCCAGCCCAACCCGCCGATCGACGCGCCGCCCGTCGACGAATACGAGAGCGAGACGTCGGGCGTCAGCCCGCTGAACCCTCGCGGCACTTCGATGGGCACCGAGAATTGGAAGCCGCCGTGGTTGCCTTCGACCGACGCGTTCTCACCCACCCCCGAGACCGAGCCCGGCGCCTGCGGCAACGACACCCGCTCGTCAGACACGCCGGCGTTGGCTTGCGCCAGCGCATGGGTCGAGACCAACGCAGACACCAGGAACACCGCGACGCGCAGACGACTCAACCCGTTCATGAGCACTGCCCCCTTCGATGCCGAGACCAGGAGTCACACGGCGCTGAACTCAGACCGATTCACCAACTCCGGACGAATCACCATCGCCCATCGTCAGGCCCGAGAGAATTCGGGTGAGCGCGTACGCGTTTCGTTTAGGCGCTGGTTTCAGCCCGACTGGAAGCCGTCATCGAGCATGCGACGCGCGGCGGCCGAGGTGGCGACCTGCGTTCGGTTCTCGACGTCGAGCAGTCGCATGATGGTGCTGACGTGAACACGCACGGTGGCCTCGGCGCAGCCGAGCTCGTCGGCGATCTCCTTGTTGCTCGAGCCCTGTGCCAGGAGCCGCAGCACCTCGGTCTGACGGGGCGTGAAGGCGATCTGCGACGGCGCCTCGATGGCCAGCAGCTCCGGGGGCACGTGGGTTCCGCCATCGACGATGAAGCGCAGCGTGGTGGTGAGCTCGGAGACGGACGCCCGCTTGTGGATGAAGCCCCGCGCGCCCCGCTGAATCATGGTGACGATCTCGGGGCCCGGCTCGGCGCCGCTCACCAGCACGATCGCCGCGCGCGTCGCGGTGGCCTGCAGCAGGTCGAAGGCGGCCACGCCTCGTCGACCAGGGAGCCCCAAGTCGAGCAGCACCAACTCGAACGGCTCTTTCAGCGCCTCGGCGGCCAGCTCGGCCGAGGCCACCAGCGTCACTGCCGCGCCAGGGGCGAGCTTCGCGATGACGGTCTCGAGCGCGCGGGCGAACAGCTCGTGGTCCTCGACGATCAGCACGCGCATCGAGCCGACTCTAGTCGCTGGCCCGTCGCGGCATGCGATCGTCGAACGTCGCTCTGCGTCGCAGTGCGGCTGCGCTATTGAGCCCGGCAGTGGCCACCCCCGACTCTGCCGCGCCCGACTCCACGGAGGCCGTCGACACCGTGTGTCTGCAGCTCGCGTACGCCGAGCTCAAACAACGCGCGATCTCGACCTTCGTCTCGGGCGCGGCGACCGCGTTTCTGCTGGCGCGTGAGCTGCCCGCGCTGACCGTTCGCCTCGTCGGTTGGCTCGCGGCCATCGCGCTCTTCACGGTGCTCCGGCTGATCTTCAACCGCTGGTACACGCGCGCGCCGCACGGGCCCGAGGCGCTGCGCATGGCCCTGCCGAGCTACACGGCGCTGAACGTCGTGCCAGCGATCCTCTGGGGCTCGCTCATCGCGGTCTGCGACTTCTCGACGTCGATCTGGGTCACCTCGGTGCTGTTGCTCGCCATCGGCGGCATGCTCGCGGCGGGAGCAGCGACCGCAGCCTCGACGCCCCGCATCCTGAAGGGGTCGATCGTGTTCTCGATCTCTCCGCTCATCCTGCACCTGCTCGTCTCGGGTGACGCGGGCCTGCGCGGCGTGCTCGTGCTGCTGCTCGGCTACGCCCTCGCCATGGCGACCGCGACCGACCGCAACCACGTGGCGCTCCGGCGCAGCATCAGCCTTCGTTTCGAGAACGAGCGGCTACTCGCGCAGCTCAAGGAAGAAAAGCAGCGCGAGCTGCAGGCCCGCGAAAGCGCCGAACGCGCCAACGCCGAGAAGTCACGCTTCGTCGCCGCGGCCAGCCACGACGTGCGCCAACCGCTCCACGCGATGGGCCTGTTCCTCGAGAGCCTGCGCGGCACCCCGCTGCCCGAGGAGAGCCGAAAGCTGGTGGGCTCGATCGAGCTCGCGCACCGGTCTCTGGTCTCGTTGCAGGAAGGGCTGCTCGAGGTGTCGGTGCTGGAGACCGGCGGGGTGACGCCGCACCTTCAGCCCGTCGCCCTCTCGTCGCTGTTTTCGATTCTCGAGAACGAGGCCGCGCCACGCGCCAAAGAGAAGGGCCTGACGCTGCGCTTCGTCGGGCCCGAGGTGAACGTCGAGACCGACCCCGTCCTGATGCTGCGCGTGCTCCGCAACCTCGTGTCGAACGCACTCAAGTACACCGAGCGCGGGCGCGTGCTGGTGACGGCGCGGAGACGAGGCAGCGGGTTGCTGCTGCAGGTCTGGGACACGGGGCTCGGTATTCCCACCGATCAGCTCGAGCGGGTGTTCGACGAGCTGCACCAGGTGCACAACCAGGAGCGCAATCGCGAAGCCGGGCTCGGGCTGGGGCTGGCGATCGTGCGGCGGCTGGGCCGCGCGATGGGCGTCGAGGTGACGGTGCGCTCGACGGTCGGGCGAGGCTCGGTCTTCTCTCTGACGGTTCCGCTCGCGAGCGAGGAGCACCACCTGCAGGTCGAGCGTGGGGCGCTGGTGCTGCTGGTCGACGACGACGGGCTCGCCCGCACGGCCGTCGCGACCCTGCTCGAGCGCTGGGGGTACGAGGTCGTCGCAGCGCAGAGCGCCGAAGAGGCCGTGCAGTGTCTGACCGAGCTCGAGCGCGTCGATGCCGTGGTGTCGGACTTCTGGCTCAAGGGCGACTCCGGGCTCGAGCTGCTCGAGCGGGTACAGCAGTCGCGGCCCACCACCACCCGTGTGCTGATCAGCGGCGACACCGACCCTCAGACCGAGGCGAGGGCGACGTCAGTGGGCGCGGTGTTTCTGCGAAAGCCGGTGCGGGCCTCGGCGCTCGCAGCCGTACTGGCCGAGCTCAGGCCAGACCCGAGCGGCCCGGCGTAGTTCGCTCGACGCGCAGCGTGGCGGCTGAGGAGCGTCGTCGCCGATTCGGGAGTAAGCCGGGGCGCATGCGAGGTGTCGAACAGATCCCCTGGCTGTACGACGCGATGTGCACCGTCATGGAGTGGACCGGGCTCTCCCGCTGGCGCTCCTGGCTCGTGAGCGGCGCACGCGGCAGAACGCTCGAGGTGGGCTGTGGCACCGGCCGCAACCTGCCCCGCTACCCCTCCGAGGTTCAGCTCGTCGCGCTCGAGCCTGATGCCGACGCGTTGAAGGTGGCGAAGCAGCGCGCGCCCGACGCGCTGCTGGTTCGGGCCTCGGCCGAGGCGCTCCCCTTTCGCGAAGGCGCGTTCGACACCGTCGTCTCGAGCCTCGTGTTCTGCTCGGTGCCGAAGCCCGAAGTGGGTCTGCGCGAGATTGCTCGTGTGATGACGGGCGACGGGCAGCTGCGAATGCTCGAGCACGTTCGGCACCCGTCGGGTTTCATCGGCTGGCTGCAGGATCTCGTTCAGCCGCTGTGGACGATCGTCGCCGGTGGCTGTCACCCCAACCGCCGCACCGAGGCGACCGTCGAAGCGAACGGCTTCGTGATTCAGGAAGACGGGCGGCGTTCGCAGGGCACGATGCGGCGCTTCGTGGCGCGGCGGAGTCAACGAAGCGCGTAGCGGTGCAGCTCGACCCCCTCGGGGAACGTGGCGTGTTCGATCGGCTCGCACCGAACGGGTGCCAGGCCGTCGTCGAACAAGGGCCGGCCGGCTCCGAGAATCACCGGGTGAACGAACAGCAACAGCTCGTCGAGCAGGCCGTGACGAAGCAGCTGGGTCGCGACCGTCGCGCCACCGACGCTGATGTTTCCCGGGGTGTCGCGCCGGAGCGCCGCGAGCTGTTCGAGGGCGTCGGAACCACCCACGACACGCGTGTTGTGGCTGGCCTCGCGACGCGTGTTCGACACGAGCACCTTGGGCGTGTTCGTCCAGATTCTCCCGTACTCGCGCGTCACCTCGGACTGTGAGGGGTCGTTCGCCGCCGCCGGCCAGAACCCCTCCATCGTCTCGTAGATCACGCGCCCCTGAACGAAGCAGGCCAGCTCGCGCGCGCGCCGGTTGAAGTCGTGGTGCACCGCATCGGTGATTCGCAGCCAGTCACCGGCGCCCTGTTCGTTGAGCGTTCGTTCGATGCGAAGGTCGATTGAGACGTTCATCCAATAGATCATTCGGCCCATGCGCTCGAGCCTAGGCGCCTTCACCTCGTCAGCCATGGAGTAAGAGACGGCGCGTGAAGCCGATCACCCTGGGCATCGTGCTGGCGCTGCTGTCTGCCGCGGCGTTCGGCGTGACGGTGCCTGTGCTTGGGTGGGCCGGAGCTGGTGTCGGGCCGCTCACGACGGCCGCCCTGCTCTACTTCGGCGCCGCGCTGTCGGCGTTTCTGCAAGCGCCGCTCGCGCGCGAAGCCGGAGCGCCGCTGACGAAGCGGGAACTCCCGGCGCTGCTGTTGATGGCGCTCGCGGGAGCCGCCGTCGCTCCGACCGCGCTTGCGTGGGGGATTCAACGCACGGGGCCGGTGACGGGCGGGCTGCTGCTCAACCTCGAAGCGGTGTGGTCGGTCGTGCTGGCAGGTCTCGTATTCCGCGAACACCTCGGGCGCCGCGTGTTCCTCGCGCTCGCGCTGATGACGTTCGGGGGGGTCGCGTTGTCGTTGACGGCCGCTGGCAGCGCGACGTTCAGCGGTGCAGGCGTGGCCGCGGTGGTGCTCGCGACGGTGGGCTGGGCCATCGACAACACGGCCTCGCGTCGGCTCTCCGAGGTTCGCCCGCTGCTGGTCGTCGCGGCGAAAGGCGGGCTCGGCGCGTTGCTGACGCTCTCGCTCGCGGCGTTGTGGAAGGAACCGCCTCCCGCAGGTTGGCGCGCAGCGGCGTTGCTGGCAGCGGGAGCGACTGGTTACGGGCTGAGCCTGCGCATCTACCTGCTCGCGCAACGGCGCATCGGGGCGGCGCGCACGGCGTCGGTCTTCTCGCTCGCGCCCTTCATCGGCGCGGGGCTGGGGCTGCTGCTCGAGCCAGCGCGGCTCTCGTGGAACGTCGCGCTCGCAGGCCTGCTCTTCGGCGCGGGAGTCATCGTGCACGCCTCGGAGGGTCACGAGCACTCGCACCGTCACCCGGCGATGGAGCACGACCACGCGCACCGCCACGACGATGGCCATCACACCCACGCCCACGCGGAGCCGGTCGTCGGAGAGCACGCGCACCCGCATTCACACGAGGCGATCGACCACGTGCACTCGCACGGCGAAGACGTTCACCACCGCCACGTGCACTTAACGGTGGCAGAACGCCGGCATGAACCGACGAGCCGTGTTGTCGACCCTGGCCGCAAGTCCCCTCCTTGGCGCGATCACCGTCGATGGCGGCGTGTCGGCACCGGTGGCGAACCGCACCATCAAGCCGCTGCCCTTCGACGCCTCGAAGCTCTCCGGTCTGTCGGAGCGATTGCTCACCTCGCATCACGACAACAACTACGCCGGGGCCGTGAAGAACCTGCTCAAGGTGGAAGACGCGCTCGCGTCGCTCAAGCCCGACTCGCCGCTGTGGAGCGGCCTCAAGGAGCGCGCGCTTCAGTTCCACAACTCGATGACGTTGCACGAATGGTACTTCGGCAACCTCGGCGGTGACGGCAAGCAGTCGGGCGCGCTCGCGAAGGCGTTGCCCCCGACGTGGGAGCAGCACTTTCGCTCCACCGCCCTCTCGCTCGCGGGTGGCAGTGGCTGGGTGACGCTGGGGCTTCACACGCTGACGGGAGAGCTGCTCATCGGCTGGAGCGGCAACCACACGCAGGCGCTCGCGGGCACGCTCCCGCTGCTGGTGCTCGACCTGTACGAGCACGCATACGCGATCGACTACGGCGCGGCGGCAGCGAAGTACGTCGACGCCTTCTTCTCGAACGTGAACTGGGAGGTCGTCGAGCGCCGGTACGAACTCGCGAAGAACTCCATCACCCGCTGAACCAACTCAGTGCCAGGCGAACTGCGCGAGCAGGAGCAACACCGAGACGCCGGCGCACGAGAGCAACGCCGCGCCGCCTCCTGCGAACATCAGCAGCGCGAGCGCCTGCTTCTTCTGTCTCGCGAACCGAACGCCGAAGGCGATCGCCGCGACGCCGAGCACGAAGGCGCCCACCGCGACGCCACCCATCATCACGTCGTCTTCCGAACGGGTGGTGCTGACGACCTCTCGAGCCACGAGCGTTCGCGGAGTGATCACGCCTCGAGGCTATCAGCGCTCGCTTCGGCAAACCCGATCGCTCGCAGCGACGGCCGACTGCCGACCGAGACGTCAGCCGTCTTGAGATCGGCCTTGAGCAGTTTCACCGTCTCACGCGCCACCACCTCGAACGGCCTCGCCCCCTCTTCGTCCGCCCAGGTCAACGAAGCGTTGAGCAACAGCTCCTTCAGGTACGCGAAGGTGAAGCCGTTCGTGCGCTCGACGAGCCCTTCGATGGCGAGCGACGACAACTGCAGCGCCGGGTCTTCGTTCGCCGTCAGCTTCGTCAGGTAGGCGCGCCGCACGTCGGCGTCGGGCAACGGGAAATGGAATTTGCGGTCGAAGCGACTGGGCCGATCGATCAGCGAGCGATCGAGCTTCTCGGGGTGGTTCGTGGTCGCGATCAGGAACAGCCCATGGTTGCGCGCGACGCCATCGAGTTCGTTGAGGAGGAACGAGCGGTTCGAGTCGTCGACGAGACTGTCGAGATCCTCCATCACCAGCACCGCGGGCGCCATGCGTCGGGCGCGCTCGAAGACCTCGGCGACGCCACCCGCGACCGACGTGTTTCGTCCCTGAAAGCCGCGCACGAAGATCACCGGGTGAGCGAGCTCCTTCAGGAGCGCCCGCACCGAGTGGGTCTTGCCGTTGCCGGGCGGCCCGATCAGCAGCAGGCCTCGCTTCCACGGCAGGCGATGCGACTCGTAGAACGCCCGGCGGGAGAAGAAGCGTCGGCCGTCGGCACGGAGCTCGTCGGCCAGCGTGCCCGGGAGCACCAGATCGTCCCAGCTCGCCGCTTGAATGGCCTGATGAAGCTCCGAGCTCTTCGTGAACTCGCCGTCGTTGAAGACGAGCACCTCGCCGTGAACGTCGTCTCCGTACTTGCAGACCGCGAGGAAGAACGCCGTCACCGTCGCTTCGTCGGCGCCGACGATCCACCAGTACGTCTCGGGAACTTCGCCGGCTGCACCGAACGTCGCGGCGACGACCTCGAGGCGCTGACCGTTCCACTCGACGTCGAACCAGCCCGTCTTCGGTGACGGGCACACGAACTTGCCCGACTCGGTGCGGCCCCAGCTCACCAGCGACGGTACGCGCGGCGTGAGCACGGCCTGGCGGTGACGCGCGAACTCGGCGACGTCGAACGCGTAGATGTCGGTGAAGGCGATGAACCGATCGGGGCGCGCGCGTCGAAGGGCCGCGCCGAGCTCGACGCCCACCGCATTGCCCGGCGCCCGGAGCGCCTCGAACACCTGTTCCTCGGACGAGCCCGTCGACATGCGGGCCTGACGAAGGTCGGTGTTCGGCCTGACCACTCGATGGTTGCGCCGCGGAAAGAAGTGATCAGAACGCGAGCCCGAACGCGGCGCCGACTTGCACGCCCTGCGTCGCCAGATGAAACGCGACGTACTCGATGTGCCCGGTGAGGTGCAGGATCACGCCGTTCGACTCGACGTTGCTCAGGCTCGAGGCGTTCAGCTGCACTCCACCGCGCAACCGGAACACGCCCTCACCCCAGCGCGCGCCCTGGGTCAGCGGGGCTGGAGGAACGTTCACCGACGCTCCGCTCGCCGAGACTTCTCCGAAGATGAAGCGGTTCATTCGAACCGTGCCGTCGTGTCGCGCGCGCCCCGTCATGTGCCCGACGCGCAAGGCGAGCCCACCACCCCACTGCTGACCGCACAGCTCGGAGCCGTTGCACACGGGCCCTGAGAGCCGGCCCCACGACACCTCGAGACCGGGAACGAACAACACGCCCGACACCTCGCGCTTCGGCCCGTCGATCGTCGGGGTGCCGAAGTTCACGCCGAGAAAGAACTCGAGCCCGACGGAGTAGTTCTTCCACCCCGAGATGAGCCCGATGCCCGAGCCCGTGAGCCGATTCCAGTGAGGCTCCTTCGGTGGGCCCTTGTCGGCTGGTGGCGTGGTGGGCGTGGGCGTGATGGCGGGTGGCGAGTCGACGAGCGGCGGCGGCGACGGTGGCCCGTCGACCCCGGCGTCGGCGTGTGGAAAGTCGGGCGTCGCGTACTCGTCGACCTGCGCGAACGCGGCCGTTGCCAACGCCATCACCACCAACACGAGCGATCGCACCGCGCGAATCTGCCCGAGATGAACTGCTTGCGCTAACGCAGCATCTGGCACCGTCAACCCGCCCGCGCCGCGCCAGAGCAGCGCTTGACAGCTCTCGATCCTGTCTCACTTTCGGTGCGTTCCCGGGAGCACGAACCGCTCCCACCAACCCCCGAAGGAGACCGCCATGACGCTGACCCGAATCAACCGTTTCCCCTCTCTCTGGCGCGAGTTCGACGATCTGTTCCGTGACTTCGCGCCCGCCACCGCGCCGACCGCCGACGTCGCGCGCACCATGGTGCCCACCACCGACGTGCTCGAGACCGAGAAGGCCATCGAGCTCAAGGTCGACATGCCCGGCGTCACGCCCGAGGCCATCGACGTGAAGCTCGACGGCAACGTGCTCACGCTGTCGGCCGAGCGGAAGCAGGAGACGAAAGAAGAGAAGAACGGCTGGGTTCGCCAGGAGCGCAGCTGGGGCCGGTTCGCTCGCTCGTTCGTGCTGCCCGAGACCGTCGAAGGCACCACGCCCGAGGCCTCGTACAAGCACGGCGTGCTCACCGTGACGCTGCCGAAGAAGGAAGTGCCGCAGCCGAAGAGCTTCAAGGTGAAGGTCGACGCCTGACGAACGCTCCGGGGTCGCCCCTCCCTCGACGGCCCCGTCGAGTCGAACGCCGGTCTCCCCTGTCGGAGGCCGGCGTTCTTTTTCGTCACCGTGCGCTCAACGGCGTCCAGCCCGGCGCCCACTCGGTGCGATCCTTCAGCTCCTTCGCGGGCACGATGAGCCGTCGGGCGCTGTCGCAGCTCGCCGCGAGCTCCACCGCCCAGCCATCGCCGACGCGTCGAAGCCCGACGACGTGAAAGTGGGTCCACCCCTCCCGAACCCGCTGGCTCGTGAACTTCGAGCCCTTCAGCCGTTCGAGCTGTGCCGGCGCCATCGGGCATGCTTAACCGCCCTTCGAAGCGGTCGAAGCGTTTCGCTCGATTTTTCGAAGAAAACGAAGAATCGACGTCGTTACTGAGAGCCGCTCGAAGCGTGCTGCGACCCATGACGACTCCAGTTTCCGACCGAATGCCTGCAGAACTCGCCGCCGACGCCCTCGTCTGGGGCCTCGAAGAGGTGGCGCACGTCGTCAACCACGAGCTCGACCCGGGCAAGGTGAGAGAAGAGGCCCGCGCGAGCCTGGGCGCGCAGGGCTCGTTCGGGCCCGGTGAGCTGCTCGAGAGCTTTCGGCTGGCGGCCTCGTCGCTGCGGCTGACGGGCACGCCGGTGCTGCTGAGCGCCCACGATCTCGTCAGCCAGGCCATGCCGTTTCCCCTCGTGGGCCTCGCCCCCGGCGCGCAGGGCCCACGCTGGCTCATCCTCACCGAGCGACACGGGTTTCGGCTGCACGTGCAGACGGGCCCCGACGAAGCCAGGTGGATGGACGAAGAGGCGCTCGAGGCGCTGATGGGCGCGGCCGCCCTGCCCTTCCTGCACTGCGTGCCCGCGACGCCCATGGAGCAGCTCTCGGCGGCCTCGCACGCAGCCCAGGCGGTGCTCGGCGGTGAAGATGGAGATGACCCGCACCACGTGCACCTGCCACCGTGGCAACGCCTGTGGAGCCTCATCTCGCTCGAGCGCGACGACCTCTGGGTCGTCGTCACCTACAGCGCCGTCGTCGGCATTCTCTCGCTCGCGACGCCGGTCGCCGTGCAGTCACTCGTGGGGACGGTGGCCTTCGGCACGTTGCTCCAGCCGATCGTCGTGCTGGCCGTGCTGTTCCTCGTCGCGCTCGGATTTCAAGCGACGCTCAAGGCGCTGCAGGCTCGCGTCATCGAGGCGCTCCAGGCTCGGGTGTTCGCGCGCGTCTCGCTCGACGTCGCCTGGCGCCTGCCGCGCGTCGCTCGTGATGGGCACGTCACGCCCGAGCTGGTGAACCGCTTCTTCGACGTGATGACGGTTCAGAAGACCTTCGCGACCGTGCTGACCGACGGCCTCGCCGCGTTCATGCAGATCAGCATCGGCTTGCTGGTGCTCGCCTTCTACCACCCCGCGCTGCTCGCCCTCGACATCGTGCTGTTGATCGCGACGAGCCTGTTCGTGCTGCTGCCGCTGCGCCGTGGCGTGCGCACCGCCTTCGACGAGAGCCAGGCGAAGTACGAGGTGGCTGCGTGGCTCGAAGAGCTGGCGCGCGCCCCGTCTGCGTTTCGTGGCTCGGGCGGCGCCGCGCTCGCCGGCTCGAGAGCCGATGCCCTGACGCGCAGGTACCTGGCCGCGCGCAAGCGGCACTTCATGGTGATCTTCGGGCAGACCATCAGCGCGCTCACGGTGCAGGTCGTGGCCAGCGCGGTGCTGCTCGGCTTCGGTGGCTTCCTCGTCATTCGCGAGGCGCTCACCCTGGGGCAGCTGATCGCCGCCGAGCTCATCGTGGCGGCCGTCACCAGCAGCATCACCAAGTTCGGCAAGATTCTCGAAGCGGCGTACGACCTGGTCGTCGGCCTGAGCAAGGTCGGTCACCTCGTCGATCTCGAGGCCGAGGCGAGCCTGACGGGTGAAACGCTGCCGGGGAGCGGGCCGGTCTCGCTGCGCGTCGACGCCCTCGAGAACAACGGCCGCGTGCTGTCGGTCGAGATCGCCGCGGGTTCGCGCACGGCCATCGTCGGCACCCACGACACCGAGCTGGCCGAGCTGCTCAGCGGCGTTCGCAAAGCCACCCGGGGCTCCATCGAGATCGGAGGCGTCGACGTGCGCCGCGCCAACTCGTGCGCGCTCCACGACGAGGTGGTGCTGGTGCGGGTCGACGATCTCTTCGCCGGCACCGTCATCGAGAACGTCTCGCTCACGCGGCCAGGCATCACGCCGAGCGAAGTGCGCAGGGCCGTCGAGCGGGTCGGGCTCGACGACGACATTCGCGCGCTGCCGAACGGCTACGACACCGTGCTCGGCCCACTCGGAGCCCCGCTCTCGCCGTCGCAGGGCCTGCGGCTGGTGATCGCCCGCGCGCTCGCGGCGAGCCCGCGCCTCATCATCGTCGACGACACCCTCGACGGGCTCGACCCGACCTCGCGCGCGCGCGTCGTCACCGCGCTGACGAAGAAGGACTCGACGTGGACCCTGGTCGCCCTCGTCAGCGACCCCGCCTCGTCGCTCGCGAAGGCCTGCTCCGACGTGAAGGACCTGAACGCCCTGTCGGCCGGGAGCCCGTCATGAACCCCACCGCTCGCCTCGCCGCCCCGTCGTCGCTCGCCAACTCGGCGGCCATGACGCTCGTGCGCACGCCCCGCGCGTACAAGGTGCTCGCTCGCCTCACGGCGACCTTCTGCGGCGTCTTCGCCCTCGCGCTCGTGGTGGTGCCCTGGCAGCAGTCGGTCTCGGGCAAGGGCCGCGTCGTCGCCTTCGCGCCCAAAGAACGCCAGCAGGAGATCACCGCGCCCATCGAAGGCAACGTCACCGAGTGGTTCGTGCAGGAGGGCTCGGTGGTGAAGAAGGGCGAGCCGCTGTTCAAGATCACCGACAACGACCCGGCGATCATCGACCGCCTGATGGACGAGCGGAACGCGGTGGTCGCTCGCCGCGAGGCCTCGGCTGCGCGCGCGGCGTCTCTGGTCTCACGCCAGAAGGCACTCGAGGCGTCGCGCGCGGCGGCCGTGCGAGGCGCTGGCAGCCGAATCGCGATGGCGAAGCAGCGCACCGCCGCCGCGACCCGCGCGAAAGAGGCCGCCGAAGAGGCCGAGCGCATCGCCCGCCTCAACGTCGATCGCCAGAAGCAGCTGCAGAAGCAGGGCCTCGCGTCTGATCGCACCGTCGAGCTCGCCGAGTTCGAGGTCGTGCGCTCGACGACCGAGGTACAGCGCGCCTTCGCCACGCTCCAGGCCGCCCTCGGCGAAGAGCTCGCCCTCGAGCAGGATCAGACGCGCGCCATGAACGACATCACCGCGTCGATCGACGACGCGCGCGCCTCGGAGTCGTCGGCCCGCGCCGAAGAGGCCAACGCCTCGGCCGAGCTCGCGCGCCTCGAGGTGCGGCTCGCACGCCAGTCGACGATGAACGTGAACGCCGCCATCGACGGCACCGTGCTGCGGCTGCTCAAGGGCCAGGGCAACGTCTTCGTGAAGAGCGGCGAGCCGGTGCTGGTGCTCGTGCCCGACACCGAGGTGCGCGCCGTCGAGCTGTGGGTCGACGGCAACGACATGCCCCTCATTCGAAAGGACCGCGACGTGCGCCTGCAGTTCGAGGGCTGGCCCGCGGTGCAGTTCACCGGGTGGCCTTCGGTGGCGGTGGGCACCTTCGGCGGAAAGGTGGCGGTGATCGACGCGACCGACGACGGCACCGGCAAGTTCCGGCTGTTGATCACCCCTGACGCCAGCGACCCGTGGCCGACCGGCATGTACCTGCGGCAGGGCGTGCGCGTGAACGGCTGGGTGATGCTCGATCAGGTGCGGCTGGGCTTCGAGCTCTGGCGCCAGTTCAATGCATTCCCACCCACCGTGACGCCGGGCGAACCGCAGCCGGGCGCGAAGGGCAAGAAAGGCAAGTGATGAGCAGCGCGTGGGTGATGGTGATGCTCGCCGCGGGCCCGCAGCCCGAGCTCGTCGGCGCGATGGGCCCCGGGCCGTTCGCACATCGGGTCGCGTTGATGCCCTCGGTGGCGATCACGAGCGCCGTCGGCGGGAGCGGCGACACGCTCTCGCTCGACGAGCTGCTCGAGGCGGCGCAGCGCGCGTACCCTTCTCTGCTCTCGGCGCGCGCAGACGTGGCGGCCGCCGAGGCCGAGACGCTGAGCGCGCAGGGCGGCTTCGACCCCTCGCTCAAGGCCCGTGGCTTTCTGACGCCCGATCAACTCGGGCCGTACCCGCAGATTCGCGTCGACTCGAGCATCGAGAGCGCCATTCCCGGTACGGGCCTGACGGCGTTCGCGGGCTATCGCATCGGGCAGCCGCTCTCGTCGGTCGGCATTCAGCCGTACTACCGCGAGCGCGAGACGTACCCCGCCGGTGAGCTGCGCGCGGGGCTCGTCGCGCCCGTGCTGCGCAACCTGCTCATCGATCGCCGCCGCGCCACCTTGAGCCGCGCCGAGCTGGGCCAGGTGGGCGCGAAGCAGGCCGAGGCGCAGGCCCAGCTCGAGCTGACCCGAACAGCGGCATTTCGCTACTGGGAGTGGGTGGCCGCGGGCAGACGTCGTCAGGTCGCCACCGATCTCCTCCGCATCGCCCGCGAGCGCGATCGCCAGCTCGCGGTGCGCGTGAAGACGGGCGACGTGCCCTTCTTCGATCAGCAGGACAACCTGCGCGCGGTGGCGCAACGAGAGGCGCTGCTGGTGCAGACGCAGCGAGGCGTCGAGCAGGCCTCGTTCGAGCTCGCCCTCTTCCTCCGCGACGCCAACGGCGCGCCCACCCAACCGACCGACGAGCGCATGCCGGCGAGCCTGCCCGACCCCGACCCTGCCTTTGGCAACGACTCGAGCCTCGACGACGCGCTGGCGCGACGGCCCGACGTGCAGCGGCTGCTGGTGCAGCAACGCCAGCAGCAGATCGAGCTCGCCCTGCAGAAGAACCAGCTCTGGCCCGCGCTCGACGTCGGGCTCGTCTTCTCTCAAGATCTGGGCAGCAACCCGGGCACCGCCGACCCGAAGCTGGGCAAGCCCGAGTTCGAGTTCTCCGCCGTGCTCGACGTGCCTCTGCTCTACCGCGCACCGATTGGCCGAATTCGCTCCACCGAGGCGGGGCTGTCGAAGCTCGAAGCCCAGCTGCGGCTCGCGAAGGATCGGGTGGCGGCCGACGTGAAAGACGCGCGCTCGGCGCTCGACGCGGCCCGCGAGCGCGTGAAGTTCACCCGCCAGGAGATGGAGGTCGCCGCGAAGCTCGAAGCCGGAGAACGGCAGAAGTTCGAGCTGGGTGACTCCAACCTGCTCTTCGTCAACCTGCGCGAGACGCAGTCGGCCGAGGCGAAGCTGCGCGAGATCGACGCGCTGCTCGACTACCACCGCGCGGTGGCTGCGTTCCGCGCGGCGGCGGCGAGGTGATCAGCGGCGATCTTCCCGCGTCTCGCGGCGGTCTTCACGAAGCTCGCGACGATCTTCGACCTGCTCGACCTTCGTGCGGGCGAGGTCGCTCTTCGCGAGCGTGACGACCTCGGCATAGAGCGCGCGCTTTCGAGCCGTCGCACCGGGGTCGACGAGGCCCTGCAGCGGCGCGAGCTCGCCACGAATGAGGAAGAGGCGGTTGCGGGCGTTGCGTTCACGCGCCGCGTCGGAGCGATCGTCAGCGGTGTTCACCTTGTCGCGGGCGAGATCTCTGGCGTCGTCGGCCACCACGCCCGGCCGTTTGCCACGCGCAAGATCACCTCCGAGTTCACGACGATCGCCACGCACTTCGCGCTTGTCCTGTCGAACCTCCTGCTGGGCCTGCGCGACCTCGCGGTTCGCTTCGACGGCCTCCTTCGCGAGGTAGCTCTGGAACTGCGCGTCGACGGCCTTGATGCCCATGGCGTCGTTCTTCGAGACGGCGAGATCGTACTGGGCGAGCAGCGCGTTGACGTCACCCAGGTCCTTCGCGTCGTTCGCCAGCTGGCGCCGGTCCTGCCGCAGATCCTGCCGGTCGTTGGCGCGCTCCACCCGATTTCGAACGGGCTGCGCCGTCGCACAGGCCGACAACCCAACCACCAGAATTCCCAGAACCTTCTTCATGTGTGTTCCTCCTGAATGACCTGAACCCGGGAGCCGACCGAAGGTTGCGAGCGACATCGACCTACCTTCGTTTCGCCATCGTGGTGAGGCGCTCGAGCTCGCCGTGGACCTCGAGACCGCCGACCGTGCCGGTTTCTTCAAACACGGTGCCGCCCTTCACCTTCGAGAGCCGAACGTGCACGTTGGCGTCGAGCGACTCTTCGACGCGTTTGTGCATCTCGGTGCGAACGGGCGCGAGCAGCAGCCCGCCACCCGTGCGTGCGGTCTCGACCTCGAGCCGGTGCTCCTCGTCGGCGAACGCCATGCGCACGGTGGTGTCGTCGATGTCGAGCCGCTCGATGCGCGCGCCCGAGTAGGTCGCGAAGCGGTACAGGCGGCCCTGCTGCCAGAAGCCGGCGATGAAGCCGGGAAAGCTGGTGGTGAGCCACGGAATGATCGCAGCCGACGCGACGAGCGACGTCTGGGGCGTCGTGAAGTGGTTGGTCTGCATCCACACGTAGCCGGCGGGAAAGGACTGACCCCAGTCCTTCTCGAGGTAGCCGACACCACCATCGAACGAGACCTCGCGGCCTTCGACGGTGAGCGCGCCGGTGAGCGTGTGAAAGAAGCTCACCACGCCGTGGTAGCACTCCATGAACGGCACGTACGCGTACCAGCCCATGATGCCCGGCGACGTCAGCGTCACAGGCCACGGGTTGAAGGCCGAGAACTGCAGCGTGCCCCGCAGCGGGCCGTCCTTCAGTGAGAGCGTGAGCCCCTTCGCAGAGAACGTGTTTGGCCCGACGCGAACGTCGAACTCGCCGGTCTTCGCTTCGAACTCGTTCACCTCGTACCGGCAGAACCAGCTGCGCTTCGTGGCCCCGTCGAGCACCTGCACGAACGACTCGCCACCGCCGTTCGGCCCGAGGAAGAGCCCGGGAATCACCGCCCAGCGTTGCGAACGATCGGCCGAGACGAGCTTGAGGTACCAGCCCTCGAAGAAGCGCCGCGTCTTGCCGTGCCCGTGAAAGCCCTCAGGGTGGAGGATCGAGGAGAAGAGGCCCATGGAGCGCACGACTCTACTCACTGAACGACACGGGCCTTCCGTCTTCGAAGAAGCGTTCGGCGAAGGCCTCTCCCGGAAGCACGGGCTCCCAGCGCGAGAGCATGCGCGCGAGCGCGGCCTCGGGCACGACGGCGTCGCGGTGTTGGTTCTGCGACGCTTGAACGCGGGCCGACACCTCGAGGGAAACGAGGGTGACGCGCGCCCCGTTACGATGCAGCCAGGCGATCAACGAACGCCGCTCCCGCTCGCGAAGCAGGGTCGAGTTCCACGCGAACGGGCGCCGAACGGCGAGGTGCTGCGTCATGCGCTCGAACGACGCCTTGCGCAGGCGCTCCTCTTCTTCGCCGTGGGCGATCGAGAGCTCCTCGCGGAGTGCGTCGAGTGAGACGATCGGAAGCTCGGGGTGGTGCGTGCGCAGCCACGTGTCCTTCCCCGCGCCAGGAAGTCCCGACATGACGATGACGTCGACGGAGCCGTTCACCGCTTCACGTTCGACGAGGCACGACTCCCAACAGCCACGCAACCGCGCTTCGTCACGAACCGAAGCCGGCAGCGGAGCGAGGGAGTCGATCACCTTCGCGGGCACGATTCGCATCGCATCGGGAAACGACGGAAACGCCAACGCGATCGTCTTCTCACGATGAACGAAGGGCACGCCGGCACGCCAGAGCGCGACCCGAAGCGCCAACACCTGGCCGGAGCTTCGGGCCGTCTCGACGGAAGGCCATGCGGACTTCACGCGCCGGGCCGCTTCGAGCGCCCACGCGATGCTGGCCACACCGCTCCAGGCTGGGAGCGGAGGCAGCCGTCGCCCTGACGTCGGCGCGCTCATGGCCTGACGCCCGCGAGCAGGTTCTGCACCATCGGCCGCGACGCCCAGTGCGTTCCAGACGAGGCGATGGTCTGCCGAAACCCGGGCCGCACGTACTTGCAGCGGCTGACGAACCGGCCATCACGCTCGAGGCGAAAGCAGAGCCCCTCCATCTGGCCGTTCAGCTGCGTCTGCGAACGCTCCTTCTCGAGCACGAGGCCGCGGCTGGCGATCAAGGCCTCGAAGGTGTCACCGAGCGACGGCGACGCGAACTGACTGCGACCGAGCAGCGCTTCGACCTCCGGGAGATCACGCCCTTTGCCGCGCCACACGGTCGGTGCCTCTGCGAGTCCCAGGCCGTCGAGCAGTTCGCTGCGCTCGCTCGTCGAGAGAAATCGGGCGCCGTCGAGTTCGAGCGCGTCGAAGACGAAGAAGTACGCCGGCAGCGAATCGTAGAACACGGTGTGCCGGGCGAAGAGCCACTCGCCGTACAGCACGTAGCGAGTGCCGAGGCGCTGAAAGAGGAGCGCGGCGTTCGACGCGATCTGCGCCTTGAGCCGATCGAACCACGGCTCGGTGCCGATGAAGTGCGAGCGGCTGAACAGCCACGGCTTGCCACCACCGTCGAAGCGCAGGCCGATGTTGATGCCGTCGAGCTTCTCGGTGACGACCACGTCGCCCTCGAGCGCGCGGCGGTGCATGCGAGGCACGTCGTCATCGCCGGGCTGCAGCTCGGAGCCCTCGAGGTGAGGCGTTCGCGGGAACTTCACGATGTCGACCGGCGAACTCATGGCGTTGCCCCTCAGCATGGTCGCTCGGTGCAGGTTCAGGAAACGGCTCCTGCTACCGTCCTCGAGCGCGTCATGGGCAAGGACACCGACAGACGCCCGTTTCCTGACGGGCAGAGCGTGTACCACCAGCTTCGGTGGGACCCGCGCTTCGACGCCGACGCGTGCGAGATCGTGCTGGCCGATCGCCCTGCGGGAACGAAGGTGATCGCCTTTCGCGACTACCTGCCCAACGGCCCGATTCCCTGGCACCGCATCATCGGCTTCCGGTACCGCGGAGACGTGCTGTGGGATCGCGCCGAGCGCATCGATCGACGCGACGAGGCCCTTCAGGGAACGCTCGGCGACCGCACCGTCGAGGTGTCGATCGAGCTGCTCGAAGAACGCGAGACGATCGTTCTCCG
This sequence comes from Archangiaceae bacterium, assembly GCA_016879935.1. Classification (GTDB taxonomy): domain Bacteria; phylum Myxococcota; class Myxococcia; order Myxococcales; family Myxococcaceae; genus Xiheimicrobium. The sequence goes on along the minus strand of JAACJQ010000265.1, from coordinate 43,253 downwards.
TGCGCATTCGCCTGCAGCGTTCATGGCAACGCCCACCGTCGTCACCTGGAACGTGCTCAGCGACACGTGGGACGCCGAGCTGCTCGATCATGGAGCACGCTGGGCACGACTCCTCGACCAGACCCTCGCGGCGAAGCCCGAGCTCATCGTCTTCACCGAGTCGACCGACCGCTTCTTCGCGCAGCTCACCGCGCACTCGTCACTTCGGGAGCAGTTCACGATCGTCTCCAGCGAGCACTCCGACGTGGTGCTGCTGTCGAGGGCGACGCCGACGAGAACCGCGAGCCTCGAGTTCGCGCCGGGCCGTGAGGCACTGGTCTGCTGGTTCGACGATCTCGTCGTCGCCGGCCTGCACCTGCCGAGCGACCGCAACGACAGCCGACGTGCCGAACGGGAGCGCGACCTGAGCCGTCTCACCGCGACGTTGATGAGCTCGGCTCCTCTCATCGTCGCCGGAGACTTCAACGCGCAGGACGACGAGCTGAATCCGCTCCTTGCCCGTCTGCATGGCCTCGACGTGTGGCCCTCCGTTCATCGTGACGCGCCTGGCCTCACGTACGACGTCGAGAAGAACGCGATCGCCGGAGCGCTCACCAAGCGCGGCCGCTCCAGCCGACTCGATCGCATCGTCTGTTTTGGTGAACGCCTCGAAGCACGCACTGCGGAGCTGCTCGGCACGGGAGCGGACCACACGTCGGATCACTTCGGCCTGCGCGCCGAACTTCGGCAACGCACCAGCGAACGCACCTCGCACCGCACGGCCGTCGTCCTCCTGCCACCAGTGGAACTGTGGGGTGCGCTGCAGCGGCTGCGAGCACGCCACGACTCACGCTTCGAGCGCTGGCCGCCGCACGTGTCGCTGCTCTACGGCTTCGTCGAGCCAGCAGAACTTCCGCTCGCCCTGCCCCGTCTCACCGAGGTCGCGAAGGCGTCGAAGCCGTTCACCATTCGTTTCGATCGCGTCGTCACCTTCGAGCACGAAGCGAGCACCACCGTCGCGCTCGCGCCGTCGCGGCCCGAAGACATCGCGGCCCTGCAGGCTCGGCTCGTGACGGCGTTCCCCTTCTGCACCGAGCAGAACCGTGGCGAAGGTGGCTCCTTCACCCCGCACCTCACCATCGCCCGGCTCGACTCCGGCGACACGAAGACGCTCGCGTCGTTGAAGCACGAACTTCGTGCGCTGAACCTCGAGTGGCCGGCGAACGCCATCGTCGTGCTCGAGCGGCCAGACGAGGTGTTTCACGCTCACGCCGAGGTCGAGTTCGAGCACGGCACCGTTCGGCGTGACCGGAAACCGGCTCCAGCGCTCCACGAGCCCGAGCCCGAGATTCGCGCGGCTCTGAACGAGACGCTCGAGGCACTTCAGCTCGAGGCGACCATCGAACCGTTCGGCTCACGCGCGTGGGCTCCGCAGCTCGCAGGCCGCGATCTCGATCTGCTCGTCACCGTCGACGGCAGCAGCTCGACGCTCCTCGACTCGCTCGAGGCACGGCTTTCCGGGGCACGCCGGGTGTCACGACAGGTGCTCCGCGGCGATCGCTTCGACGTCATCGCCATCGAGCGCGGGGCCGAGGACGAAGAGTCGCGTCGCTTCGCGCTGGGCGTGGAGGACGCGAAGGCGCTCCGCGCGACGCTCGAACGGCACGGCCGCGCCGAGGTCTTCGACGCCCTCATTCCAGAAGTGCGCGCGTGGAGCCGCCAGCAGGGGCTCGAAGGCAACGCGTTCGGCTACTTCGGCGGCATCGGCTGGGCGGTGCTGCTCGCGTCGCCGTTGCTCCACGACGCGACGCTCTCGACGGTGAACGCGCGCGGCTTCCCGGCGTGGCTTCAGTGGTTGAAGTCACTCGACGAAGACGCCGTCCTCGGCCTCCACCACGCGCCGCGCTTCGAGTCGTCGGGCTTCACGCTCCTCAGCCCTGCGAGACCATGGCGACCGATCACCCGCGCGCTCATTCCGTCGACGAAGGCCGCGCTCTTCGAGGCCTTTCGTGGCACGCCTCGCGATCCGAACGCCTGGCTGACGGTTCGGGGGCCGCTCGAACAGCGGGGCGCGTGGCTTCAGCGCTGTCTGTCGATCTTCACCATTCTCGATCGTGATCTCGGCCCGGTGCTGCGCATTCGCGGCGAAGAGCCGGTACTCGACGCCGAGCAGTTCACCACCCGCATCGGCCTCGTGACGAAAGACACCAGCAAGGTGCAGCAGGCGTTCGTCGCGCAGGCGAAGCGGCTCGAGCTGACTGGCGTTCGGGCCTTCGTCACGCCTGCCTGATCACGGGCCGCAGCTACGCACGCAGGCGTTGTTCACGCAGCGCGTCGGCGCCGGCATTCCGCCCGGGCACGGGAGCGGCGGCAACTCGGGGCCGCCCGCCGGGCAGTCGAGATCGTTCACGCACGCGCCAATCTTCGTGCACCGGAACAGGTTCGCGTCGCACTCGGGGCACGCATCACGGCAGTACGTGCCCGCAGCACAGCCGGGGCCGATCGACGTGCACGAGAGCCCCTCACCGCGAATGCAGGAGCCGTCGTGAATCACGGTCGCGCCGGCCGAGGTGGCCTGGCATCGATTCTGGAACGTGCGCGCATCGCCGCGGCTCAGCTGCGCACATACGGGCGCCACGACGGCCGGGCAGGTGCCGCAGGGCACGCAGCGAACGTCGAGCATGCAGCCCGACTCGGGGTTCGGCGCGGGAGGGCTGAGGCACGAGCCCGCCATGCAGAGGGGCGGCGAGAGCACGGGGCAGCTGCTGCAGCAGTTGCCGGTGCCACAGAACGTCGTCCCGAGGTTGCAGTCGAGCGCGGTCGCGCAGGCCGGGGCAGGCCCGCACGTGCGATTGCACACCGGGTCTGCGGCATCGACGAGGCCGTTGCAGTTGTCGTCGCGGCCGTTGCTGCAGTTCTCGACGGCGCCCGGGTGAATCGTCGGGTCGAACGGCGCGCAGTCACCGCCGGGAATGCCCTGACACTGCTGGGGCAGGTAGCCGTCTCCGTCGAGGTCGACACACGCTGGCGCTTCACAATGCGTCTGCGGGCAGGGGCACGTCAGGCAGACCTGAGTCAGCCCCACGCACTGCGCGCCCCGCGGGCACGGCTTCGTCGGTGAGCACCCCTCGGCGCACGCGCTGAAGCTGCCGCAGTCGTAACAGAGCTCTCCCGAGCCGCACTGTGCGTCGGTGCGACAGCTGGCCGTTCCACCACCTGCCGCCCCGCCACCTCGCCCACCACCGACGCCACCGCCTCCAACGGCGCCACCGCCACCCGAGCGACCGCCCGCGAGGTTTCCGCCGCCCGCGCCGCCAGCCGTCATGCCTCCTGCGCTGGCACCACCCGCTGAACCGCCGCCGACCGCCGAGCCACCTCCGCTGCCCCCACCGTCACGCCCTTCGTCGACGGGTGCAAAGCAGGCCGAGATCAAGACGGCAGAGACGAGGAGCGCGGTACGCATGAGCCGGCGCTGAGCACACCTCGTGCCGAAGCCAGGTCATCTCGCGGCGCGGGGTTGGCGCCCGCGTTGCCCGTCTGCTCACGGAATTCTGAGGCGCTTGGAGCGGCGATCGCGCGTGCTATGCGCAGTCGCGCCATGACCCTGCTGCGCGCTGCCGATGTCACCGTCACCTTCGGAAGCCGCACGCTCTTCGACAAGGTCGAGTTCGTCATCGAAGAAGGCGAGCGGGTGGGCCTCGTGGGCCTCAACGGCTCGGGCAAGTCGACGCTGATGAAGGTGCTCACCGGAGCGCTCAAGGCCGACTCCGCGACGCTGCAGATTCAGCGCGGCGCGCGGGTCGAGTGGCTGCCGCAGGAGCCCACGTTTCCCGAGGGTGCCACCGTCGCGAGCGAGCTCGAGGTTGCGCAGGCGCCGCTCAAGGCCGCGCTCGACGAACACCGCGCGTTGTCGGCTCAGCTCGCGAAGACGCCGGGTGACGACGTCACCCTCGCCCGCCTCTCGCAGCTCTCGGAGTCGATCGATCGCCACGGCGGCTGGGACACGTCGTTTCACGCGAAGAAGCTGCTCGACCGCCTCGGCGTGAAGGAGTGGGACCGGCCCGTCTCGGAGCTCTCGGGCGGTCAGCGCAAACGCGTCGCCATCGCGCGCGCTCTGCTCTCGCAGCCCGATCTGCTGATGCTCGACGAGCCCACCAACCACCTCGACGCCGACACCGTGTCGTGGCTCGAAGAAGAGCTCGACTCGTTCTCGGGCGCGCTGCTGCTCGTCACGCACGACCGCTACTTCCTCGACGGCCTCGTCGATCGCATCGTCGAAGTGAACGCGCCCGGCACCGCCGACTCGGGCCTCATCAGCTACCCCGGCAACTACGAGACGTACCTCGAGCAGAAGATGGTCGCGCTGCAGGACGCGACGGTCGCCGAGCACAAGCGCCAACGGTGGATCGCCCAGGAGGTCGCCTGGCTGCGCAAGGGTGTCGAGGCGCGTCGAACGAAATCGAAGGCCCGCATCGAGCGCGCCCGCAAGCTGCTCTCGGAGCGTGGCTTCGTGCGGCCGAAGGTGCCCGAGCTGCAGGTGGCTCAGGCGCCGCGCCTCTCACAGACGGTCATCGAAGCGAAGAAGCTCACCAAGCGCTTCGGCGATCGCACCATCTTCAAGGACGTCGATCTCATCGTGCAGCCGGGTGAGCGCATCGGCCTCGTCGGGCAGAACGGCGTCGGCAAGACGACGTTCCTGCGCACCCTGCTGGGCCAGCTGCCCTCCGACGGCGGCACGCTCACCATCGGCCCCCGCACGAAGGTCGCCTACTACGATCAGCAGCGCGCGCAGCTCGACGACGAGATGACCGTCTCGGAAGCCGTGTGGAGCGACGACTGGGTGCTGCTGGGCAACCAGAAGGTGCGCCTGTCGGACTACCTCGACGATCTCGGCTTCCCCGTGCCGGCGCAGAAGCAGAAGGTGAAGGCGCTCTCGGGCGGCGAACGAAACCGGCTCCTGCTCGCGCGCGTGTTCCTCGAAGGCGCCAACGTGCTGGTGCTCGACGAGCCGACGAACGATCTCGATCTCCAGACGCTCAACGTGCTCGAGCGGCTGCTGCGCCAGTTCGAAGGCGTGGTGCTGCTCGTCACGCACGACCGCTACTTCCTCGACAAGGCCGCCAGCTCGATTCTCGCGTTCGAAGGCGACGGGCGCGTCGTTCGGTACGAGGGCAACTGGTCGATGTACGTGAAGCTTCGCCCACCGCCGGGCCCCACCGCAGAGCCCAGACCGAAGGCCGCGCCGAAGCCGCGGGAGACGACACCTTCGGCGCCGAAGAAGGGCGGAAGGCTCAGCTACAAGGATCAACGCGAGCTCGACGGCATGGAGGCCGCCATCGACGTCGCCGAGACGAAGAAGCACCAGCTGGAGCAGCGCCTCGCGTCACCCGAGGTGGTGTCGAACGCGAAGGAGCTGACCTCGCTCTCGGCCGAGCTCGAGGTCGCCAGCAAAGAGGTCGACCGCCTCTACGCTCGCTGGCAACAGCTGCAGTCGCTCGTCGAAGGCGCCTGATCGATTGACCTGCGGCGCGTTGGTGGCCATGTACCGCCCCGCCCCATGTCTCCGTTCTCGACCGAAGCACTCGCTGCCGTCGTCTCCCTCACCGCGATGGAGGTCGTGCTCGGCATCGACAACATCGTCTTCATCTCGATCGTCGCGGCCAAGCTCCCGCCGTCGCAGCGGCAGCGCATCGTGCGCATCGGCGTGCTCGCGGCCCTCGTGCTGCGCGTCGGGCTGCTCTCGACGCTGAACTGGCTGATGGGCCTCACCGCGCCGCTGTTCACGATTCTCGAGAACGAGTTCACCGGGCGAGATCTCATTCTCCTCGCGGGCGGCCTCTTCCTCATCTTCAAGGCGACGCGCGAGCTGTACGCGAAGGTCGAAGGAAAAGAGGAAGAAGACGCGGCCGCCGCCGAAGAGCTCAGCGACGAAGCCGAGCTGGTGAAGAAGGGCGAAGCCGACCCGAAGGCGCAGGCCCAGAAGCGCAAGGGCATCACCTCGGTGATCCTGCAGATCCTCGCGATCGATCTCATCTTCTCGCTCGACTCCATCATCACCGCCGTCGGCATGGCGCAGGCGCTGTGGGTGATGATCACCGCGATGGTGATTGCCGTGCTCACGATGATGATGTTCGCCAACGCCGTCGGCGGCTTCGTCGAGCGCCACCCCTCGGTGAAGGTGCTCGCCCTGTCGTTCCTGCTGATGATCGGCACCATGCTCGTCGCCGATGGCCTCGGCACGCACGTGCCCAAGGGCTACGTCTATTTCGCGATGGCCTTCTCGCTCTCGGTCGAGCTGCTCAACCTGCGGCGCGCGACGAAAGAAGGCGACGGTCACGAGAAGAAGAAGCCCGCCTGAAGACGGAGGTGGAAAGGCCCATGCCCTTCAGGTAGAGGCCGCGTCACGGCGCGCTCGCGCGTCGGTCACGGAGGAAGTCTTTTGCGGGAAAAACTGCTGGCGCTCGCGGCACTCCAGAAGGTCGACACCGAGGTCGCGGCCCTCAAGAAGAACGCAGACGGGTACCCGAAGGACATCGGCGAGCTCGAGAAACAGCTCGCTGTCGCCAAGGCTGCCGTCGACGCCGAGCGCACCAAGTTCGACGAGCTCGAGAAGCAGAAGCTCACGCTCGAGCAGACGATCGTCGAAGACCGCGACAAGGTGAAGAAGTGGGAGGGCCGGCTCACCGAGCAGCGCTCCACGCGTGAGTACTCCGCGCTCGCCCGCGAGATCGACATCGCCAAGAAGGGCCAGCAGACGATGGCCGAAGAGGTCATCGAGCTCGGCCGCCAGGCGACCATTCAGCGCGAGGTCGTTCGCGCGAAGGACGCCGAGTTCAAAGAGAAGTCGAAGGGCCTGGTCGAGAAGATCGACGCGCTCAAGCAGAAGCTCGCCGCCGCCGAAGCCGCCGTGAAGGCGCTCGATGGCGATCGCGAGAGCGCGGCGAAGGCCGTCGATGCCACGCTACTCAAGCGCTACGACGTCGTTCGCAAGAAGCGCATGCCGGCGATGAGCCCGCTCGTTCCGCCGGGGGTCTGCAAGGGCTGCGGCATGAACGTGCGCGCGCAGTTCTACAACACGCTCGTCGCCTCGAAGGGTGTCGAGACCTGCCCCTCCTGTTCGCGCATCGTGTACGCACAGGAAGTGCTCGAAGAGCCTGCGACGAAGTAACGTCTGCCCTCCTCCATGACGGCGAAGGCGAAACTGCTGAGCGGTCGCGCCCTGTCGAGCGCGGTCCTGCGCTTCCTCGCGCGGGAGGAGCCGCTCGTCGCCACGCTCGGTGCGTTTCCCCAACTCGATCGCGCCCGCCTGCAGCGCATTCTCGAGAAGGCTGCCGGCATGGTCGACGGTGCCAACGGGCACGACGAGCCTGCTGAGCCGGTGATCAGCCGCGTTCGCCTGTACTCCGACGGTGCGGCGAGGGGGAATCCCGGGCTCGCTGGCGCCGGCGCGGTGCTCGTCGAACCCTCGGGGCAGGTCGTCGATCGCATCGGCAAGTTCCTCGGCAAGCAGACGAACAACTACGCCGAGTACATGGGCCTGTTGCTGGGCCTGCGCCGCGCGCGGGAGCTGTCGGTGCGAGAGGTCGAGGTCTTCGCAGACTCCGAGCTCATGCTGCGGCAGCTCGGCGGGCGTGATCAGGTGAAGAGCACCTCGCTGCGGCCCCTCTACGAAGAGGCCCTCACGCTGCTGAACGACTTCGAGCGCGTGAAGCTGGTGCACGTGCCTCGCGAGATGAACCGCGCCGCCGACGAGATGTCGAACCGCGCCATCGACGAGCGGCTCTGACCCTGACGGGCGTCGAGCTTTTGTCGTAGCCCTGCCAGAGGGGCACTCCTACGGTGCCGCCGCTTCACGAACGCTTCTTCAGGGAGATCGTCATGGCAACGCGTGCATTCCACTTCTTCCGCGCAGGCGGCTTCGACCAGGTGCGCTTCGACACGGGCGCCGATCTGCTCGCCATCGATCAGCTCGATCAGAAGCTGTGGGTGGCGCTCGCCTGCCCCACGAAGGGCCTCGCCTTCGACTCCCGCACGCTCGAGCTCATCGACGCCGACAAAGACGGCCGCATTCGTGCGCCCGAGCTGATCGCCGCGGTGAAGTGGGCGGGCGGTCTCATCAAGAACCCCGACGACCTGCTCAAGAGCGCGCCCGAGCTGCCGCTGTCGGCCATCAACGAGACCAGCGACGAGGGCAAGAAGATCGTCACCGCCGCGAAGACGGTGCTGGGCGGGCTCGGCAAGAGCTCGGCCTCGGCCATCTCGGTGGGCGACACCGCCGAAGCGACGAAGGCCTTCGACAACCTGCCCTTCAATGGCGACGGCGTGGTGCCGCCCGAGTCTGCGAAGGATGACGCGACGAAGAAGCTCCTCGCCGACATCGTCGCCACCCACGGTGCCGTGAAGGATCGCTCCGGCAAAGATGGCGTGAACGCCGACAAGGTGAACGCCTTCTTCAAGGACGTCGCCGATCACGTCGCGTGGCTGAACAAGGCCGACTCGGTCGCGGGGCTGCTGGTGCTGAAGGGCGACACGGGCGCGGCGTTCGACGCGCTCAAGGCCGTGCGCGCGAAGGTCGACGACTACTTCGCCCGCTGCCGGCTCGCGGCCTTCGACGCCCGCGCCATCGCCGCGCTGAACCGCGAAGAGAAGGAGTACCTCGCCGTCGCCGCGAAGGACCTCACCATCACCGCCGACGAGGTCGCCAATTTCCCGCTCGCGCACATCGAGGCCAACAAGCCGCTGCCGCTGTTCGAGACCGTCAACCCCGCATGGGCGGCCGCGCTTTCTTCCTTCGCGACCAAGACGGTGAAGCCCGCGCTGGGCGAAAAGAAGACGCTCACCGAAGGCGAGTGGCTCGAGCTTCGCGGCAAGTTCGAGGCGTACGAAGGCTGGCAGAAGGACAAGGCCGGCGCGGCGGTCGAGAAGCTGGGTGTCGATCGTCTCAAGGCCCTGGCTGCAGACGGCGCGCGCAAGGGCGTCGATGCGCTCTTCGACGAAGAGAAGACGCAGGAGGGCACGGCGGCGACGCTGGCCTCGGTCGAGAAGCTCGTGCGCCTGCACCGCGATCTCTTCCGCCTCGCGAACAACTTCGTCTCGTTCAAGGACTTCTACGAGCGCAAGGAGAAGGCCATCTTCCAGGTGGGCACCCTCTTCCTCGATCAGCGAGCGTGCGAGCTGTGCATTCGCGTCGAAGACGCCGGCAAACACGGCACCATGGCGCCGCTCTCGCGCGCGTACCTCGCGTACGTCGACTGCACCCGCCCGGCGAGCGGAGAGAAGATGACGGTGGCCGCGGCCTTCACGGCGGGCGACTCCGACAACCTCATGGTCGGCCGCAACGGCATCTTCTACGACCGCGACGGCAAGGACTGGGACGCGACCATCACCAAGATCGTCGACAACCCGATCTCCATTCGCCAGGCCTTCTGGTCTCCGTACAAGAAGCTGATTCGCTTCATCGAGGAGCAGGTCGCCAAGCGGGCCGCCGCTGCCGACTCCGACTCCGCTGACAAGCTCACGGGCAAGGCCGTCGCCGTGGGCACTGCCGCCGAGACCGGCACCTTCAAGCCGCCCGAGAAGAAGTTCGACATCGGCGTGGTCGCGGCCCTCGGCGTCGCGGTCGGAGGCATCACGGCCGCGATGGGCGCGCTGCTGCAGGCCTTCTTCGGGCTCGGGTTCTACATGCCGCTCGGCGTGGTCGGCCTGCTCTTCCTCATTTCGGGCCCGTCGATGCTGATCGCGTGGCTCAAGCTGCGTCAGCGAAACATCGGCCCGCTGCTCGACGCCAACGGCTGGGCGGTGAACGCGAATGCACGCCTCAACGTGCCCTTCGGCGGCTCGTTGACGCACACCGCAGCGCTGCCTTCGGGATCACGTCTCGACACGGTCGACCCGTTCGCTGAAGAGAAGAAGCCCTGGGGCACGTACGCGGTGCTGATCGGCGTGCTGCTAATCGCGGCCCTCTGGTACTTCGGCAAGCTCGACAAGGCGCTCCCGCCAGCCGTTCGCAGCATCACCGTGCTCGGCAACGCAGCGCCCGCCGCACCGCAGCCTGACGCGAAGCAAGACGCGCCGAAAATCGAGGCGCCGAAGGCTGATCCCGCGCCAGCGAAGTGACGCGTATCTCCGCTGATCCACAACACTGACGGTTTCCCCATACCCCCGTGGTCTCACGCGACCCATCGTCGCGCTCGATGATCACAGGCCTTACGGCTGGCCCCCTTCTCGCAATCTGCGGTTCCTCGTCGGCGATTCAAGCCGAGCGCGAAATGCGCCGAAGACGAGACGAAACCCAAACCGTGAAGAGGGGAATATGAAGAATCGAACGTCGCTGTTGTGGAGTGCGGTTGGCGTGCTCGCCGTCGTCGGCGTGTGGGCCTGCAGCAATGAAGTGAACGAGAACCCGACCACGGTGACGACACCGGGAGCGCGGACCAACCCGGGCGACTTCCCCGGCATCGACGACGTCAGCGAGAACCTGGCGCAGCTGGCCTCGGCCTGCAGCTTCGTCTCCGACGGCGGCATCGTCACCATCAACCTGGCCGCTGGCGAGTACGCGCTGCTCTCGCGCGGTTCACTCAACGACGGTGGCCAGTCGCTGAGCGTCAACGGCTCGCCCTGCGGCAACGCGACGCCTGCGACCGCCACCCGCATCAACATCACGAGCGCGGCTGACGGCGGCAGCGAGACGGTCATCATCGACTACCTCGGCGGCACCTTTGCCCTGGGCTCGGCGTCGTCCGTCGGCATCAACATCGACCTGAAGAACGGCGCGAGCGATGCCGTGAAGATTCGCGGCTCGTCGGGTGTCGACAACGTGCTGCTCGCCACCACGACCGCCGATGCCGGCTCGAACGGCGTCTATGCGATCGCGGTCGGCATCAACGGCACCACCAACCCGGGCGTGAAGGCCATCAGCTTCACGGGCGTCGAGGCCCTCGTCGTCAGCACCGGCCCCGGTGACGACGTGCTGCGCACTGCTGGCCAGGCTGACGCCGGCGTCGGCGGCACGCCCTTCGGCCGCACCCTCTCGGGCACGGGCCCCACCGTCACCTTCTACGGCGGCGACGACAACGACACCTTCAACGGCGGCTCGGGCAAGACCGGCAGCGCGGCCACCTTCGCGGGCGGCGCGGGCTCCGACACGGCCGACTTCTCGTCGCGCACCAACGACGTCAGCTGCACCATCGGCGGCGGCGCGGTGTGCGGTGAGACGAGCGAAGGCGCCACCATCAACACCGACGTCGAAGTGCTCAGCGGCGGCGCGGGCAACGACACCCTGGTCTGCGCGGCGGCGGTCGTCTGCACCGCGAACGGCAATGCGGGTGACGACGCCATCACGGGCAGCGGCTTCGACGACACCCTCAACGGCGGCGCTGGCGACGACACCATCATTGCCGGTGGCGGCGACGACACGGTGAACGGCGGCAGCGAGAACGACACCATCTCGTACTCCGATCGTTCGGCCGCGGTGACGGTGGTGCTCGCCACGGGCGGCGCTGCCTCGACCAGCAACGGCGACTCGGCCTACGCGCTGGCTGACGGTGGCACGGTGGCAGAGAACGACTCGGTCACTGCGTGCGAGAACATCATCGGCGGCTCGGGTGCAGACACGCTGACGGGTAACGACTTCGACAACGTCATCACCGGCGGCGCGGGCGCCGACACCATGAGCGGCGGCACGGGCAACGACACCTTCCTGCAGGGCGCGGCGTCGGACGGCTCCGACACCATCAACGGCCAGGGCGGTGAAGACACGATCAGCTACGCCAGCCGCAGCGCGACCGTCACCGTCACCCTCAACACCTCGACGGCCACCACCACCAACGGCGCCGCGAGCGAGAACGACAGCCTCGTCAACGTCGAGAACGTCATCTGCGGCAGCGGCAACGACACGGTGACGGGCGACTCGGCGAACAACCGCATCGAAGGTGGCGGCGGCAACGACACCATCGACTCGGCGGGCGGCGACGACATCATCGACCCCGGCGCAGGAACGAACGGCGTCACCTGCGGCTCGGGCAACGACATCCTGCTCCCCGGCGGCACGACCACCAACTCGGCCGCCGACTGCGAGAACTGAAGTCTCCAGCTGCGATGTGACGAAACACCAGGCGCAGGTCGCTTCCACCGAAGTGACCTGCGCCGCTTCATTTGGGTGGGGAAGGCGATGACCAGACACCTCGAAATCGCCCTGCTCTGCCTCACGACGGTTTCGTGCGGCGCCGAGCGGCAACACCCGGGCGACGCGACGGAAATGACGGTGGGCACGACGGGCCGGCTCCCGCTCGCGCAGCCCTGCAGCATCTCGAGCGGCATCGTCTCGGTGGTGCTGAACGCGAACGAGACCGCCACCATCACCCTCGACGGCAGCAACCAGCTGACGGTGAACACGGTCGTCTGTGGCACGGCCACGGCGAGCTCGACGAAGCGCATCAACGTCACCGTGAACGACCCCGGCACGGCGAGCGACGAGACGGTGATTCTCGACGGCACCAACGGCTTCTTCGCCGTGGGCGCCACCAACGGCGGCATCTTCGTCACCCTGGGCGCCGGGACCAACGACGTGGTGCAGCTCATCGGCACCTCGGGGGCAGACTCGATGGTGGCTGGGCACTCCACGAGCGACGAGTGGGTCATCGTCAATCAAGACGCGTACAAAGACGTGAGCCTGATCGGCGTCGAGGGCCTCACGCTCACGGGCGCCGGCGGAGACGACGTGCTCAACGCCTCCGGCTACCACCCCGTGTGGACTCGCGGCAGCTACTACTCGCCCGGACTCCCCGCGCAGCTCTCGGTGACCCTCGAGGGAGGCACTGGCAACGACGCGCTGGTGGGTGGCAACGCGAACGACCTGCTTCGTGGCGGAGACAACGACGACACCCTCGAGGGTGGGCTGGGCGACGACGTCGGGTACGGCGATCTGGGCGACGACACGTTCGAAGAGAGCACCGCCACGAACGGCTCCGACGTCTTCAATGGCGGCGGCGGCACCGACGTCGTGCGCTACGCGAGTCGAACGCAACCCATCACCGCCACGGTCGGCTCGGTCGCAAACGATGGTGAGAGTGGTGAGCTCGACGACGTTCGTGCCGATGTAGAGGGTGTGACGGGAGGCGCTGCCGCAGACGTGTTGACGTGCTCGGTGACCACCGGGTGCATTCTGCGTGGCGGTGCCGGTGGCGACACGCTGACGGGCAACACGGGCCCCGACACGCTCGACGGTGAAGCCGGCGACGACGTGGTGCGCGGAGGAACCGGCAACGACGTGCTGGTCGGCGGAGCGGGCGTCGACGTGTTGACCTACTCCGAGCGCTCCACGTCGGTGACGGTCGTGCTGGGTACCCCGGGCACGCCGACGACGAACAACGGCGTGAGCGGCGAGAACGACTCCGTGGACGACTTCGAGCAGATCATCGGAGGCTCGGGTGGCGACACCTTGACGGGCAACGCCCTCGACAACCGGCTCACTGGCGGCGCGGGCAACGACACGCTCTCGGGCGGCGGTGGTGACGACGTCTTCGACGAGGGCTCGGCCTCGAACGGCCAGGACGTGTTCGCCGGTGGCGCAGGCGTCGATCGCGTCGACTACGGCGCGCGCAGCACGGCGCTCACGATCACCATCGACGGCACGGCCAACGACGGGGCCGCCTCGGAGCAGGACAACGTGGGCACCGACGTCGAGGCCATCACGGGCGGCAGCGCGGGCGACTCGCTCACCGGCAGCACCGGCGACGACGTGCTCGACGGCATGGGCGGCAACGACACCATCTCGGGCCTGGCAGGCAACGACATGCTCAGCGGAGGCGACGGCGTGGACACCCTCAGCGGCGGCGATGGCGACGACGTGCTCGAAGACGTGTCCCGGGGCGGCACCTGCGACTGCGGCAACGGCTTCGACATTGGCATCTGCGACGCGCCGTTGGCGACGTGCGAGGTGCGCTGATGAACGCGCTCGTGCTCCTCGTGTTGGCGCAGCCCTTCGTGCGAACGATGACGGGGCCACAGGAAGACGCGGCGTGTCTGTGGTGGGAAGGCCCGGGCATCGAGTTCAAGCAGAACTCGGCTGGCAACCCCGCCACCGGCGCGACTGCTTCACTGGGCGCCGTCTCGAGCGCCTTCTCCAATTGGAACGACGCGATGAAGTGCTCGATGATCTACCTCGTCGAGGGCACGAAGGTGCCCAGCCGGCAGGTGGGGGCGTGGGCGACGGGCACCAACGTGAACCTGGTGCTCTTCCGCACCCGCACCTGCTCGAAGGTCGTCCCCTCGGGAAACCCGTGCTGGAGCAGCGCGGCGTGCGGCAACTCGTACGACTGCTGGGATCAGTCGTCGGCGCTGCTCGGCACCACGACCGTGTCGTACGACGCGCCGACGGGCCGCATCTTCGACGCCGACATCGAGTTCAACGCGGCTGATCACACCTTCACCGCGGTCGACTCGCCCGTCTGCACCGACGCCGTCAATCAGAGCTGTGTCGCGACCGACATCCAGAACACGGCGACGCACGAGATCGGCCACTTCCTTGGGCTTGGCCACACCACGGCCACCCGCTCGACCATGAACGTGAGCTCGACGATGGGAGAACGCTCCAAGCGCAACATCGACGAAGGCACGCGATCGTTCCTCTGCGCGGCGTACCCGCCCGAGACCGGGCCCGACGACTGCGTGACTCGCCCCGTGTCGGAGACGCTCGGCACCGCCGCGAACAAGGGCTGCTCCACCACCGGCCTGTTCCCCCTGGCGGGCCTCGCGCTGCTGACGCTGCTGCGGCGCAGACGGGGAGCGATGCTGGCGACGGTGCTGGTGGCGACCGCCTCGCAGGCAACGACGATGCTCTCGCTGGAGCTCGAGGCGTTGATCGACACCTCCGACGCCGTGGCGCGTGTTCGAGTCGAGCGGACGCAGGCCATGTGGTCGCAAGACGGCTCGCGCATCGTGACCGAAGTGACGCTGGCGGTGCTCGACGGCTGGAAGGGGGGCGTGAAGCAGACGGTGACCGTCTTTCTCCCCGGTGGCGTCGTGGGCCGGGTCGGTCAGCGCGTCGAAGGCACGCCGCGGCTCGAGCCAGGCAGCGAGCTCATCGTGTTCCTCGAGGCACGGGGCGATCGGTTCGTGTTGACGGGCCTGTCACAGGGCGTCTTCGAGGTGGTGCGCACGAACGGGAGCTCGTTCGCCAGGCAGCGCTCACTCGAGGCGCGCTACGTCGACGAACGCACTGGCGCGGTGGTCGAGAAGAAGCCGATCGCCCTCGAGCTCGACGCGCTGAAGCGGCGGGTGGTGGAGCGGCTGCCGACTCAGGGCGCCGACTCGAACCGCGCCTTGCCCTTCGCCTTGCCGACGCAGATCAGCCGATAGCCCTGGCTCTTCTCGGAGTCGGACAGGCACGCGTCGTCGGGAATGCCGATGTCGCCGTCGATGAGCTTCACGCGGCAGGCGCCACACGCGCCCATCTCACACCCCGACGGGAGATCGAACCCGGCGCGACGCGCGGCCGCGAGCACGTGCTCTCCGGGCTTCACGTCGAAGGGCTTCACCTTGCCGTCCTGCATGAGCTCGAGCTGCTCCGTCGGCCCGTCACCGATGCTGTCGGCGCTGGCGGAGAACTTCTCTTCGAGCACGGTGACGCCGGGGAACTTCGCGAGCGCGACCTCTTTCGCGTTGTTCATCATCGGCTCGGGGCCGCACATGGCGACGAACGACGGCGCCTCGACCTTCGCGAGCAGCGTGCCGAGCAGCTCCTTCGTCAGCGGGCCCTGCACGTCGTCGGTGACGTGAACGCAGGTGAGCTTGCCGTTCGACTTCTTCTCGAAGGCGTCGAGTTCGGCTTTGAGGATCTGCTCTTGCGCGCTGCGGTTGCCGACGATGAGCGTGACGGGAAACGGCCAGGCGCGCGCGTCGAGGGCCTGAAGCCACGAGAGGAACGGCGTGATGCCGCTGCCGCCGGCGATGAAGAGGCCACGCGTCACGATGGCAGGAATGAGGAACTGACCGTACGGGCCCTTCACCTCGAGGCGGTCGCCAGCCGAGAGCGAGGTGGTGAGGTGCGTCGAGACCTTGCCGCCTTCGACGCGCTTCACGGTGAGCCGCAGCGGCTGCCCGGGAGCGCGGCTGAACGAGTAGGCACGCCACGGCAGCGACGCGTTGGGCCGCACCAGCACGAACTGACCCGGCTGGAAGTCGAGCGTCGCGTCGACCCCGAAGCTGACGGTGGTGGGCGTCTCTTTGACGACTTCGGTCACGGTCCACGTCGAGGCGAGCGACTTCGCACTGCCTCCCGACATGGCCGCCTTCCGCGAGCTGATGACGGCGACGACGATGATGACCGCGACGACGATGGCGATGATGACGACGGGCGACATGCGGCCGTCTTTGGCCCGTTGTGGGCGGAACGTCTAGCGGTTTGGTGCGCCCCTCAGCGCCGGCGCTTCCCCATCAACCACGGAGGAATCGGCGCGTCGGAGCCCTTCGCCAGCCGCTTCACCTTCGGGCGAACCTTCTTCTCGGGCACCGGAGCTGCGACCACGAGCGGCCCAATGGAGGCGAGCGTCGCGGCCTCGCGGGTCATCTCACCCTCGAGCATCACGATGGGTGCTTCGACCTTCACGGCGCGGCTCGGCGAGCTCAACTGACGTGCGGGGGCGGGCGTCCACTGGTGCTGGCTGAGCAGCGCGCCAACGAAGAGGCCGAGCGCTGCCGCGATGGGCCAGCGCGAAGGCTCCACCTTCTTGCGCGAGCGCTTCTTCTTCGACTCCACAGGGGCAGGACGCGGCAGCGGAAAGGGCGGCTCGCGACGTGGCTCGGCGACAGGCGCCTGCGGCTGCGGCGCAACCACGATGGCGGGCATCACGGGAGCGGTGCGGCGCTTCCTGGGGGCAAGGTGCGCGGTCAGCGCGAGTTCACGACGGCGCCGCGTCTCGAATGCCTCCGACACGAAGTTCGCACGCGCGTCCTGCTTCCACATGAACGACGACGCGGCCTTCTTCAGCGCGGCGGCGAACTCAGCGCCGTTGGTGAAGCGAACCGCGCGATCGGCCGACACCGCGCGCGCGAGCACCGCGTCGAGCGACTTGTCGACCATGCGGTTGATGCTGGAGATCGGCGCGAGCGCTCCACGCTCGAGCTGTTTGACGCGATCATCGATGCTGCCGCGACGCAGCGTCTGCCCCGAGAGCAATTCGAAGAGCAGCAACCCGAGCGAGTACACGTCGGCTTTGGGGTCGGGAAGGCGGCCGCCGAGCACCTGCTCTGGGGCGAGGTACGGGCCGGTGACCTCGATCACCTCGGCCCACGAACGGCGCCTGGCCAGCACGTTGAAGAGCCCCGCGTCGAGCAGCCGCGTCACGCCATCGAAGCCGACGGCCACCGCTTGATCACTGATGAGCCCGTGCGCCGTGCGTGAGTGCACTTCACCGAGGGCGAGCGCCGCGTCGTGAATCGCCGCGAGCACGAAGCCGACGGGGAGCCCGCTGCCGCGCTGACGGCACGCCTCGGAGAGCTCGAGCAGCGTCGCACCAGACACGCGCTCCGAGACGCAGAAGAGGCCTTCATCGGTGCGCTCGAGATCGAACACGCGCGCGAGGTTCGGGTGCGAGAGCCGCGACGCCTCAGAGGCCCACGCTTCGATCGTCGGCGCATCGGCCTCGGCGACGTCGAGCAACCGCACGTCGACGACCTGCGCGTCTTCGTCGAGCGCAGCGTGTCGAAGCGCGAGCAGCCGTCGCGCCGAACCGGGCGTGAGCCGGCGAATCACCTCACAGCGGCCGATCTCCCAGCCGGTGCACGGGTCGCCGTCGAGCTCGTCTTCCGAATCGAGCACCGACCCCTTCACAGCCTTCGGCGCAGCGGGTGGCAGGCCGTGCTTCGGAAGCTTCGCGCGCTCCCACGGCAGGCCGATGCAGAAGGCCTGGCCGGGCAGCAGGAAGTTGTCCGTCGGAATCGGGTTGTCGGTCGAGGAGGCCACGGAGCAGGGGCACAGCAATGCCGGTGCCGCGCCTCACTGCAGACCCGCTGTGGACAGGAATGGAAAGCCGCTTGATCCCAGCTGTGCACAGCAGTGGGCAGAACAGGTGGGGTGCGCTGCCCACGTCGGCGTCGCTCCGAACGAGCTGAGCGAGCCGACTGTGTGTGGAGGCGGTGGGAATCGAACCCACGTCCGAAAGCCTTTGGCGCAAAGACCCTACGTGCGTAGCCCGCGTTTTCGTGACGCCACCTCGTCTTCCACGGACGGAATACGCGATGGCCTGACTGGAAAAGTCTCGCCCTCACCCCTCCAGCCATGAGTGAGAGCCAGCTCGCATTGGTTCGGTCGACCCTGCGCTCACGAGCAGAAGCTCAGGCGACCGTGCGTGAACCGGTTTTTAGGCGGCCAGCGCAAGCTCAACGTTGTCGTTGGCTTTTATTGGTTTTGCCCATGTGGATTAACGAGTGTGATGAGCCCACTCGGCACGCGTCTTTGAACCTCTATGCCCTCGTCGAAGCCAGGTCGCCCCCGGCTGTTGGTGATGGCGTCAGCATCGTCACCTGCCGCCAGATGTCAACCGGTGACGCGCTGAATCCAGTGTTCTGACTCGCTTTTTCCACCCCTGACAGATCGAATGCCGACCCTCGCCGTTCAAGGGGGTCTCATGCACGCACGTCGCCTCGCTGCACTCGCGTTCCTCGTCGTCGTCACCCTCGCTGGCGCCCCGCCTCCCCCGAAAGATCCCGCGACCGCTGCGCGCCTCGGAGGGCCGAACCGCTTCCTCACCAGCGTCTCGACCGACAAGTCCATCTACAAGGCAGGCGAGACCGTCTTCGTGCGCGGCGTCGTGCTCGACGCGAACACGCACGTGCCCGTCGGCAACGGCACTGCGTCGCAGATCACCGTCAAAGGCCCCAAAGGCGAGACGCTCATTCAGAGCCAGTCGAACGTGCAGGACGGTGCGTTTGGCTTCTCGTACGTGCTGGGTGACGACGCTCCGGGCGGCGAGTACCGGGTCGAGGCGCAAGGAGCGCTCGGCCACGCTGCCGGTGTTCGCAAGTTCGAGGTGCGCGCCTACCGCCCGCCTCGCCTGAACTCGCAGATCACGTTCCTTCGCGACGGCTACGGCCCCGGAGACACGGTCTCGGCCACGCTCGAGGTGAAGCGCGCCGAAGGCGGCATTCCCAACGGCGCGAAGGTGACCGCCGTCGCCCGCGTCGACGAGAAAGAGGTCGCGCGTGTGCCGACGACGGTCGACGCCCAGGGCCGGGCGACCGTCTCGTTCCCTTTGCCGAAGGCCATCGAGCGCGGAGAAGGCACCCTCGCCTTCACCATCGAAGACGGCGGCGTCATCGAGACCGCGACCAAGACGATTCCCCTGCTGGTCAACTCGGTCGACGTCGCGCTGTACCCCGAAGGCGGAGACCTCGTGGCCGGTCTGCCGAGTCGCCTCTACGTCGAGGCTCGCACCCCTGCGAAAAAGCCTGCCGACCTCGCCGGGTTCATCGTCGACGCCAGCGGCGCCGAGGTCGCGCCCTTTCGCACCGAGCACGAAGGCCGTGGCCGCGCGCGTTTCACCCCGACGAAGGGCGGCAAGTACTCACTCAAGATCACCGAGCCCGCGGGCATCACGAAGCGCTTCCCGCTCCCTGCCATCGTCGACGAGGGCGCCGTCATCACCACGCTCTCCGAGGTCTCGCCGGCGAAGGAGCCCGTGAAGGCCACCATCGCGTGGACCGGCGATCGCCTCGTCACCGTGGCGCTCCGACAACGCGACCGCGAGCTCGACACCGTCACGCTCGACGCCGGCAAGCAGAAGGGCACCGACGTCTCGCTCAAGGCAGGCTCGGCCGATGGCGTGCTCGTGCTCACCGTCACCTCGAAAGACGGCCTGCCCCTCGCCGAGCGCCTCGTCTTCCGCGAGCCCGAGAAGCAGCTCGCCATCGAGCTCAAGGCCGATCGTGAACGTTACGTGCCGGGCGCACCGGTGAAGCTCACCGTGAAGACGTCGATCGACGGCAAACCCACCAGCGCCGTCGTCGGCGTCACCGTCAGCGACGAGAGCGTCTTCGAGATTCTCGAGCGGCGTGAGCAGCCGCCCTCGCTGCCGGTGATGGTGCTGCTCGAGTCAGACGTGCAGGAGCTCGCCGACGCGCAGGTGTACCTCGACCCGAAGAACCCGAAGTCGAAGCTCGCCGTCGACCTGCTCCTCGGCACGCAGGGCTGGCGCCGCTTCGGGCTGCTCCGCGTCACCGACTTCCTCGCGCGCCATCAGGATCGCGCCGAGCGGGCCCTCGCGCTCTACCAACCGCCACCGCCAATGTTCGAAGACGACTTTGGTGGGGCTCCGGGCGGCATTCCGATGGCAGTCGCTGTCAACGAAGCACCGATGGCACCTCGCGCCGCGCCGCCGCCGATGCCTGTGAAGCCTGCGCCTGCTCCCGCCCCCAGACCCGACGTCGCGAAGGCCGAGAACAAGCCCGTCGCTCGCCCGCCACCACCTCCCCCAGCTCCGGCTGCCGAGCCCGTCATGGCCGAGCGTCGCCTGCTCGCCGACAAGAACGTGATGAAGGCCGCCAAACCCGTGGCTGGGCTGCTCAAGGAGGCCGCCGACGAACGCTTCCGCCGGCCCGTTGCGTTCGTCTCGGTGCGTGAATTCGCGCATCAGGTTCGACCCGATCGCAAACCCAACGATCGGCTCGACTTCGCCGAGACGCTCTTCTGGTCAGCGGCGATTCGCACCAACGCGCAGGGAGAAGCCACCGTTGCCTTCGGCACCTCCGATGCCGTGACCTCGTTCCGAGCCTCCATCGGTGGCTACACCGACACGGGGGCGCTCGGCACCGTGACCACTGCGCTCAAGTCGGTGCAGCCGTTCTACGTCGAGCCGAAGCTGCCGCTCGAAGTCACCGCCGGCGATCTCGTGCGGCTGCCCATCGCGTTCGTCAACGGCACGAAGGAGCCGCTCTCGAACGTCACCCTGGGCCTCACCACGAAGGCCGACATTCGTTTCCAGGCGCCGACGGCCTTCGCGCTCAAGGGCGACACGCGAGAGCGCCGCGTCGTCGAGCTCGGCATCGGCGCCGGCACTCGCACCGCGAACCTCACCCTCACCTCGAACGCGGGCGGCTACTCCGACGTCGTCACCCGCGAGCTGAAGGTGAAGCCGAAGGGGTTCCCCGTCGAGCAGTCGAACGGCGGCATGCTCGCCCCGAACGGCAAGGCCTCGTGGAAGGTGACGCTCGCGCCCGACACCGTGGCGGGCAGCCAGTCGACGTCGATCGCCGTCTTCCCTTCGCCTGCCGCCAACCTCACGCAGGCGCTCAAGCGCATGATCCAGGAGCCCAGCGGCTGCTTCGAGCAGACCAGCTCGACGACGTACCCGATGACGATGGCCATGCAGTACTTCCAGTCGCACAGCGGCGTCGACGCAGCGCTGGTGCGTGACGCCCAGGACAAGCTCGACCGGGGCTACAAGCGGCTCACCGGCTTCGAGTGCAAGAAGAACGGCTACGAGTGGTTCGGAGAAGACCCGGGCCACGAGGCCCTCACCGCGTACGGCGTGCTGCAGTTCACCGACATGAAGAAGGTGCGCTCGGTCGACGAGGCGATGCTGACTCGTTCGCGCGAGTGGCTGCTGAAGCAGCGCGACGGCAAGGGCGGCTTCGAGCGCAAGCGCCGCGCGCTCCACGTGTGGGTCGAAGACAAGGACGCCTCCGATGCGTACATCACCTGGGCGCTGCTCGAAGGCGGAGAGAAGAACCTCTCGGCCGAGGTGGCCCGGGTGAAGGAGTCGATCAAGACGACGAAGAACTCCTACGTCGTGGCCCTGGCCGCCAACGTGCTCTCGCTCGCCGGTGACACGAGCGGTTCGAAAGACGCGCTCACGAAGCTCGCCTCGCTGCAGAAAGAGAACGGCCTCGTCGGCGGCGGCACGCAGAGCATCGTCGGCAGCACTGGAGAGTCGCTCGAGATCGAGACCACCGCGCTCGCCGCCCTCGGGTGGATGCGCCAGCCCGCCTTCGCGCTCAACGTCGAGAAGTCGATGAAGGCGCTGGCCGACAGCTGCAAAGACGGCCGCTATGGCTCGACACAGTCGACCGTGCTCGCGCTGCGCGCCGTCGTCGAGTTCGACAAGAAGAAGGCAGGAGAGCGCAGAGCCGGCAGCGTGAAGCTGTTCGTCGACGGCAAGGCCGTGGGCGGCGCACAGAAGTACGACGGCTCGACCCAGGGCGCGATCACGTTCGCCGATGTCGGAGAGCTGATGATGCCCGGCGAACACACCATCGAGCTCTCGCAAGAGGGCGGCTCGGCGATTCCGTTCTCCATCGCCGTGCGCTCGAACCGCGTGAAGCCCGACTCCTCGGCCGACACGCGCGTCTCACTCGACGTGAAGCTCGGCTCGGGCGCGCTCAAGGAGGGCGACGTCATCGAGGCCACTGCGCGCATCACGAATCTGTCCGATGCTCCGCTCTCGACCGTCGTCGCCATCGTCGGCGTGCCGGGCGGCCTCGAGCCCCGCATCGATCAGCTCAAGGAGCTCGTGAAGGCGCAGACCATCGATGCGTACGAAGTGATGGGCCGCGACGTGGTGCTCTACTGGCGCGGCATGACGCCGAAGCAACAGGTGCGTGTGCCGGTGTCGCTGCTGGCGGCAGTGCCCGGCAAGTACACGGGCCCCGCGAGCCGTGCGTATCTCTATTACGGCGACGAGCACAAAGCCTGGGTCGATGGGCTCGCTGCTGACATCGCCGCGAAGAACTGATCAGTCGGTGATGTCGTTGACGTCGTTGTGCGGCGTCCCGGCAGGAACGTTCTGACCGCCGATGACGCGGTCCTTCGTCGACACCGTCCACACGTCGATGGTGTCGTCGTTGTCGATGTTGCCCGCAGCCACGATGGTGATGGAGCACGCGTTCGGGCACTCGCCCTCGATGCCAGAGTCGGCCCAAATCTCCTGCGGCACGCCCTTCTCGATCGCCTCGTTGTCGATGGTGGGGAACTTCTTGCTGTCGGCCTTCACGCCCGAGCCCTTCGAGCCACCCGCCTCGGCCAGCTCTCCGTCGGTCGAGAACGAGTACATGTACCGGTTGCCGGGCATCGCGCTGAAGCCGACCTCGCCGATGTCAGCCGAGTACTTCTGGTTGCTCTCGAAATAGAACTTCTCGGACATGTAGGCCGACTTGAGGTTGGCCTTCGCCTCGCTCTGCTTCGACCGCGCCTGGAACTTGATGAAGTTCGGAATCGCGATGGCCGCGAGAATGCCGACGCACGGGCACGCAAGCGCCACGACGACGGCGATGATGACGACCGCCGAGACACCACCCTTCTTCTGCTGCGGAGCGGGCGCCGGCATCGGGTTCGACATGGGGTTCGGGGTCATGGCCGCGCACCGTAGGAAATCCACCCTGCCTCGTCGCGCTTGAAGCACCAGCGCCCTACCGCTACGCGTCGGGCATGCGAACGATGCTGCTGTCGATGCTGCTCGCCATGCCCGCGCTTGGCGCCGAACCACCTCGCGCCTTCCCCTGGCCCATCACCACCACCACGCTGAAGAACGGCCTCACCGTGATGCGGGTGCCGTTCAGCTCACCGGGGCTCGTCGCCTATTACACGGTGGTGCGCGTCGGCTCGCGCAACGAGGTCGAGGCGGGCCACACCGGCTTCGCGCACTTCTTCGAGCACATGATGTTCCGCGGCACGAAGCGCTTTCCCGAGGGTGCGCGCTCGTCACTCATCGGCAAGCTGGGCTTCACCGAGAACGCGTTCACCAGCGACGACGTGACCGTGTACACGATCAACGGGCCCTCTTCGCAGCTCGACACCCTCGTCGACGTCGAGGCCGATCGCTTCCGCAACCTCGAGTACGCCGAGGAGCCCTTCAAGACCGAAGCCGCCGCCGTGCTCGGTGAGTACAACAAGAACGCCGCCAACCCGGCCCTGCGCATCGAAGAAGAGGTGCTGGCTGCGGCGTTCGCGAAGCACACCTATCGGCACACGACGCTCGGGTTCCTCGACGACATTCGCGCGATGCCGACGCGGTACGAGTACTCGAAGCAGTTCTTCAAGCGCTGGTACACGCCCGACAACTGCGTGGTGATCGTGGTCGGTGACTTCGACGACGCGAAGCTGATGAAGGCCATCGAGGCCCAGTACGGCCCGTGGCAGGGCAAGGCCGCGAAGGTGACGATTCCCGTCGAGCCCGCGCTGAAGGGGCCGGTCGACGCGAAGGTGAAGTGGACCTCGCCGACGCTCCCGCGCACCGCGCTGTACTTCCGCACGCCCGCCTCGGCGCTCACGAGCAAGGACGGCGCCGTCATGACGGTGCTCGCGCAGTACCTGGCCGGAGCGACGTCACCGCTCTTCAAGTCGCTCGTGCTCGAGAAGCAGCTGGTCGAGCGGCTCTCTCCGTCGTTCGTCGATCACCGCGACCCGAACCTCTTCGGCCTCGAGGTGCGCCTGAAGGACGAGAAGCACCGGGCCGAGGTGAACACCGCGATGAAGCAGGCCATCGACGAGGTCGCGAAGGGCGCCGTCGACGAAAAACGGCTCAGCGACATTCGTGATCATCTTCGCTTCGGCTTGCTGATGCAGTTCGAGTCACCGTCCGAGGTGGCCGAGAGCCTCGCCTGGAACGTCGGCATTCTGGGAAGCCCCGACGCACTCGAGCGCCAGCAGCAGCAGCTCGCCAGCGTCACGGGCAAGGAGTTGATTGCCTTCGTGAAGACGAACCTCACCGAGAAGAACCGCGTCACCCTCGAGTTCACCGTCGACGTGAAGAAGGAGGCCCCGTGAAGCGCGCGCTGACGTTCCTGTTCCTCTCGGCGTGCGCGACGACCGCGCCTGCCCGCACCGAGACGCCCGCGCCTGTCGCGGCTCCACCAGCGCCGGCCGCCGTGAAGGTCGACCTGCCGAAGCCGCTCGCCACGCTGCCGCCCATGAAGCTCGTCGTGCTGACGACTCCGGGCACGCCCATCGTGAGCGTGCGGCTCGTCTTCCGCGCGGGTGCAGTCGACGACCCGAAGGGCAAAGAGGGCCTGACCGCACTCACCACGCGCCTGCTCACCGAAGGCGGCACGAAGTCACTCTCGGCAGGTGAGCTGAACGACGCCCTCTTCCCGATGGCCGGCGAATTGGAGAGCGACACCGACAAGGAGTTCACCGTCGTCTCGGGTCGCGTCCACCAGGAGCGGTTCGATCGCTTCCTCGAGATTTTCGCCGACACGCTCACCGCGCCGCGCCTCGACCCGAAGGAGTTCGAGCGCCTGAAGACGGAGCAGCTGAACGCGATTCGCAACCGCCTGCGCAGCGAGAACGACGAAGAGCTGGGGAAGATCACGCTCGACGCGCTGCTCTACGACGGGCACCCGTACCGGCACGCAAACGTCGGAACGGAGACAGGCCTCAACGCCATCACGCTCGACGACGTGGCTGCGCAGTGGAAGCGCGTGTTCACGAAGTCGCGGCTCGTGGTGGGCGTGGCCGGTGCGGCCGATGAAGCATTGGGCGGGCGCGTCGTCGCGGCGCTGAAGGCACTGCCCGACACGGGCGCTCCGCTGGTGGCGCTCCCCGCGGCTGCCGAGACGAAGAATCAGACGGTGATCGTGAAGCGCGACACCGAATCGACCGCCGGCTCCTTCGGCTTCTCGTACCGCGTGCGGCGCGACCACCCCGACTTTCCCCTGCTGTTCCTCGGGCTCTCCTACCTGGGCGAACACCGGCAGGAGCACGGCGTCTTCTTCCGCGAGCTGCGCGATCGCCGCGGCCTCAACTACGGCACCTACGCCTACGCCGAGCACTACCGGCAAGACGGGTGGAACTCGATTCCCCGCCCGAACATCGCGCGCACCGTGCAGGACCTGACGATCTGGCTGCGGCCCGTCGAAGCGAAGAACGGCGTCTTCGCCACGCGCGGTGTCCTCTACTTCCTCGATCAGACGCTGAACGCTCCGCTGCCGCCCGAGCGCTTCGAGACGGCCAGGGGCTTCCTCATCGGCGCCACCCGCATCTGGACGCTGACTGACCAGCGGCGCCTGGGCTGGGCCATCGACGAGCTGATCACGGGAACGCCCGGTCACCTCGACCGCGTGCGGGAGGCGATCGCGAGCGCAAGAGCCGACGAGGTGCAGGCGATGCTGAAGAAGCACCTCGACCCGAAGGCGCTCAACTTCGTCTTCGTGACGAAGAACGCCGAGGGGCTTCGAGACGCGCTGACCAGCCAGGCGCCGAGCCCGATCGTCTACGCGACCCCGAAGCCGCCCGAGGTGCTCGAGCAGGACAAGGCTGTCGAACGCCAGCCGTTGCCCATGACGAAAGAGCGCGTGCGCATCATCGACGCGTCCACCGTGATGCGGTGATCAGCGCTCCCATGATCAGCCTGTAGCGGGCTGTGTTTTTGGGAGTCCCCGCTTCGGCGGGTATAAGCGACGAGAGATGTCACGACTCTGCCGCGCGGTGTTGGTGACGTGCCTCGCAGCGCTGCCTGCGCTCGCCGATGATCCGTTCGCGCGCGGGCTCGACGCAGTGCCGCTCAAGCTCACGCCACTCGCGAACTCGGGCCTGCAGCTCGACGGCGCCGAGCTGCGCCCGAAGAAGTCGTGGCAGCTCAACGCGATTCTCGATCTCAACTTCGGCGTGATGGCGCTGAAGCTCGGTGATCAGCGCCTGGGCGATCTCATTCCCTTCCGCACCGACTTGCGCATCGGGGGCAGCTACCAGGTGCTCGATCGCCTCGAGGTCGGCGGTGAGCTGCCGATCGTGCTCCAGGCGAACGCGTTCAAGCTGCTCACCGAGCAGGGCTTTCCACAGACGGCGCCGCGCGCGGTCGGCTTGAGCAACCCCCGGCTCATGGGCCGGTTTCAGATTCTTCGGCAGTCAGAGATTCCGATCGTGAGCCTCGCGGCCGTGCTCGAGGCGCGCATTCCCATCGGAGACGGCTTCTCGTTCATGGCCGATCGCGGGCTCGTGGTGGCTCCGCGACTTGCAGCGGAGCGCCGCTTCGGCCCGGTGCGGGTGCTCGCGAATGGCGGCTGGCGCTTCCGCACCGCGCCCGGTCAGTACCTGAACCTCTACGTTGGTCACGAGTTCCTCCTCGGCGGCGGCGCGATCGTCGAGCTGCCCGACTTCGGCAAGTTCACCGGCAACCAGCTGCTGGGTGAATTGAACCTGGCCACGCCGACCGAAGCGCCGTTCACCTTCCGCGACGCCGAGTCGCTCAAGACGCCGCTCGAGTTGATGCTCGGGGCGCGTTCGACGGTCGCGAAGAACTGGAGCGTGCTCGTCGCGCTCGGGCGTGGGCTCGGTGAGAGCGGCTACGGTCGCGAAGCGTTCCGCCTCGTGCTCGGCGTTCGTTACGAGTTCATCGCGGAGCCGGACCAGGACGGCGACGGCATTCCCGACAAGGACGATGGCTGCCCCACGGTCGCGGAAGACAAAGACGGCCACGACGACGCCGACGGCTGCCCCGAAGACGAGCCTGTGCTCGACAGCGACAAGGACGGCATTCCCGACAAGGAAGACGGCTGCCCCGAGGTCGCAGGCCCTGGCCCGCTCGACGGCTGCCCCGACAAGGACGGCGATCAGATTCCCGACATCGCCGACAAGTGCCCTGATCAGATGGGCCCGCCCGAGCTCCAGGGCTGCCCGCCTCCCGAAGACGAAGAGCCGGTCGTGCTCGAGTCCGAGCGCCTGCGCATCAAGAACCAGATCCTCTTCGAGTTCGGCTCGAACAAGATCGACCCGCGCTCGTTCCCGCTGCTCGACGAGGTCGCGAAGGTGCTGGCCGCGAACCCGAAGGTGGGCCCTGTGCTCATCGAAGGCCACACTGACAACGTCGGCCCGCGCCTCTTCAACATCGATCTCTCGCGCCGCCGCGCGAAGGCCGTCGAGGACTATTTGATCGGTAAGGGCATCGCGAAGGAGCGCCTGCGCTCCGACGGCTTCGGCTTCGACAAGCCGCTGGTGCCGAACGATTCTCCGATCAACCGCGCGAAGAACCGCCGCACCGAGTTCCGCCTGCTCGACGAGGTCGAGGTCGACAAGTCGCCCAAGCCCGCGCCGAAGGCGGCGGCTCCTGCGCCTGCGCCTGCTCCGAAGCCGGCACCCTCGCCTGCTCCTGCCCCTGCCCCTGCCCCTGCTCCGTCGCCGTCACCCGCTCCGAAGAAGTAGCGGCACGCGCGGGCAGCAGAGTTCGTCCGCCGTTGCTCATGGACTCGAGCGTCAGGGTGCCTCCCATCAACTCGGTGAGCTGCTTCGAGAGCGCGCGCCCGAGACGCCTGCCC
The DNA here is from genome assembly GCA_016879935.1 of Archangiaceae bacterium. Classification (GTDB taxonomy): domain Bacteria; phylum Myxococcota; class Myxococcia; order Myxococcales; family Myxococcaceae; genus Xiheimicrobium. Next base: position 15,032 of record JAACJQ010000265.1, on the reverse strand, counting down.
TGATGGCTGCGCGTGCGGGAGTCATCGGCCTGCACGAAACGTTGAATCGTTGCCCAACGGGAGCGCGCCCGGCCCGCGCGCAGCGTTCCACGGGACTCACCAGAGCCGTCTGAGGGCATTCCGTGGTGGCGTTGCGACGCGCCAAAGAACCTGGCGGAGGGTGCGGAGGCACTCGTGGCGTTCGCATCGGTGCGAGCGCTTCTCGAACGTCTCTCTGCGCGGCGCGAGAGCTTCACGCACCGAGCGGACGAGGTGACCCGAGTCCCGCCGGCCGTCCGCTCACTGTGCTGCGAGCGCGTCGTCCAGCCACTTCTTCACGCGCCAGCCTTCGACCTGCCCGCGGGCGACCTTCACCACCCTGCCCTTCGCGTCGAGCACGTAGGTCGTGGGCAACGCCTGCACGAGAAACGCACCGCCAACCGACTCGTCGCCGATCACGACGTACGGCTTCACGTCTGCGTGCTGCACGAGCCAGGGCGGAATCGACGATCTCGCCTCTCCCGGCTCTTCCTGATTCACCGCGATGAAGACGACGCCACGCGCCTCGTACTCCTTCGCGATCGCCACCAACTCCGGCATCTCTTCGTTGCAGGGTGGGCACCACGTCGCCCAGAAGTTCAGCAGCACGACCTTCCCTCGCGACGACGAGAGCGCGACCGCCGAACCATCGAGCTTCGTCAGCGTCACCTCGGGAGCCGCGTGCCCCGGCTCCAGGCCCTCACTGCCCATGAACTCCTGCACGGCGAGCGCGGCCGCGATCGCGAAGAGCCCGCCGATGATGACGGTGTTGCTCAACTGAAAGCCCTTCGCGGGCGGCGGCGGAACGGGAAGCTCCTCGTCAGGCATCGCGCCGCTCCAGGAACCGCACCAACGTCGAGAGCGCGAAGCGCGTGGTGTGCTCGAGCCACGGCCGCTTCACCACCTCGCGCGCGAGCCGCGGCCCGTGCGCGTAATAGACGTCGACGAACCGGCGCCCCGCTGCGCTTCGCATCAGGCGGCGATCTCGAAAGGCCCGCAGCACGTCGAGTTCGGGAGCGTCTTCACCGAACGCCACCGTCGCCACGAAACATGGGCCACCCGAGCTCAGCCACAGCACCCGGCTCGAGCTCAGGTTCAACACGCCGCGCAGCACCGACTTCGGCAGGTAGAGAAAGCCGACGAGGTCATTCCGCGCGACCTGCAGCTCACCGGCGCTCGTGTCTTCGACCTCCACGCGCGTCTGGGGCCCGCCGAGCTCGGTCAACCGAAACGAGTACCGCCGCTTGTTGCCGCGCCGCTGAACCTCGAGCGAGCGCACTTCGCCGAAGTACGCCGCCCACTCCGCCGCGCAGTGCGTGCACTTGAGCTGGTGCGTCGCGATGCGAGGCGAGAACGAGATCTCGCTCACCTTGCGGCACGACGGGCATGGCACCTTCACCGTCATCGACTTCTCGGGCCGGGGATCGAAGCGGCTCTGGCGCGACTCCGCGTCGAAGACCTTCGGGCGAACCTCGTCGCTCGCCGCGTAGAGCCGCCGCCGCCCCGACGCGAGCTGCTCGAGCCGCTGCGCATCGACCCAACTCGACTCCGCCAGCTCCACCTTCCCCGCCGCGATGTGATGCAGGGTCGTGAGCCACGCGTCGAGCGCCGCAGTCCATGCGGCGTCGTTCGCTTGAAACGCTCTGGCCAACAACGCCTCGCACTCGGGAATCGCCGCTTCGGCCGCAGCACGCGCTGGGTCGTCGCGCCGCCGATAGACGGGTGGCTCGGGCAGCCTCGTGCACAGCGCCACCGCGTCGGCGCGCAGCAACTCCGACGCGTCGCCAGGCACGTGCGGCAACTTCGCCGCCGCCGCTCTCGCCCTCGCCCGTGATGCCTCGACCGACATGCGGCACTTCTACGCAACAACCCGCATTTCGGGCACAGGCCGAAAGTTCGACGCCCGTGTGCGCGCATGTAGGCTCGCCCCATGCGATTCCTCATCACTCTCGTGTGGACTCTCTGTTGTGTGGGCGTCGGCATCGCCATGGCGACCGTCGACGTGTCGGGCAAGACGCCGTGGCAGCACGCCCAGAAGCTGTGGAAGAGCGAAGGCGAAAAGAAGCTGGGTGAAGCGTCCGAGCTCGTCGACGACGTGAAGAAAAAAGTCACCACGACCGTGAAGGACGTGAAGGACAAGCCGCTCGACCGTCACTCCGCCGACGAGCGTGATGCGCTCGACAAGCTGATCGCGAACCGCCAACACGACCCGAAATGACGGCCCACAAGCGTTCCAGCGCCACCACCAGACGGAGAGGTTCCCCGAGGGAATGTGACGGGCTTTCGCTGGCTGGCGGGTGGCTGCATGGGTATAGTGAAGAGGCCTTGAAGCGCCTGTTCCTGATCAGCTCTGCAGTCTTCGCCCTCTCCGCGTGCGGTGTCGGCACCCTTCCCTCGCGCGCGGTGACCTCGAGTCAGGCGTTGTCGGGCACCGCCGAGTGGCTGGAGTTCGAGTCGCCTGCGATGCGCCAGGAGCTCTTCCGCGACGTCGTTCGCAACTCGGCTGCTCAGCAGGGGCAGGCCGGCACGGTGCTCTTCCCCGTCATGCAGGACGGTGAGCTCAAGGGCGCGCCTGCCCTCGACCTCCGCACCGACCTCCTCCAGGCCCCCGATGCGGGCGTTCTCCAGCTCACCTTCGACACCCGTGGCGATCGCTTCACCGAAGATCGTCGCGAGGCGTTCCAGGGGCTCTCCGAGCGTGAAGCGACCGAGCTCGTCGCGCGTTCGCTCCTGCACCGGTGGAACGTGAAGTCGACCGGCCCCGTGCTGGTGATTCGTGCGCCGGGTGCGCCGTACGCCGCCGCGTGGATCGATGGCGCGCTCCGGATCAATCCGGCGTTCGTCTACATGGCGGCTGCTCCGGTCGCTGCGCAGAACTGAAACGACGACCACGTCGCAGCGGTGTAGAAGCCGCCGCATGCCGGTCACTGATCAGACGCTCTCCCAGCAGCTCGGTCACACCCTCTCGCGCACCGACTTCCCTGCGCTCGGCGAGAAGTACCAGGGCAAGGTGCGCGACACGTATCGGCAGGGCGATCGCCTCGTGCTGATCACCACCGACCGCCTCTCGGCGTTCGATCACGTGCTCACCACGCTCCCCTTCAAGGGAGACCTGCTCAACACGCTCGCTTCGTTCTGGTTCAAGAAGACCGCGCACGTGGTGAAGAACCACGTCATCGACACGCCTGATCCGTGCGTGACGGTCGCGCGCCGCGCGGCGCCTTTCGCCATCGAGTTCGTCGTGCGTGGCTACCTCACCGGCAGCCTCTGGCGCGACTACGAAGCGGGCCGCGACCCCTATGGGCTGAAGCTGCCTTCGGGTCTCAAGCGCGACTCGAAGTTCCCCACGCCCATTCTCACGCCGTCGACGAAGGCCCCCATCGGGCAGCACGACGAGCCGCTGTCTGAGTCGCAGGTGGTGGAGCGTCAGCTCGTCTCCCCCCGCGATTGGCAGCGCGCGAAAGAAGCAGCGCTCGGGTTGTTCTCCGAAGGCACGAAGCAGGCAGGCGCTCAGGGGCTGATCTTCGTCGACACGAAGTACGAGTTCGGCCTCATCGGCGACGAGCTGGTGGTGATCGACGAGATGCACACGCCCGACTCGTCACGGTTCTGGAAGGCACAGGGCTACGAGGAGCGGCTCGCGAAGGGCGAGAGTCAGGTCATGCTCGACAAAGAGAACCTGCGGCAGTGGCTGATCGCGGAGCGCGGCTTCTCGGGTCAGGGCACGCCGCCCGCGATTCCCGATGACGTGCGCGTGAGCCTCTCGCAGAAATACGTCGCGGCCTACGAGACCATCACCGGCACCGCCTTCGCTCCCCAGATCGGCAACGTCGCCGCGCGAATCGAGAAGAACCTGAAAGCGGCGAAGCTGATCTAGCTCGCCTTCGACGGCGTCCACGCGAAGCCCGAGTCGCCGCTGTGAAAGACCGGCCTCGGCTCGGGTTCGTGCGCTTCGATGATGACCGGGTCGTCGTTGGCGGCGCGAGACCAGCTCAGCGGCGACCACTCCTGCGGCGTCTGGAGCGCGGGCTCCTCGGCACCGGCAGCGGCCTCTTCATCTCCAGCGAAGTGCAACACGGCGGCGTGCAGGCTCATGCGAAGAATCCACTGCAACCGTGTGCCCAACCGAATCTGGGCGGATCTTCATCGGCCACCCTGGGTGTCTGCCGCAGCCCTGAGTCGCCTGCGACTCGTCAGGCCGTCGTGGAGCCGAAGACCCGCTGGAAGATCGCGTCGACGTGGCGCAGGTGGTGATCTGGCGTGAAGCAGGCCTCGATGTCGGCGTCGCTCATCACCTTGCGCAGGTCGGCATCGCCCAGCAGCGAGGTCTTGAAGGGCGTGCCGCTCTCGAAGAACCGCATCGCGTTGCGCTGAACGATCACGTACGCAGCCTGACGATCGACGCCCCGCTTCGCGAGCTCGAGCAACAGCCGCTGCGAGTGCACGACGCCGCCGAGCAGATCGAGGTTCTTCTGCATCTGCTGCGGGTAGACGGTGAGGTTCTCGATCATGCCGGCGAAGCGGTGGAGCATGAAGTCGGCGGTCACCGTCGCGTCGGGGCCGATCACACGCTCGACCGACGAATGCGAGATGTCGCGCTCGTGCCAGAGGGGCACGTTCTCCCACGCCGTCATCGCGTACCCGCGCAGCAGGCGCGCCAGGCCGGTGAGATTCTCGGAGAGGATCGGGTTGCGCTTGTGGGGCATCGCCGAGCTGCCCTTCTGCCCCGCAGTGAACGCCTCTTCGGCTTCGCGCACTTCGGTGCGCTGCAGGTGGCGAATCTCGACGGCGAACTTCTCGATGCTGGTGCCAAGGAGCGCGAGCGCCGAGAAGTACTCCGCGTGGCGATCTCGCTGCACGATCTGGCTCGACGCAGGCGCGGGTGACAACCCCAGCACCTTCATCGCGTGCTCTTCGACGGCTGGTGGAATGTGCGCGAACGAGCCGACTGCGCCGCTCACCTTGCCGAAGGAGATCGTCTCCTTCGCCGCCTCGAGGCGTTTCTTCGCGCGACCCAGCTCGTCGTACCAGATGGCCAGCTTGTGGCCGAAGCTGATGGGCTCGGCGTGAATGCCGTGCGAGCGCCCCACCATCGGCGTGTGCTTGTGCTCGAAGGCGCGCTTGCGAATGGCCGCGCGGGCCCGATCGACGCCGGCGAGAATCGTCGTCATCGCGTCGCGCAGCAGCAGCGCCAGCGACGTGTCGAGCACGTCACTCGACGTCATGCCCCAGTGCAGCCAGCGCGCCTCGGGCCCGATGCGCTCCTCCATGAAGGTGAGGAAGGCGATCACGTCGTGCTTGGTCGTCTTCTCGATGGTGTCGATGCGCTCGACGTCGGCCGCGGAGAAGTCGCCGGCCTTCGCACGGCACGTGGTGAGCGCGATCTCGGGCGCGAGCCCCTGCTTCACGAGGCCTTCGAGGGCGGCGAGCTCGACGTCACGCCAGCGGCGCAGGCGCTCTTCGGGCGTCCACAACGAGGTCAGCTCGACTCGGGAGTAGCGCGGGATCATGCCGCGCACTTACACCCGGGCACCGGCGCTACTCCACCGCCTTCACGGCCAGCCCCTGCCGCGCCGCGAACACCAGCACGTCGTTCGCGAAAGACTCTGGCAGCCCCAGCCGCCTGGCCCCCTGCAGGTTCACGTGCAGCTCCACGCCCTCGGGCGTCGCGACCGCGAGCGCACCGGGGTCGACCTTCTCGACGACGATGCGGTTCGCGACGCGGCCGGCCTGGAGCCCCACCGACAGCGGCGCGGGAGACAGCGCAAAGAGCGCGCCCATCTTCACCTGGGCTGGCGCGAGCCCGACGACGGGGAGCGACTCCTCCTTGGCGAAGCCGAGCAGCCGCTCCACCACCGCGGCGTTGCCGACCGTCTTGTCCGAGACGATGACGAGCCCGTCGATGCGGCCCTTGGCGCCCGAGAGCGCCTTGTCGAGCTTGGTGGGGTTGTCGATCTCGATCGACACCAATGACAGGCCCCGTGACTGTGCGAGCTGCGAGGCCTCGTCGACGAAGCCCTTCGAGTAGCGCGGGTCGATGACGACGCCGATGCGCTTGGCCTTCGGCAACAGCGCTCGCATCGCCGTCAACTCGAGGGTGAGATCGCTCGTGAGCGCGATGCCCGTCGTGTTGCCGCTCTCGAGATCGTACTTCTGGAAGTACGGCACCATCACGAAGAGCACCGGCACGTCGGAGAACTGCTTGCGCGCGTTCACCGCAGCGGCGGGCCCGATGGCGAGCACGAGCGCGGGCGGCTCCTGGGCGATCTTCTTCATCGCCTTCTGCGCGGCGTCAGCGCCCTCTTCGAGCAGCACGTCAGCGACGTCTGCCTTCACCTCGGCCGTGAAGCCGGCGGTGACCTGCGAGTACGGCGCGAGATCGGCCGACTTCACCACCACGACGCGCGGCCGAGCCTGAACCGTGGTCGCGAAGAGAACGACGAGGAGCGCGCGCTTCATTTCGGATCAGCGCAGCAGCGGAACCCGACCTCGGACGACTTGTTGAACGAGGCGCCGTTCTTTCGTGCGGAGCAACGAACGGCATAGTCACCGCTCGCGTACGACCCGCCCTTGATGATGCGATCGCTCGTCCACTCGGCGACGTTGCCGGCCATGTCAGCCATGCCGTAGCCGCTGCGGCACTTGCCGACCCGGCCAGCGGGCGCGAGCGAGCGCGCTTCACCGGAGTCGTCTTCGGTGTTGCAGGCGTTCGCGTCGAAGGTGTTGCCGAAGGGCCACCGCGCACCACCCGGGCCCTTGCAGGCCTTCTCCCACTCAGCCTCGGTGCACAGGCGCTTGCTCTGTGACTCGCAGAGCCGGCGCGCGTCGGCGAAGGCGACGGCGACCGTGGGCGCCACTCCGCGCTTGGGGTACTCGGTGAGATCGATGCAGTAGGCCCCGACCTCGACGGCCGAGAGCACCTTCTCGTCGAAGCCCATCATCGGATCATCGCGTGGCGTGCCCATGCGGAAGACGCCGGCCCCGATCAACTTCATGCCGTCGGGGCAGCCCTCGGTCGAGGGCTTGGGCGGGGTGACGGCGGCGATGACGGGGTTGTTCTTCTTCTCGGCCGCGATGCGATCCTTCTCGGCTTTGTCCGCCGCCGCCTTCTCTGCAGCCAGCCGGTCCTTCTCGACCTGGTCGGCGGCGGCCTTTTCGGCGGCAGCGAGCTTCTCCTGCGCGGCCTTCTCGGCGGCGAGCTTGTCTTGAGCAGCCTTGTCGAGGGCCGACTTCTCGGCTGCGAGCTTCTCCTGCGCAGCCTTCTCGGCGGCGGCCTTCTCGGCAGCCAGCTTCTCCGCGGCAAGCTTCTCCTGGGCAGCCTTCTCTTGCGCAGCCGTGTCGACGGGCAACACGGTGGGCGGGTTGACGGGCGGGTTCTCGACCGTCGGGTTCGTCGGCGGATTGGTCGGGTTCGGGTTCGTGGGCGGGTTGTTGGCCGCGGCCAGCTGCGCCTGGCGCTCCGCTTCGAGGCGCGCCGCTTCGTCCTTCAGGCGCTGCTCTTCTTCGGCCTTCTTGCGCGTTTCTTCGGCGGCCGCCTTCTGGCGCTGAATGAGGAAGAAGCCGCCACCGGCGCCAACACCGACGCCGAGCATCACGAGCAGGAGCACCAGAATCCACGTCTTGCCCTCGGAGACGGGCTCGATCGGTTCGGGGGGCGGCGCGACGGTCTCGACCTGCGCGCGCGTCTCGGCGTGATCGTCTGCGTCGAGCGAGGCGATGAGCTGGCCCGAGTCCATCACGGCCGTCTCTTCGCGGTTCTCGGCGGGCTCAGGCGTCGGGCCAGCGCCCTTCAGCGCCGCCTCGAGCCTATCGGGGTCGACGGGCTGGGTGGCGTCGGGCAGCGGGTTCTCGTCGCTGATGCCAGGCGGAGGCGGCGGGGGCGGCATCGCGGGCACCGGCGGGCCGGGCTTGTCGCGACGAGGCTGCAGCTGCAGCATGCCGGTGGTCGTGCGTGGCTTGAGCGGAGGCGGCACGCCTGCTGCCGACTCTGGCTTGTTCGGCAACGGCGGCGGCGGCGCGGTGGCCTTCGAGATCGCCGCGAGCTCGGTGAACATCTCGCCCGCGGTCTTGAAGCGCGCGTTCGGGTTCGAGTTGACGGCCTTGCGGTACAGGCCTTCGAGGGCGGGCACGACGTTGGGGTTGCGCCGGTGCAGCTCGGGAACCGAGCCGTCTGGGGTGAGGCCCGAGAGCATCTCGCCGAGGATCACGCCGACCGAATAGATGTCGCAGCGGCTGTCGACTTCGCCGCCTTCGACGAGCTCGGGCGCGAGGTAACGATCGGCCTTGCGCGACTTCATCGCCTGCACGAAGGGCAGCCGCGGCAACGCGAGCCCGAGCCCGAAGTCGGTGACCTTCAGCAGGTCGGGCAGCACGAGCACGTTGTCGGGCTTGATGTCGGTGTGCGGGCCGACCTTGTGCGCGCCGTCGAGGGCCGAGCACACCTGGCTCAAGATGGGCTCGATCTCGTGCAGCGCGAAGAACTGCCCCTTCTGCAGGCGAAGGTCGATGATCTTCCGCAGCGTCAGGCCGTCGAGGAACTGCGAGGTGAAGAAGGGCCGATCCTGGTCTTCACCCTCTTCGTAGACGCGCGCGAGGTTCGGGTGCGAGAGCTTGCGTGCGAGCCGCAGCTGCTTCGCGAAGGAGCGGCGCTCGTCGGCCGTCTGACAGAGGCGCGCGTTGACGACCTTGAGCGCGACCTCGACGTCGACTTCCTTGTCGTGCGCGCGAAAGACGAAGCCGAGCGGCCCACCGCCGACGATGTCTTTGATCAGGTAGCGGTTGGCGACCAGATCCTGCGGCTTGTACGGAGCGCCTTCGACGACCTGCGACGTCGCGCGCCTTCTCGAGAACGTTCCGGTCGCCTGACGAAGCCCGCCACCAGACAATTTCTGGCCGCACGAGGGACACGTGTCGACGTTGTCGGCGACGTGGCTGCCACAGCGGTAGCAAAGCACTCGTGAGGCTCCTGGAACCCGGGAGCGTCAGAGCCCCCGTAACACACGAATCAGACTGGCTTTTTACCTGAGAAGTGACGCTTCAGCAACGGTCAGGGTTCCCCGCCACCCCGGTCGACCCAAACCCTGCGGATCCTCTCGCAGTCTCGGACAATTCGGAGACCTCCACGAGCGTCGCGCGGGTGACCGCGGCGACCACGAGCTGCGCGATCCGGTCTCCGCGCTGCACGGTGACGGGCTCGGACGAGAGGTTCACGAGCAGCACTTTCACCTCGCCACGATAGTCGGCGTCGATGGTGCCCGGCGCGTTCAGCACGGTCAGCCCCTGCTTCGCCGCGAGCCCGCTGCGCGGCCGAACCTGACCTTCGAAGCCGGGAGGAATCGCGAGCGAGAGCCCCGTCGGCACCAGCGTTCGTTCGAGCGGCTCGAGCGACAACGGCGCGTCGAGATCGGCGCGCAGGTCGAGGCCGGCGGCGAGCTCTGACTGGTACTTCGGCAGCTCGAGATCGGGGTTGGGGCGAACGCGGCGAACCTGAACGTTGACGGTGTTCATCGCGCGGCGCCATAGCACGAGTCAGGGCGGCACTTCGGTCGCTTCGGGAGGAGCCGCTCCCACCGCGTCGAACGCGGCTTTGAGCGCCTTCGAAGGGCCGGGCGGCGGCGCAAGCGGAACGACGGGCCTGGGGTTGGCGGGGGAAGGAACCGTGGGCAACTCCGCGACGGGCTTGTGCCCCCGAAAGACGAACGGGTCGACGGGTCTGCGCCCGAGCTCGAGCTGGTAGTGCAGGTGCGGGCCGGTGCTGCGACCGGTGTTGCCCGACTCCGAGATCACCTGCCCCGCCGTCACCGCTTCGCCCGTCGTCACGAGCAAGCGCGAGTTGTGGCAGTACGCGGTCGTCACGCCGCGGCCGTGGTCGATGATGATCACCTTGCCATTGACCGCGTCTTCGCTCGCGCGCTTCACGATGCCGTCGGCGACGACCTTCACCTGCGTGCCTTCGGCCACCGAGAGATCGACGCCAGTGTGCAGCTGCTGCCGCCCCAGCGTCGGGTGATTGCGAGAGCCGAACGGCGACGTCACGCGGGTCGACGGAGCGACCGGCCACGACAGCCCGTACGCGGTGCCGAACATGAGCGCCTGAGAGGTGGCTTCGAAGAACGTGGTGCTGCCCGGAGGCAGCTGCGTCGAGAGCACCTCGAGCGTCGGCGCCCTGCCCTCCGCGCGCGCGCGTGAGACGGCGTAGCGGGCGAGCTCGGGGCCTGCGAACAACGCGAGCACCGCGCCTTCATCGGTGACGAAGTCGACCTTCGCGCGCGAGACCAGCGTGGCGACGTCGTCTGGAGTCTGCAGGCTCGCCAGCTGGTAGCGCTGACCGAGCTGCTCCGCGGAAGCGCGCACCGACGCAGGTTGTCTCGAGAGCACCGCGAACGCGCCGCGCCCGAGCGCCGTACCTGGCGGAACGATGGCGAGCACCTCGGAGGGGAGCGTGTCGGGAAGCACCGGCGTCACCGGCACCTCGATCTCCCGTGCGTCGTAGACGCCACCGCTGAAGTACGCGAGCAGCGGCCGACCTTCTGACTTGCTGCCTGACACCTTCGCGATGCCTCCGCGCACCAGGGCCCCGACCGGGGTGTGCCAGGCCGCAGCCCAGAGACAGAGCGCCGCAGCCAGGAAGTCGAAGAGCCCACGGGAGTTCGCGCGGAACACGTCGGTCACCGCACCAGCGCGAGCAGGTTCTGCGCCTGGAGCAACAGCGCGACCGCCAATGGAAGAGAGAGCACCGAGCCCCAGAGCCCGACGGGCCAGGGCGACTTCGCCAGCTTCACCCGCGCTTCACAGGCAGCGTCGGCGTGCTCGAGGGCGCGCAACACCGCCCGCCACCCGTGACTCGCGAGCACCAGCAGCATCGCGGCGACGCCCAGCCCACGCGCCAGCCCTTCGGCGACCGAGGGCGTCACCACGTCGGCCTGGAGCGCCACGAAGAGCGTCGATTCCACCAACCGCGCCACCGCGTACGCGCCGCCGCCCACGAAGACGGCGGTCACGAACGGCCGAACCAGACGCATCGGCGTGGGCTGACGATTCACCCGCGCGAACAGCGTGCGCCACGTCTCTTTGCGAAAGCTGAACTTCGCTTCGTGCTCGTCGGCTTCGCCGTAGCCGAGCTGGGGCAGCACGACGAGCGCGTCGACGGCCAGCTCCCAGGCGAGCGCGACGAGGCGCGCGATGACGGTGCGCTGCAGCGGGCCGATGCGGTCGACCCACGCCGCCGTCGAATTCCACTGCGCCAGCACGCCGTCGGCCCAGGCATCGAGCGCGTCGACCAGCGAGAGCACCTTGTCGTCGACGAGGTCGGCCGACGCATGCACCCCCACCGCCACCAGCGCGAACAGCCCCAACGGCATGAAGAACCCTCGGAAGATTCCGAAGAAGCCACTCACGCGCGCCAGTCGGGTCTCAGTTGCCACGTGCCCTCACTTCAACGCAGCTGAGCCACCGTTCGATCTGTCCGTGCACGCCCCTGTGGCCGTGGGGCAGCCATGGGAGTCTGGACGATCGACACATGGGAGCGACTGCACTGCATCATGGGATCGCCAGTCCTGTCGGACATGGGACCACATGGGACACGGCTGACGATCGACCGTGGGTGAACTCGAAGGCTGTTCGATGTGAAATCCTTTCAGCAGTCTGGAACTGCAGGGGAGACCAGCACAATGCGGCTGCTCGTGGTTGACGACGATGCACAGGTGCGTCGAGGGCTCAGTGATGTGTTGAATCCCACGAAACAGGTGTCGATTGTGGGCTCGTGTGCGACGGCCGCCGAGGCGATCGACGCGGTGGAGCGCGGACTGGAGTTCGAAGTGGCGCTCATCGATCTGCACCTTCCCGATCGACCCGGCAACGAGCTGCTGCGGTTGCTGCAGCGGAGTCGGCCGCAAGCGGTGCTCCTGGCCTTCACGCAGTTCGACGACCCCGAGTCGATCTTCACGGCGCTCGAGTCTGGAGCGACGGGCTACCTGCTGAAGACGACCAGTCCTCCAAGGCTGCTGAGAGCGCTCGCAGAGGCGCGTGACGGTGGCGCCCCCATGACGCCGTCCATCGCGCGCAAGGTCGTCGAGAGCTTTCGTCAGCGCAAGCGCCGGCCTGCCGCCTTTGCCCTCAGCGATCGTGAAGCCGACGTGTTGAAGCTGCTGGCGCTGGGCACGAGCTACGCCGAGACGGGGACCCAGCTCGGTATCGGCCTGGGCACGGTGCAGACGCACGTGAAGAACATCTACCGGAAGCTCGAGGTCAACTCGCGCGAAGAAGCCGCCGACTGGGCCGCTGCACACGGACTGCTGGACTCTCCGCGAAGCTGAGAGCACGAAGTCGACCCTCGGGGGTTTGATGGACGCCGACGCGGTGCTGCACCGACACATTCGCAAGCCGATGGCGACGGCGGGCCTCGTGCTGATTGTCGGGTGCTTCACCCTCGCGCCGCTCTTTCCCATCGATCACGAAGCGCTCGGTTACGGCCCGTGGCTCAGCCTGCCTCTGGGGACGCTCGGCATGGCGTGGACGCTGCTGACGGCGCTCGCGTTTCGGCGTTTCGGGTTCGCGTCGAAGACCTACCGGGTGATGAACCGTGGCGAGACGGTGGTCTTTCTGGCGACCTGCCTCGTTCCCATCTGCGCCTCGGGCAACCCGACGAGCGCCGTCTGGGTGATGCACTTCGCGCACGTGATCACCTGCGGCACCTCTGGCGCGGAGCGCCGCTTCAACCTCACGATCTTCACGCTGCTGCCGCTCCCGGCAGTGGCGTACTTCGTGGCGACGAAGGGCGTAGCGTCAGGGGCGCTGGTCGCCGCGATCGCCGGGGTCACGCTGTACGCCTACGCGGTGATGTCGGCGACGTCGAACCGGCTCTCGGTGACGCGGCGCCAACGTGACGAGCTGCAGGCGCAGCTGACGGCGCTGACGGTGTCGAAGGAGCGCGCTCGCATCGCGCGCGATCTGCATGACGGCGTGGGCGCCGAGCTCTCGAGCCTGTTCTGGCAGCTGCAGTCGTTGCGGGCGACCGCCTCCACGCCCGAGGCGCAGGCGAGCTTCGACGCGCTCACCCATCGCATCACGCAGTCGACCGACGAATTGCGCAACGTGGTCTGGGAGCTGCGTGCGACCTCGCTCGCGTGGCCCGAGCTGCTCGCGCACCTCAAGACGCGCTGCAACGAACTCGCCGGTGACGAGGCGCGCGTCTCGGTGAGGGCAGACGACGCCGAGCGTCGCGACGTGCCGGGCGAGGTGCGCATGCACGTGGCCCGCATCGTTCAGGAGGCGGTGCGCAACGCGATTCACCACGGGCACGCCAAACACGTGTCGCTCACGCTCTCGTTGAACGACGCGCTCCACATTCAGGTGGAGGATGACGGCCGCGGCATTGCCCCCGAGGCCACGCGGCGCAGCGTCGGCGGCTTGAGGAACATCGACGTGCGCGTTCAGAGCCTGGGTGGAACGTTCTCGGTCGCGCCGAGACCCGGTGGCGGCACTGCGTTGCGGGCAGAGATTCCGTTGAGCGTCACGACCGCCGCAGCGGTGTGACTACGCGGGGAAACGCTAACGCGCGCGCGCCAGCGCCTGATCGCGAATGGCGTTGTTCCCAAGCGCTTCGCCGCCTTTGGCCACCAGGGCCCATTGCTGCTTCGTGAGCGTCACCTCGCTCAGCACGTACTGCAGTGATGTGGCGAGCAGCGACGGGTCGCGCGACGTCGAGAACAGCAGCTCGACCGCCTCACCGAGCTGACTGCGCTTCGCGGCGTCTTCGACGATGTCGCGGCACAGGTCGTCGTTCTTCTTCTCGAGCGCCTGACGCAGCTGCTCGATGATCGGCGTCTCGCGGCGCCACGCCTCATGCGCCGTGGCCTTCGCCTCGTTCGCGGCCTCGACCACCTCACGCTCGCGGTCGCGCAGGCTCAGGAACACGTCGCCGAAGCCCTCTTCGAGCTCGTAGTCGTCAGCCGCCACGGCCGCTGCGTACTGCTCGAGCCACGCGGTGAGCGACGATGCCCGCAGCTGCACCGTCGGCGCGTCTTTGCCGCACCAGAACACCCGGCCAGTCTCTGCGCTGATGACCAGCAGGTCCGCGTAGCCGCGCCCTGCAAACGCGATCCACCGGTCGGAGCGCACCTCGGCCTCGGTGACCCCCGCCGCCTTCCAGTCTTTCGGGTGCTCGCGCAGGAAGTCGACGAACAGCTTCACCGAGTCGGCCTCGGCGGCCGCAGCCTGGGCGCCGAGCAGATCCATGTGTTCGACGAAGCCGTTCTGCTCGGCGAGCTGGCCGTGGTGCACCGACCAGAGCGAAGCCAGTTCGGTGGGGATCGGCATGCCCAACAGGCGTTCTGCTTCGACGAGGTCGGCCGCCGAGGCGCCCGGCGCGAGGTTCTCCACCAGCAGTGCCGCGCCGTGCTCCAGCATCCACGTCTTGATCCCGGCCATCGCCGCGGCGACACGGTTCATGGGTTCGTCTCCAAACACTGCGGCCCACTCCACCTTCCGGGGGAGCGGGCCGCGTGTACTGCTCGAGATGACTTCGACCTGAATCAGGCCTGGGTCGTCGGCTTCTCGGCGGGCGCGTCAGCCGGAGGAGGCGTGCCGCCGGTCGCGGCAGCGCGATCGGCGAGGGCCTGCTTGCGCGACAGGCGGATCTTGCCGCTGCCGTCGATGCTGATCACCTTCACCATGACCTCGTCGCCTTCCTTCACGATCTCGGTCACCGTCTTCACGCGCTTGTCGGCGAGCTCGGAGATGTGGATGAGACCGTCGGTGCCCGGGAAGAGCTCGACGAAGGCGCCGAACTCGACGACGCGGCGAACCGTGCCCAGGTACACCTGACCGACCTCGGCCTCACGGGTGAGCGCCTGGATCATCGCGATGGCCTGCTTCACGCCCTCGGCGTCGGCCGAAGCGATCTCGACCTTGCCCGAGTCCTCGATGTTCACGCTGCAGCCGGTGCGCGCGATGATGTCGCGAATCACCTTCCCGCCGGGGCCGATGACGTTCTTGATGTACTCGGTGCGGATCAT
>JAACJQ010000264.1 GCA_016879935.1 Archangiaceae bacterium | reverse complement strand
CGTGATTCCGAACTGCGGCACGTGCCCGATGGGGCAGGTCTGCGGCGCGGGTGGGCCCGGGCGGTGCGGCAGCGGCGCCTGTGTTCCGCGCACGTGTACCCAGCAGAGCCTCTCGTGCGGCCCTGCGGGTGACGGCTGCGGCAACCTCATTCAGTGCGGCACCTGCACGGCGCCCGACACCTGCGGCGGTGGTGGAACGCCCGGCGTGTGTGGTCGCACCTCGTGCCAGCCCCGCACCTGCACGCAGGCCAACGCGGCGTGTGGCCTCATCGCCGATGGCTGCGGCAGCACGGTGAACTGTGGCAACTGCATCGCTCCGCTCACCTGCGGCGGTGGCGGCGTGCCGAACCAGTGCGGCGGCATCATGTAGTCAGTTGAGCGAGCGCTCGACGCCCGCCTCGAACAGCGCAGCGGCTCCAGGCAACACCGGTCTGGAGCCGTACTTCAGGACGGCCTGAGAACGAATGAAGCGGTTGAGGCGCGACGACTCCCGCGTGACGGCGCCGAAGTCCCACGAGGAGGGCGCGTCGAGGTCGGGGTACGTCGAGCGCCACCGGGCCGCGCGTTCAGCGGTGTTGTGGTTCGTGTGACTGGGGCTCAGTGAACGCCCGCGCGGGCCCACCAGGTACAGCTGAATGAGCCCCCACCCTTCCGGCTCCTCTCGCCACCACGCGCGGCGCCTTCCCTGCGCTGCCACGTTCACCCGGCGGAAACGAACGTTGGGGTTGGCCGAGACCGGCCAGAGCACGAGCAGCGGTGGCCAGGGCGCACCGGCGCGCCGAATCGAGACGAGCGCGTCTGCAGAGCGGAACTCACGCACCCGGGTGTTCGGCCGTGAGGTCAGCTCGAAGACGCGACAGCTCGTCTCTCGGAGCACGAAGTCGACGATGAGGTGGAAGTCGTCGCCCGCCGCATAGAAGTCGCAATTCGGCATCAGCGCGTGGCCGCCTTCTCGACGAGCCTGGCGAGCGCCTCTCGCTGCTGCTCGGTCTCTTTCGTCCACCCCACGAGGTGCGGTGAGACGGGCGCGCGATCGAACCAGAACAACCCGCTCTTGCCGGTGAGCCGCGGCGTGACGGCCAACCACACGATGGTGTCGGCGCCCTGCTCGGGCGTGCGGAGAATGCCCTTCGTGAACCGGTAGAAGCGCGGCAGCGAGCTGCGCACCGCGGGCGTGTCGGCCCAGCCCGGGTGCATCGTCGAGAAGGTGACGTCGGGGTGCTTCACGGCCCACTGCTCCGACAGAATCACCTCGGCGCGTTTGGTCTGCGCGTACGCCACCACGCCATCGAAGCGCTTCACCTCGCCCTGGAGCGTCGTGAGGTCGAGCTTCTGCGTGAACATGCCGCCCGACGTCACGGTGACGACGCGCCCCTTCGAGAGCACCAGCCGAGGCAGCAGCGCTTCGGTCAACGCGTACGGGCCGAGCACGTTCGTCGCGAACGTCACCTCGTGGCCCTCCTCGGTTCTGGTGAGCGTGTCGGGCAGCACTCCGGCGTTGTTCACCAGCACGTCGACGGAGCCGCGGAAGCCCTCGACGAAGCGGCGCACGTCGGAGAGCCGCGAGACGTCGAGCCGTGACAGGTGCACGTCGGCGCTCGGCAGCTCGGCCTTGATTCGTTCGACCGCCGCCTGGCCGCGCGCTTCGTCACGGCAGAGCAGGTGAACGGTCGCGCCGAGGGCCGCGAGCGCACGCGCCGTCGAGAAGCCCAGGCCCGAGTTCGCGCCGGTGACGAGCACGACCTTGCCCTGCATCGAAACGCGGAGATCGGCCTCGACGAACCGTCGCGCGTGCCGCTCGAAGCCCGACCGGTCGAACGAGAACAGCACCGAGGCATCGAGCGCCTTGTCGAACAGACCCATGAGGCTCCTGCTCTAACGGCCCGTGGGGCGAACGTCACTCCACCCAGCGCTGGGGTGACGACTCGGTGTGCTGCGGCCCGATGGTGAGCGCGCGCGGGCCGACGCGACTGCCATCGACGAGCACGATCTCGACCTGATGCGTACCGGAGGGCAGCTCGAGCTGGCGCGGCGCAAAGCCGACGGAGCGCCCATCGACGAGCACCTCTCCCTTGAGGAACCGTTCACCCCCGATGGCCAGCACCCCACGCGTCTCGGGTTGCGCGACGACGACGGCGGGACGTTTCGGCTTCGGAGCCTCGACCACGGCAACGGGCGCGGGCGTCGGCTCGACGGGAGCGGGCGGTGTCGGCGTGACGACCGGTTCTGCTGGTACGACCGCGACAGGGACGGCTTTCGGCTCCCGGGTCGCCAGAAGGAAGCCGCCGGCCGAGAGCGATACCGTGGCGAACACCGCGGGCCACACCCAGCGTCTGCGGCCGGGCGTCGCCGCCGTCGACGGCATCGGCGTCAGAGGCAGGGCCAGGTCGGGTGGAACGACGGCCTTCGTCCACTCCCGCAAGGCACGTCGAAGCTCGAAGTCGGCAGGTGCGAGCGCCTTCAGCACCCGCTCGCAGTCCAGCGCGAAGGCCTCGGCCGTGGGGAACCGGGCCTGACGATCGCGACGAATCGCGCGCCCGAGCAGCTCCCGAATCGGCGCTGGCAGGGTCGACGCGGGCTCGAGCTCGAGGCCCGAGAGCAGATCGACGAGCGCGTTCTCGTCCTGCAGGGGGCTGTGCCCGGTCAGCAGCGCGTGCAGGGTGCAGCCGAGCGAGAACACGTCGGCGCGACCGTCGATGGCGCTGCGCATGGCCTGCTCGGGCGCCATGTACGTCGGTTTTCCGCGCGCCGTGGCTCCCAGCGTCTTCTCGGTGCGCTGCTCCCACAACGCGATGCCGAAGTCGGCGAGCTTCACGTCGCCGCCTCGCGAGACAAGCACGTTCTGCGGGCTGACGTCGCGGTGCACGATGTTCAACGGAGCGCCATCGTCGCCGGTCGCCGTGTGCGCCGCGTGGAGGGCGTGCGCGACGTGCGCGGCGATGCCCAACGCGACGGCCTCTGGCATCGGTCGATTGACGCCGACGCCCCAGCTCGCGAGCCGCGCGACGTCGAACCCATCGACCAGCTCGAGCACCTGAAAGGCCACGCCGTCGGCGATGCCGAAGTCGATGACCGCCACGAGGTTCGGGTGGTGCAGCCGGCTGGCGAGGCGCGCCTCGTCGACGAACATGCGCTGCAGCCGCTCGTCTCCCACGCGGTCGGCGGCCATGCGCTTGACCGCGACGCGGCGGCGAAACCCGGCGTCTCCGTGAAGAATCGCCTCGAAGACCTCGGCCATGCCGCCCTGCCCCAGCGGGCGCACGAGCTCGTATTTGCCTGCCAGCCGCGTCATCGCGGGGCCAATGTAGCCGCGCGCTTCGTTTCGGAGCATCTCGATCGCCTGCGTGTCAGGCTGCCGCCGATGCGCATCTGCGTGAACTACCCCGTCACGACGGGCCGCCTCGTGCTCCGCACCGCGCTCGACTGGGAGCGCGACGTCGAGCCCACCACCAGCTCGTCGACCCAGGCCTGGTTCGACGTCGAGGTGACAGGCCCGACGCTCGAGCTCAAGCCCTGCCTCCGCGACGGCGCCACGGTGCACTGGGCGAAGGGCACCAACTACGTGCTCACCCAGTACGAGCGCGACCGCGCGCTGTGGCCCTACTTCTTCGGCGACGAGTCGGGCCACGTGAGCGACGTGCTGCAGGTCGCCTTCGACGGCGTGACGCGCGCGATTCGCGTGTACCACCCGCCGGGCTACGACCAGAACCCGCTGCGGCGCTTCCCCGTCCTCTACATGCAGGACGGCAAGAACCTGTTCTTTCCCGAAGAGGCGTTCGCCGGGAACGAGTGGCGCGTCGACGAGACGATGGATCGGCTCGACCGCATGAACGCCATTCGCAAGTGCGTCGTCGTCGGCATCGCGCCCGGCGATCGCATGCGCGAGTACACGAAGCCCGGCTACGACGACTACGGCCGCTTCGTGGTCGAGAAGCTCAAGCCCCTCGTCGACCAGCACGTGCGCACGCGGCCCGAGCCGAACGCGACCGTCGTCATGGGCTCCTCGCTCGGTGGCGTCGCGGCGCTGCACCTGGGGTGGAAGTGGCCGCACGTCTTCGGGCGCGTGGCGGCCATGTCGAGCACCTTCGGCGTCTTCGACGATCTCTTCGAGCGCATCGCGAACGAGCCGAAGAAAGACCTGCTCGTCTACCTCGACAGCGGCTGGCCGAAGGACAACTTCGAGGCCACCAACGCGATGCGCGATCTGCTGCTGCACAAGGGCTTCCGCCTCGGCGTCGACCTGCTGCAGTTCAGCTTTCCCGAAGGGCTGCACGACGAAGACTCGTGGGCAGCGCGCATTCACCTGCCGTTCCAGTTCTTCTTCGGGCGCGCGTGGCTCGCACAACGCGGCGACGTGTGATTTTCAGGCCGCCGCCCCGCGATGCTCACTCTTCTCGTCGTCTCGATTCTGTCGGCCGATGGGCCCCTGGTGACGGTGGTCTCCGATGGAGACGACACGCTCGCCAGGCGCGCCGCCGAAACCCCCGAGCTGCCTGTCGTGCTGACCGTGGGCTCGCTCCCGCGCGCCGCACCTGAAGCGCTCCCGCCGGGCAGCGAGACGATCGGCCTCGCGCGCAAGGCCTGGGTCAGCGCCGATTTCCCCGCGTGCCTCAAGCTGCTCGACGACGACGAGCTGGTGAAGCGTGCGCTCTCGCAGAACGATCGCTCGACTGCGGCGCGAACGCTGGCGTGGCGGGCTGCCTGCAAGCTGGGCGCACGCCAGACCGACGCCGCCCGCCGCGATGCCGCGTGGCTGGCCGCCCTGCAGCTCCCTCTGCCCGATGACGTGGGTGTGATGACGCCAGAGGTCGAGACGACGTTGAATGCGGTGCGACGGGAGGTCGACGCGGAACCACGGGTGAAGGTGTCGATCTCGAGCACCGTGAAGGACGCCGTCGTCGCCATCGATGGGCGGCCCGCGACGTGCATCGCTCCGTGCCGCATGGAGCTGGCCAGAGGCCTCCACGTCGTGCAGGTGTCGGCTGACGGCTACACGCCGTCGGCAGTGCCCCTCACCGCCTCGGGTGACGAGACGAACGTCACCGTGAGCGCCTCGCCAGCCGATCCCTCCCTCGCGGCCCGGCAGTGGGAGCTGCGTCGCTCGTCGGGAGAGCCCTTCGATGGTGGCCGCTCGATGCAGCTGCTCTCGATCGCGCTGCGGTCGGCGCGGCTGCTCGTGGTCGGCCCGGGAGAGACGACCGGCACGCTGCGCGGCGCGCTGGCCATCGACGGCGTGGTGCAGGCGCGCGGCGAGCGTGACGACGTGCAGGCGCTCGTGCGCGATCTGCTCGTGCGCGGAAAGGTGTTCGAGCCCTCGGTGCCGCTGTGGAAGCGCTGGCCCTTCTGGGTCGCCATCGGCGCCGCGGCCGTCGCGACGGGCGTCACCACCGGCGTGCTGCTCGCCAACCGCCCGGTCGTCACGCGCGTGGAGCTCAACCCGTGAAGCGCGCCCTCCTCTCGCTGATGGTCCTGATGGGCGCGTGCACGGTGCAACGCGAGGTGTCGCTCACCTTCGGGAGCGAAGGCGAAGGCCTCGACGGCTTCATGTGCCGCGACCCGAGCGCCAACAACCAGTTCCTGCTCGACCGCGCGAAAGACGGTGACGGCGGCGTGAAGAGCGGCGCCCTGGTGTTCGACTTCGTGCGCCTCGGCGGAGTGCCCGGCTGCCGCACGGGTCAGCTCGTGAAGTGGTGCTCGACGCACGAGTGCAAGCCGTTGCTCCAGACGCGCAGCTGCGTGCCCGTCACGCTGCCGACGGTGACGCCGATGATGCCGCGCGAAGAGCTCCGCGCGGCGGTGTTGAAGGCGATGAAGCAGGCCGCGAGCTTCGGCGTGCTCAACGACGCCCCCGACGAGTTCGTCATCGTTCGCGCGGTGGGCACGCTGCAGTCGTGCGACGACCTGCTCCCCGCGGCGACGGCTGCCGAGCTGCCCGCCTTCGACAAGAAGCTGCTGACTGGCTGCGCGTACTCGTGCCCGGTGCTGCTCGACCGCGTCGACCAGGACGTCTACCTCGGCTTCGAGACGCTCACCGGGCTGTGCGAACAGGGCGTGCGCACGTGCAGTGACGGGCAGCTGCAGTGGCAGCCCTGATCACTCCTTGAGCCCGTGCCGCGTCAGCAGCTCGATGAGGTGCGACCTGTCCATCTTCGCGTGCCGCGCCGCCGCCGAGACGTTGCCCTTCGTCACCTCGAGCAGCTTTGGCAGGTAGTGCTTCTCGAAGCGCTCGAGCACCAGCCCACGCGCGTCTTTGTAGGGCAGCTCGGGCCCGGGAGCGTCGCTCTGGGCCCCCGCGGTGATGGGCGCGTCGAAGGTGGGCCGCTCTCCCATCGCCAGCGTCGACTCGACGAGGTTTCGCAGCTCGCGCACGTTGCCCGGCCAGTGGTGCGCCCGCAGCGCCGCGAGGTCGTCGGGAGGAAACAACGACTGCGGCGTGCGATCGGAGCCTGCCTCGGTGAGAAAGTGCGCGATCAGCAGTTCGAGGTCGTCGACGCGTTGGCGCAGCGCAGGCACCTCGAGCCGAACGACGGCGAGGCGGTAGTAGAGATCGAGCCTGAAGTTGCCCGCGTTCACCTCGGCCTTGAGGTCGCGGTGCGTGGCGGCCACGACCCGTACGTCGACGCTCAAGTCCTCCGTGCCACCGACGCGGCGAAAGCGCCGCCGCTCGAGCGCACCGAGCAGCATCGCCTGCAGGCTCTGCGGCAGCTCACCGATCTCGTCGAGAAACAGCGTGCCCTTGTTGGCGCGCTCGAACGCGCCCTGATGCCGGCGGTCGGCTCCGGTGAACGCGCCCTTCTCGTGACCGAACAGCTCGCTGGCGACGACACCGGGCGCGAGGCTGCCGCAGTCGACCGTGACGAAGGGGTGCTTCGCGCGCGCCGAGCGCTGGTGAATCTCACGCGCGATGACCTCTTTGCCCGTGCCTGACTCGCCGATGAGGAGCACGCCCGTGTCTGACTGAGCGGCCTTCTCGACCCGCGCGAGCAGCGTGCGCATCACCGGCGCGCGGCCCTTGAGCGAGCCCAGGCTCTCGGTCTCGAGCATCGGCACCGAGCCGTTCTTGCCCTCGCTGATGGTGACCGACGTCTTCCCCAGCTGCAGCACCGACCCCGGCGGCACCAGGCCCTCACGCACCGTGACGCCGTTGACGACGACGCCGTTGGTCGAGCCGACGTCACGCACCACCACGGCCGGCCCTCGGCGGCTGAGCTCGACGTGAAAGCGCGACACCGTCGGGTCGGTGAGCTGCAGCGTGTTGCCCTCGGCCGTGCCGATGGAGACGGTGCTCGCCTCGTCGGTGAGCGCCTTGCCCACGTCGGGCCCGGCGGTGATGGAGAGCGACAACGTGCGCATCGGGAGGCCGACGATGGCGACCGGCTGGGTTCCGTCGTGCGTCATGAGGTGAAGACCTACCGCACCTCGCAGGAGCGCGCCTGCAGGCTGAAGCCGACGATTGTCGGCTCGACCCGACAGGGCTGCCGAACGGCTTCGAGGGGAAACTCGTGGAACGGCGCTTGCGATGTGCCACGGTCGTCGTGCCGTTCCTTTCTCCGGGGGTCGTACACATGCGTCGAATCGTGGTCGCTCTAGCGACAGTCTCGTTGTTTGCCTGCCCGACGGATCCGTCGGGCGTCGATGGTGGCAGTGCTGGCGGAAACGCTGGCGGAGGTGTGGCTGCTGGTGGTGGCACCGCGACCGCCGGTGGAGCGGCCACTGCCGGTGGCGCAGCGACGGCCGGTGGAGCAGCGACGGCCGGTGGAGCAGCGACGGCTGGTGGAGCGGCGACGGCCGGTGGAGCGGCGACGGCCGGTGGAACGGCGACGGCCGGCGGAACGGCGACGGCCGGTGGAACGGCGACGGCCGGTGGAACGGCGACGGCCGGTGGTGCGGCAGGCCCGGTGCTTGGGCGCTCGAGCCGCTCCAACACCATCGACATCAGCACCAACGACTCGATCGTCGCCATGGTGAACCCCGATGTCGGCACGGTGAGCTTCTTCAATGCCGCCACGAAGACGAAGAGCGGCTCAGCCTCGTTCGGCGCGAACAGCCAGCCCGAAGGCGTCGCGATTCACCCTGACAACACGACGGCCCTCGTGCTCCTGCGTCGCTCGCAGCAGCTCGCGAAGGTCACCGCCATCAACACCACCACGCCCACCGTCGCGGCGGCGCGGGCCTCGACCGGCGCCGAGCCCACGGGCCTCGCGCTGACGCCGACGGGGGCGACCGCCGTCGTCGCCAACTTCGGTGAGAACACCGTCATGTTCTTCGACACGACGACGATGACGCAGACCGCGACCATCACCATGCCGAGCCAGCCGCGCGCGCTGGCCATCACCAACGACGGAGACTCCGACGACAGCGACGAGCGGCTCTTCGTCACCATGTTCTACGGAGACCCGGTCGCCGAAGCCTCCGACACGGGCCGCATCGGCAAGGTCGTCGAGATCGCCGTCGGCGCCCGCACGATCACGCGCACCATCAGCCTGAACCCCTTCACCGACACGGGCTTCTCGACCACCCAGCTGGCCGACGGTGGTTTCCAGGCGCCGTTCGTCGGGTGCTCGCCCAACCAGCTCTTCGGCATCACGCTGCACAACGGCAAGGCCTACGTCCCGAGCGTTTGCGCTTCGCCGCGCGGGCCGGTGAACAAGTTCACCAACCTCTTCGCGACGGTGTCGGTCATCGATCTCACCAGCAACCAGGAAGACGTCGGGCCGCTCGGCAGCGCCGTCATCTCGAAGCTCGCGCAGGAGCAGGGCGGTTCGACGTCGAGCCTGCTCGGCGTGCCAGTGGGCATCGCCTTCGTCGAGATGACGAACGTGGGCTACCTGCTCTCGCAGGCCGCCGACATGGTCCAGCGCATCAACTACAGCGCGAACCTCGCACGCGGGCCCATCGCGCTCGGCCGTGACGCGCAGTTCGAGCAGATCAACCTGCGCGGCGCGCGCGGCATCAAGGTGCCGACGGGTGTCGTCACCGGTCACGGCAACGGCGCGCTCTACGTGAACAACTGGGTCGATCGTTCGCTGAGCATCGTGAACCTCTCGCTGCAGCAGGTCGACGCGGCTGGCGACGGCATCGCCTCTGAAGCCAAGCCCACCGCGGCCACGCCGGAAGCGGCCGTGCTCAACGGCAAGAAGTTCTTCTTCACCGGCACGGGCCGCTGGGCCGATCGTCAGGTGAACAGCTGCGGCAGCTGCCACCCCGACGGCCTCACGGACAACATCACGTGGATCTTCGCGGCTGGTCCGCGCCAGTCGACCGCGCTCGACGGCATGTACGGCAAGACGACGCCGGGCGATCAGCGCATTCTGAACTGGACGGGCATCTTCGACGAGATGCACGACTTCGAGCTCAACACGCGCGGCACCGCCGGCGGCAAGGGCGCCATCACCGAAGGCACCGTGCCCAACGACACGCCCTTCAACCTCACCAACGGCGTGCTGCTGCCTGGCTTCACGCAGGTGACGCGCAACGACTTCCTCTCGGGTTCGACGAAGGCCGTCGTGGCTCGCGCTGGCAGCCCGCTGCGTGACTGGGACGACATCGACGAGTACTCGAAGACGATTCGCGCGAACCGCGCGCCGACGACGCTCGACCCGATGGCCGTGACGCGTGGCCGCACGCTGTTCATCAACAACAACTGCCACTTCTGCCACGGCGGCCAGAAGTGGACGGCGAGCTCGCGGCCCTTCGTGCCCTCTCCCGACAAGAACGGCTCGCTGCCTGGCGTGACGGGCGGCCCCGACGCGGGCACCGGCCTGCGCACGCTCACCCTCGATGCCGGCAGCATCTTCGGCCGCCCGAACGACCAGCTGAAGGTCGACATCGAGCGCGGCGTGAACCTGCCCGACGGTGGCACCGGCAACGTCGGCCCCGAGCGCGTCACCTGCGTCATTCGCAACGTCGGCACCTACGACGTCAACGACGCCCTCGAGCGCAAGGCCGACGGCACCGCGGCCCAGGGTGGCCGTGGCTTCAACCCGCCTGCGCTGACGTCGGTGGCGACGGGCGCTCCGTACTTCCACCACGGCAAGGCGAAGACGCTCGATGACGTCTTCACCCCGGCGTACGCGAACCACTACCAGGCCGCGTCGGCGAACTTCCTCGCCAACGGCGGTACGACGGTGGCGGAGCGAGGCCAGATCAACGACCTCGTCGCGTTCCTCAAGAGCATCGACGAGTCGACCGTCATCGTGCCGCTCGAGCCGAGCCAGAACATCTGCATCGGCTACTGAGCCCTGCTTCAGCTTCCCCACCCCGGGGAAACCGCCACGGCCGTTCGGGAGCAGTCAGCCCGGGCGGCCGTGGTCTTTTTGGACTGGCTGGTTTCTGGCCCGTGCTTGCTTCTGACGCACACTGCGCTACGCGGCGCTGGGAATACCGCCGCTACACCGTCGTTGGAGGCTCGATGCGTTCGATTCTGCTCGCCGTTGGTCTGGTCGCCCTCGCAGGGTGCATGAAGAAGATCCCCGGCACCGAGATCGACGACACCTCTGACTCGCGCGCGATTCTCGACGTGATGACGGCGTACCGTTCGGCGGTGGAGCAGCGAAACGCGCAGGCCATCATCGATCTCGCCGACCCGGCCTTCCGTGACGACGGCGGCAGCTCGGGGCCCGACGACGATCTCGACTACTCCACGCTCTACACCTCGCTGGCGACGCGGTTTCAGCGCATCGAAGACGTGCGTCTCGACATGAACGTGCGCCGCATGGAGTTCGACGACGCGACCAACGCCGCTCGCGTCACCTACACGTACACGCTGAGCTTCAAGATGCCGACGCTGTCAGGCCGCACGCAGACCGACACCGACATCAAGCAGATGCTGCTCAAGCGCAGCGACGAGAGCAACGGCAAGGCGCGCTGGCGCATCGTCTCGGGCATCTGAGCTGGGTTGATCCGCTCGTTCGTCGCGGCCACCTTCGGCCGTGCAGCTCCACAGTGACGTATTCGGCCTCGTGACCGCCTCACTCGCTGGGTTGATCCGCTCGTTCGTCGCGGCCACCTTCGGCCGTGCTGCTCCACCGTGACGTATTCGGCCTCGTGACCGCCTCACTCGCTGGGTTGTTCCGCTCGTTCGTCGCGGCCACCTT
>JAACJQ010000033.1 GCA_016879935.1 Archangiaceae bacterium | reverse complement strand
CGGCGGAGCGCATGCTGGCCGTGCGGGTGGTGCTGGCGGTGCCGCGGCGCCTCGCGGCGCGGCTCCTCCCCGACCCGCGCCTGGTTGCCGAGGCCCGCGAGTTCCGCTCCGGCGCCTGGCTGGTGGCGAACCTGACCCTGTCGCGCCGGCCCCGCTCGCGCGGCTCCCCGGAGGCCTGGGACAACGTGCTCTACGGGACGAAGAGCCTGGGGTACGTGGTGGCCACCCACCAGACCGACCGCCACCGGCCCCCGGGGCCGAGCGTCTGGACCTGGTACCTGTCGCTCACCGACGAGGACGAGAACGCCTCCCACCGCTGGCCGTTCGTGTTTCCAGGGCGAGTGTCTCGGCGAGCTTCCCTGCAGCGGCACCTGCGCGGCGGGTGAAGGCTGTGTTCCTGCGACGGGCCGTTGCCAGAACTACGCGAACCCCACCGACCGCGCCGAGGCCGCGTGCCCGATGACGTGCAACGCCGGCTTCATCGCGACGTTCAAGGACAACCGGAACATCTGGGACACGTGCAAGCTGCCCGAGGTGAAGTGCGTGTGCGCCGAGCTGCCCGGCCTCGTGTCGAACGACATCGGCCGCTTCTCCGCGCTCGCTGCCAACGGCACCGAAGGCCTGCTCGCCTCGATGTACGACGGCAAGTACGGCGACCTCGTCGTGTACCGCTACGACGCGACCGGCACCCGCGTCGGCGTCGACTACGTCGACGGCGTTCCGCAGGGTCAGGTTCGTTATGGCCCGTCGGGAGCCCGTGGCGGTGTCGTCGAGCCCGGCCCCGACGTCGGCCGCTACACCGACATCGCGACCTCGGGCGCGCGCGCGTACGTCAGCTACTACGACGTGACGAATGGCGACCTGAAGGTGGCCGTGCGCGACGGCACGAGCTGGGCGTCGCACACCATCGACGGCGCCAACGGCGACGTCGGCCTCTACTCGTCTATCGCGATCGACTCCGACGGCCTGCCGGGCATCGCGTACTTCATGCGCTCGGCGGGCGCGAACTTCAACGCGTCTGACTGCCCCGCCCCGACGCCCACCGGCGCCCTGAAGGATCTCACGGCCCTCAAGTTCGCGCGGGCGAAGATCGCGAACCCGCGCTCCGACGCCGACTGGACGATTCGCGTCGTCGCCTGTCTGTCGAAGCCGCCGCCCCCATGCGATGGCTGCACGAACACCTGCGCCGACACGGGCAGCGGCCCCGCCTGCCTCACCACCGCCACCGGCTGCATGCCTGCCTGCGACATGAACACCGAGGTCTGCGTCAGCTCGAACGGGCCCAAGTGCGGCAAGAAGTACAACCCCAGCCAGCTGATCGACATCCCCCTCGGCACGGGCGTGTTCGCCTCGCTCGCCTTCAACGGGAAGAACGCCGTCATCGCGTACATGCAGCGCAGCGGCCCCACGGTGAACGGCCGCGTGGTGCCCGATGGCGATCTCTATGCGGTGCAGGTCGATGCCCAGAACGTGCGCGGCATGCCGGTGCTGATCGATGGCGTCGGCGACACCGGGTACTTCCCCGACGTGAAGATCGAGCCGGCGACGAAGCAGATCGCGATCGCGTTCCACGACTTCTCGACCAAGAGCCTCAAGTTCTACCTCGCCGCGCAGCTTCAGACCGGCGTCACGCTCGAGACCATCGACAACGGCGTCGACATGGCGCGGCCGGGTGAGCAGGGCTTCGTCGGCACCGACACCGCCATCGTCTTCGGGCCGCAGTCGGGCCAGGTGTGGGCCGTCTACCAGGACGCCACGCGCGGAGACTTGAAGCTCGCCAAGCGCACCTCGGCGTGGAGCGTTCAGACGCCGCTGGCCACCGAGGGCGCGGTCGGCTTCTTCGCCGACGGCGTTTATGCGAACGGCCGACTCTGGGCGACGCACGCGCGGCTCAAGTCGAAGCTGGTGACCGGCCAGCCCGAGCTCGACAACGTGTTGTTGCTCCAGCAGGGGCCGCAGAACTGATCGGCTGCAGGTGACGGTTTCTTCGCGCCAGAAGCTGCAGCTGCTCGTCTCGACGCCCGGCGATCTGCTGCCCCGCTTCTACCCGAACGGGAAGCTCGGAGGCCTCTCGGTCGATGGCCAGCCGCCGGGGGCGCTCGGTGAATTCGTGACGTTGACGGTGCGCGTTCGCAAGCCGCCGCGCGAGTTCACGTTCGAGGGGCAGGTCGCATGGGCCCGCCGCAAGGGCTCGAAGCAGCTCTCGGAGTGTTTCGGCGTCGACTTCCAGGCTGACGACGACGCCACCATCGGCCGCATGCTGCAGTTCGCGCGCAACGAGGTCTCTGCCGAGACGACCCGCCTCGAGCGTCGGGTGCAGGTCGAGCTGCCCATCAAGTTGTTGCACGGCAGCACCTCACGCCGCGAGCGCCTCGCCGATCTCTCTCACGGTGGCGCCTTCGTGCGTACGTGGGATCCGCTCGACGTCGACGAGGTGGTCGAGCTCGTGGTGCGCCCGCCCTCGTCGCTCTTCTCGCTGCGGCTCAAGGGCCGGGTGGCCTGGGTGCGGCGCGTCGGCGATGCCTCGGGCATGGGCATCGAGTTTCTCGACGCCGATGGCACCGTGCGGCGCGACGTCGACAAGCTGCTCGCCCGCCTGCGGTGAGGAACACGAAGACTTCGAGCAACGGGTCGCGGCGGGAGCGTGCTCGTCACTCCCAGCCGCGAATCGCTCAGCGCGCCTTGAACCGGCGGAGCCACTGCGTGAGTGGCCGCGCGATGGGCCGACGATGACGCTCCCGCACCACGCGCTCGACCTTCACGCTGCGCGACGGGCCGCACGTCAGCATCGACGTCGTGGTGAAGGCCGGCGTCCTCGCCGAGAGCACCACCCACGTCAGCGCGAGCGACAGCATGATCAGGCCGCCACTTCCTGCGGAGGCGCGGTCTCGGTCTCCTTGCGCGGCGTGGACAAGACGCGCGCGGCGAGATCCTCGAGCTTCTGCGGGTTCGACAGCAGCCACTCGATGCAGCGCTCGCGCCCCTGACCCAGGCGCTCCTTGTCGAGCGAGTAGAAGCTGCCCGACTTCTCGACGAGGCCGAGCTTCTCTCCGAGATCGAGCACCTCGCCCGCACGGCTGATGCCCTTGTTGTAGATGATGTCGAACTCGGCCTCCTGGAACGGCGGAGCCACCTTATTCTTCACCACCTTCACCTTCGTGCGCGTGCCGATGACGTTCTCACCGTCTTTGAGGTTGCCCGCGCGGCGAATCTCGCAGCGCACCGACGAGTAGAACTTCAGCGCGTTGCCGCCCGTCGTCGTCTCGGGGTTGCCGAAGACGACGCCGATCTTCATGCGAATCTGGTTGATGAAGATGATCGTCGTGCCCGAGCGGCTGACCGCGCCCGTCAGCTTGCGCAGCGCCTGGCTCATGAGCCGCGCCTGCACGCCCATGTGCGCATCACCCATCTCGCCTTCGATCTCGGCCTTCGGCACCAGCGCCGCGACCGAGTCGACGACGATCAGATCGACCGCGCCGCTGCGCACCAGGTGCTCGGTGATCTCGAGCGCCTGCTCTCCGGTGTCGGGCTGAGAGATCAGCATCTCTTCGACGCGCACGCCCAGCTTCCGCGCGTAGGCCACGTCGAGCGCGTGCTCGGCGTCGATGAAGGCAGCCACCCCGCCCTGCGCCTGCACCTGCGCGATCGCATGCAGCGTCAACGTCGTCTTGCCCGACGACTCGTTGCCGAAGATCTCCACCACGCGCCCCCTCGGGTACCCGCCGACGCCCAGCGCGCGGTCGAGCCCCACCGACCCCGTGGGAATCACCTGCACTGGCGCCACCTCGCCCTCGTCTCCCAGTGTCATCACGCTCCCCCGCCCGAACTGCTTCTCGATGGCCGCCACTGCCGCCGCCACCGCCTTCAACTTCTCCGAGACCTTGTTCATCACGCCACCCATCCCTTTCACCTTCCGTCGTCTGCGCGAGACCCATTCCCGCTGCAGCCGAAGCGGCGCATCGCAAACGATGTGCCCCGGGCGGCGCGTGAAGGAGATCGATGAGATCGCCACAGGCGCATGAGACGGCACGTCTCGACGGTCGGACGAGCGTGGACACTCCAGTGACCCTCTCGAAGTTCGAGAGACCGCGCGGGTCGACCCCCAGACTTCGGAGTGCACGACCTGCCCACGTTGTCGCGCCACGAAGCGCTCGACTCGAACCGACCTGAGCCGTCAGGGCGCTGCGGGAGTCGTCACCGCGAGCGAGATCTCATGCACCACCGTCTCGACGTCGGCCCGATAGGCGAAGAAGGCCAACGCCGGCGCCATCAACGACGACAACGCGAGGGGCAGCGACAACGACTCGAGATCTTCGGTGCGATTCGTCCACACCGCGAGGAACACCGTCGTCGAGATCCACGCCGCGATCGTGATGAAGGGAATGACGTGCATGCCGAGCGTGAGCTGCACCTGCGAGCCATTCTCGGTCGCCACCACCACGCCCTCGACGACAGGCGTGAAGCTGTTCAAGAACTGGGCGCGACGAACGACGGTGAAGCGCTGGGTGCCCACGGTGCCGCGCAGGGTGGGGCCGGTGCGCGGCCGATCGAGCGCGAAGAGCGGGCCCGGCGCCACCGCCTTGCGAAGCGCCGCCAGGGCCTGCTCGGGCGAAAGTCCGGTCTGCACGACGCGTTTGGGCCCGAACTCGAACATGCCGGCATGGTGCTTCG
This sequence comes from Archangiaceae bacterium, assembly GCA_016879935.1. Lineage (GTDB taxonomy): Bacteria > Myxococcota > Myxococcia > Myxococcales > Myxococcaceae > Xiheimicrobium. The sequence continues at coordinate 57,619 of JAACJQ010000033.1, read as the reverse complement.
TTTCGGAGGGCGTCGAAACAGCTTTCGACTGCATTGCCGGTGGCGGTGTGCTCAAAAGCGCGGGCGCATGGAGCTCGATGGGCAGACCCTGCTTCACCTGGGCACTGCCACCGCCGGCGCGACGCTCGTCTGGGCGAACTTCTGGCGATCGGCGCTGTTCGCGACCCCGCGTGCCACCACCCTCGAGATCGACGACGGCAGCCCCGACGCTCCCGTACCGTCGTGGCTCGAGCAGACGCATGAGCTGCTGAGGAGCCTTGGCTTCTCGCCCGTCGGCACGTGGGTCGAGCTGCGCCGCTTCGGCCCCACCCGAACCTGCTGGGGCTACGTGAACCCCTCGCAGCACACCTTCGCCGTCGTGGCCGATTCTCCCCTCGTGCGGGTCGCGCCGCCGTGGGTTCCGCCCGAGCCCCGCGTCGAGCGTGAAGGCCCCGCGGCGCGCGTCACCTTCGTCTCCGTTTCGTCGAGCGGTGGCTTTCTGCTCTCGTCGAACTTCCGCAGGCCCGGAGACTCCATTCCATCGAAGCACCTCTGCGCCGGGCTGCCGGGAGCGACGGCCGATCGGCTCTTCCGCGCGCACGTTCGCCGGTTGCCCGAGCTGGGCGACACCGCGGGCACCTTCACACTCGATGGCCTGTTGTCACACCTGCGCGAATGGAATGCGTCGGTCGGTCGCTCCGAGCTCAAGCGCCAACACGCCGTAGGACTGTTGTGGACACTCGGCGGCCTTGGCATGGTCGCAGGCCCGTTGGTGGGGCGGTTCTGGAGTTCGACATGAAGAGCGCGTGGAAGCAGGACGACATCTGGTTTCTCGGCGGCAAACGAACGCCGTTCGGTACCTACGGCGGCAGCCTGAAGGATCTCTCGGCCACCGACCTCGGCGTCGAGACGGCGAAGGCCTCACTGGCGCAGGCGCAGGTCGCGCCCGATCAGGTGAACCACGTCGTCTACGGCAACGTGATGCAGACGAGCGCTGACGCGATCTACCTCGCGCGCCACATCGGCCTCAAAGCGGGCGTTCCCGTTCCCGTCCCCGCGCTCACCGTCAACCGCCTCTGCGGCTCGGGCTTCGAGGCGTTCACGGTTGCTGCCAGCCTGATGATGACGGAGCAGGCGAACGTCGTGCTCGCGGGCGGCACCGAGTCGATGTCGCAGGCCCCTCACGTGATTCGTGGTGCGCGCTGGGGTCTTCCCCTCGGCAAGGGCGGCCTCGAAGACAGCATCACGGTCGGCCTCACCGACAGCTACACCGGCTTCCCCATGGGCATCACGGCCGAGAACCTGGCCGAGCAGTACAAGCTCACGCAGGCCGAGGTCGACGAGTTCTCGGTGCTCTCGCAGAAGCGTCACGCCGCCGCGCAGGAAGCGGGCCGCCTCACGCAGGAGATCATGCCGGTCGAGCTGAAGTCGAAGAAGGGCTCGACGTTCTTCTCGAAGGACGAACACGGCCGGCCCGACGCGAGCGTCGAGGGCTTCGCGCGGCTCCCGAAGGTCTTCAAGAAAGACGGCGTCATTCACCCCGGCGCGGCCTCGGGCATCAACGACGGCGCGGGCAGCGCGGTGTTGGCGACCCGCTCGTGGGCCGAGAAGCACGGCAAGAAGCCGCTCGGCCGCCTCGTGAACTGGGCCGCGGTCGGCTGCGACCCGAAGGTGATGGGCATCGGCCCCGCCCCGGCGATTCGCGCCCTGATGGATCGGGCGGGCTTCAAGCTCAGCGACATCGATCTCTTCGAGGTGAACGAGGCTTTCGCGCCGCAGTACCTGGCCGTCGAGAAGGAGCTCGGGCTGCCACGAGATCGAACGAACGTCGATGGTGGAGCGATCGCCGTCGGGCACCCTCTCGCCGCTTCTGGCGCGCGCATCACCCTTCACCTGCTGTATGAGCTGAAGCGACGCGGTGCGCGGTGGGGTGTTGGCAGCGCGTGTATTGGTGGTGGTCAGGGCATCGCGGTACTCGTGGAGGCACTGTGACGAGCAGCAACGTTCCCGACGCGAAGACGCTGCGCGAGCAGGCGAAGAAGATCGCCGAGCAGCGCCGAGTGGACGCAAAGAACCGCAAGCGCAAGTGCGCCCTCTGCGGCACGGATGAGACCGAACGCACGCCGTTCGTCGCTCACCCCGATGGCATCGGCCCGACCTGCAAAGAGCCGGGTCTGTGCGAGCACTACCGCGCACACACCGCCAAGAGCGGCATTCGTTGATCGGAGCTGACCGATGATTCCGTTCACCGGGGTGAAGGTCTTCTCGACCACGCTGGCGCGCGACCGCGAGCAGATGGGCGAGACGATCACCAAGTGGATCAAGGACAACCCCCAGGCCGAGATCGTCGACAAGATCGTGACGCAGAGCTCCGACAAGGAGTTTCACTGCCTCACCGTCACGCTCTTCTACCGTCACAAGAGCTGAGGCCCGATGCTGGCGAGCCTGGTGCTGTCGGGGCTCCTCTCGGTCACGCCCGAAGCGCGCCAGGCGCTGTTCGCACGGCTCAAGCAGTCGGTCGTGGTGCTCGAAGCCTCGACCGTCTCGGGTGATCGCACTGGCAACGGCACGGGCTTCGTGATTCGCGAAGACGGCGTCGTCGTCACCAACCACCACGTCGTCGAAGGGCACCCGAGCTTGACGGCGGTGTTCGCCGACGGGCGCCGCGTGGACGTGACGGGGTTGCTGTTGCTCGACGAGGCGCACGACCTCGCAGTGCTGCGCATCGACGCGAAGGGCCTCGAGCCGCTGAAGCTGGGCAGCTCGGCCGCGCTCACCGAGGGCTCGCAGCTCTTCATGGCCGGCAACCCGCTGGGACTCGACTTCACCTTCAACGAGGGCGTGCTGACGGCGCTACGGCCGAAAGGTCTGCCCGCCGATCTCGGCGTTCCCCTGCCCGACGCCGACAAGCAGCCGCTGCTCCAGCTCGCCATCAACGCCGAGCCCGGCTCGAGTGGAAGCCCGGTCGTCGACGCCGATGGCCTGGTCGTCGGCGTGGTGCGCTCGAAGCTGGCCAGCGCGAACTTCGCGATTCCGGTCGAGACGCTGAAGGCCCAGCTCACCGATGAGCTGTTCGCGAAAGAGGCCCGGCCGTTGCGGCAGGTGCCGTGGTGGAACCTGGTGATCTCGGCCGTGGTCCTCGCGGGAGTCGCCCTCTTCCTGATGGGCAGGCTCCGGGCTGACGGCGGCGGAACACCTCGGGCACAACGACGGTTCGGTGGGTACGAAGAATGAGCTTTGCCAATGAAGTGAAGCGCTGGGTCTCACCAACGAGCTCCGGCGGGCAGATGGCGCTGGTGCTGGTGGTGAGCTCGCTCATCGCTGGAATCTCGCGCGTCGTGATGGAGCAGGTCGCCCTTCAGCCCGGCGACGTGATCGCGCAGTTGAAGTTCTGGCAGTTGGTGTCGGCGACCTTCCTGGTGCCGCTCTCTCCACTCAGCCTCATCTTCGGCCTCATCATCGTGCTGCAGACGGGCTCGTGGCTCGAGGACCAGTGGGGTCGCAAGAAGCTGTGGGTCTTCGTGCTGGGCGTGAACGTGCTCGCCAACCTGGCCACCGTGCTCGTCGGCCTCGTGTCGCCAGCCGTATCGGCGATGACCTTCTTCGGCGGCTACACGACCATTGGCGCCATGTGGATCGCGCAGGGCCTCATCGTCGGACCTGGCCGGCTCAACTGGTTCGGCTTTCCCGTGTCGGGTTACGCGTTCGCCGTCATCGGCGCGGCATTCACGTTGCTCAGCGCCGTCACCGGAGCGTGGTTTGCGGTGCTCCCGCAGCTGTTCGGCATCGCCATTACGGTCGCGTGGGTGCAGGGCTACACGCCGGCGAAGCTGCTGCTGCGCTTCCGCTCACGTCAGCTCTCGAAAGACCTGCGCAAACGCGCGAGCCATCTGTCGATCATCGACGGCAAGAAGAGCGACCGCGATCAGTACCTGAACTGATCAGCGCTTCTTCAAGAAGCCGGTCAGCGCGACGCGATCATCGGTCGGCAGCTCGCTCGTGAACGAGACGCCGAGCCCACGGAGCAGACCGCGCGAATCACGATCGACCCGAGCCACCGAGCCGACGAGCGTGCAGTACTTCGGGCCATCGCCGAACGGCAGCGCGAGCGCGACCCGAACCGGAGTGCCTTCACGCGCAGGCTCACGGGTCTTCAAGTAGAGGCCGCCTTCGGAGAGGTCGGCGACCGCGTCTTTCACGTAGCGATTGCCGATGCGGCAATGAGCCGTGAGCGTCACGGGAATTCGCGGAAACCCTCGCTTTTCCATGGCCTCTTGCTGCATGCGCACCTCCGGCCCTGCGGTGTGACGATGAGCGACAAGGTGCGTGATGTAGGCCTGTCCTGTCAATGGGGGCAGGGCCGCCGGAGAGGAAAATTCTACGACGCGCAGCGCCACGATCGACCCCGGTGCCAAGGCCTAGCTGACCACGACGGCCGTGCAGAGGCCGCGCTGTCGGTCGATTCACGTCGAGTTCGACATCGAGGTGCACCAGCTTCGGCACGTGACGAGCCGAGAGCAGCGGCGCGAACTCGGCCGCGGAGGTCGCGCGGCCGTAGAAGGGCTCGAGCTGGCGGCCGGGCCAGGGCACGCGTTCTCCGAGGGCTCACGAAGGCCATCGCGAAGCCGCCGGTCATCTGCGTCGCGGCTGACATGAGGCCCTTTGGCAACGGCAGCTCTTGCGCCGGCATCGAGGCCGCAGCCCAGACGTTGGGACCGCGAAGCTCGGCATCACTCCCAAACCCTCTTCGGCGCCCTCTCGAGAAACGCCATCACCGCCGTCGACAGCAACTGCGTCGACACCACGGGGTTCGCGTGAACCGCCGCTGACGGCACTGGGACGAATCTGGCTCGGCCGCGTCGCTCTGCGGCACTCCGAGACTCAGCCCTCGATGCCGACCGTCTGAACGCCGTGGCGGTAGATGTAGATGCGCTCGGTGTTCGTGCGGTTGTCAGCGGGCACGACGAAGAAGCCCGGCCCGCCCTGCTGGTGATCGCGCGAGAAGCCGGCCACCTGGCGGCCGTCTTTGAACGTCACGCGAACCTTCTGACCATCGCCCGCAGGCGAGCGCGCGCCCGGAGCGAGCATGAAGAAGATCGCCTTCACGCGGCCCAGCGCGATGGACTCGACGCCGCCGGCCGTGCCTTCGAGCGACAGGTTCTCGGCACCGAGGTCGGGGTCCTTCAGGGCGCCGCGCTTCACCTGCCCCTCCATCGTGTGGAGGATGACGCGGTGATCGCCGCGAATGACGACCGGCGAGCCTCCGCCCTTCACCGTGCCCGAACGATCGAACAGCTGATCGGCCATGGTGCGTGGTGGAGGCTGAACGACGGGCTGGGGCACCGCAACGACTGGCGCGGCGGCCTGAATGACAGGCGCCCGCTGAACGGGAGGCGCAACCGGCATCGGAGCGGGCGCAACCGGAACGGCGACACGGGTATCGAGCGCGCGCACGGGCGCAGGCGCGGGAATCGCTGCGTCCCACCCCGACTCAGCCGCCGGCTCTTCTTCGACGACGATGCCTTGAATGATCTCGCCTTCGGGCTCCTCGGCGACGTCGATGCCGACGTCGCTCCGCTGCCAGCTCTCGCCAGTCGACGTGAGCGCCTGAGCGCCGAGGAAGTCGGCGTTGCTGGCGAGCTCGATGGGCGCGTCGTCGACTGACGAAGCGCTCGAGTCGATGACGCCGGTCGCGAGGCTCGCCGCCGGGCCCGACTCGACCTCGAAGGGCTCGTTGTCGATGGCGACGTCGCCCACGTCCATCGTCGGCAGCTCGGACTGAAGGCTGCCTTGAATGAACTCGGCGTTGCTGGCGAGTTCGACCCTGTCGTCAGCGTTGCCTGAGAGTTCGGCACCAGGCACCGCGTTGTCCCAGTTGCTGGCGAAGACTTCGGGCTCGGTCGTCGGCGCGGGGGCTTCCCAGGTCTGGGCGAAGACCTCGGTCTGAGGGGCGAGTTCGGCGGGGGGCGGCGCTTCTTCCCAGCTCGCTGCGAACACCTCCGTCTGCGGAGCGGCAGCAGCCGGCGCGGCCTCCCAACTCGAAGCGAAGACCTCGGCCTGAGGCGGCGCGGCGGCAGGAGCGGCCGGCTCTTCCCAGCTCGAGGCAAACACCTCGGCCTGGGGCGCGACTGCGGCGGCGGGCGCCTCCCAGCTCGAAGCTTCAGCCTGCTGGGTCTGAACAGGTGCAGGCGCTTCCCAGGAGCTCGCCGCGATCTCGGGCTGGGTGACGGCGGGCAGATCGTTCTGCGTCACCGGCGTCTCGTCCCACGAATCGATGGAGACCTCAGACGTGGGGTGCGGAACCGCTGCCGGCGCACGAGGGCTCGAGGGCGTCGAAGGCAACGGCGGCGGAATGGCGAGCGCGTCGAACGCGGACGACGACGACGACGGAACGATCGTGGCCTCGACCACACCCTCGCCGCTCACCACGGGAAGGTCATCGAGCGAGGCCTCGAGGGGGCTCACTGCGACCACGGGCTCGGGCGTGGAGTCGATGACTGGCAGCGCTTCGGCAACAGGCGTGAAGGGCACTGCAGCGGGCTCGGGTGCGCGCGACGCTTCGACGACCGCGTCCCAGTTCGAGTCCGCAACAGGCTCCGTCATCGACACGTCGAAGGACTGCTCAGCAGGTTCTGCAACGACTGCTGCAGGCGCTTCGAAAGGCTCTGCGGCTGCCTCGAGGGGCGCCGACGCCTGAGCGGCGACCACTTGAGCCATCGACAGGCTCGGCTCGGTCGGTGGAACCGCATCTTCGATGAAGGGTGCCGCGGGTTCGACCGCGACGACTGGGGGCGGCTCGGCGGCGATGGTCGCCTCGAGCGGCTCCGCCACGATCATCGGCGACTCGATGGTCGCTTCGGCGACGACGACGCTCGGCTCCGCGACGACGACGCTCGGCTCCGCGACGACGCTCGGCTCTGCGACGACGCCCGCCTCTGCGATGGCGCCCGCCTCTGCGACGATGCTCGGCTCCGCGACGATGCTCGGCTCCGCGACGACGATGCTCGGCTCGGCGACGATGCTCGGCTCCGCGACGACGATGCTCGGCTCGGCGACGATGCTCGGCTCTGCGACGACGATGCTCGGCTCGGCCAGTGTGGGCTGGGTGAGCGCGAGCGGTTGCTCCGGCGGAGCGACCTCGACGGAAGGCACCGGTTCGCTGAACGCGACCTCGACCGATGGCGCAGGCTGCGTCTCGATCTCGGGGAGCACTTCGACCGCCGCCACGGGCGCGGCGGGAGCGGGCGCGCTCTCGACGACGGCCATCGGTTCGGGCTCGGTGCTGATGAGCGGAACGTCGAGCAGCGCCACCGGCTGGGCAGGCTCCTCGAGCGGCGGAACGTCGAGCATCATGCTCGGAGTCGGGTCGAGAACGGCTTCGACCGCTCCCGCGTCCATCACCATGCTGGGCGTCGGGTCGATGACCACGTCGGCGCTCAGCTCGGCCATGACCGGCGCGGGCTTCTTCGCCTCGAGCATCGGCAGGTCAGGCAACATCTCCGTCACCGAGTCGCTCGGCAGCTCGGTCACGCCGCTCGGAGAGACGGTGGGCACCTCGCCCATCGCCACTTCGACGTCGGAGATCTCGGTCACCTGAGAGATCGACGCCTCGGCGATCTCGTCTGCTGCGGGCGAATCACTCAGTGCGTTCGCCGCAGCCACTTCGAGCTGCGTCTCGGCGCCCTTCGAGCCGGCGGCATCGACGAGCGGCAGATCGTCGGCGGGCCCGGGCAGGAGTGACGACACCGCAGTCGCTTCGACCTTGCGCTCGGGTGGCGGCGCCTTCGAAAACCCCGCGCCTCCGAAGAGCGGCATGGCCGGCAGCTTCACGGGCGGGGGCTCGGCTGCTGGCGCAGGTGCGGGCACTTCATCCAGCAGGGCCGAGCGCAGATCATCGACCGAGTCGTTGCCCACCGACATGTTCAGCGGCGGCAACGGGTTCAGGCGGGACTGAGGGGGCGGCGCGGTCGGAACCGGAGAGACCTCGTCGTCCGAGATCTCCATCACGTCATCGGGCCCTGCGGCGGGCGGGAGCGGCGCGGGCGCCTGCTGCCACGGCTGTGGAGCGGGCTGGGTCGGTTGTTGCTGCGAAGCCCACGGCGGTGCGGGCACGGGCGCGTGCTGGCCAGGCCACGGCTGAGGCACCGGTTGATAGCCCTGCTGCTGCTGCGGAGCGGCGTAGCCGTAGCCCGGTTGCTGGTTCGGGTAATACCCCTGCTGCTGGCCGTACCAGCCCTGCTGCGGAGGCGCGTAGCCCGGCTGCTGCGGGTACTGCTGTTGATACTGGTTCGGATCGTAGGGCGGCTGCTGGTAGCCGTAGCCCTGCTGATTCGGATCGTAGGGCTGGTTCGGATCGTAGCCGGCTGGCTGATTCGGGTCGTACGGCGCCTGATTCGGATCGTAGGGCGCCTGGGCCTGATTGGGATCGTACGCGGGCTGGTTCGGGTCGTACGGCGCCTGGTTCGGGTCGTAGTACGGCTGCTGCTGATCCTGCCCGTACCACTGCTGCTGAGGCTGGTTCGGGTCGTAGTAGCCCGGCTGCTGTTGCTGCTGCGCCCACTGCTGATTCGGGTCGTAGCCGGGCGGGTACGGGTACCACTGGCCGTCAGCGCCCCACTGGCCGTACTGGCTCATGTCGACGCCGAGCTGCGCCGCGAGCTCGTACCAACGCTGCTCTTCTTGAGGTGTCAGCCCGTTCGTCTTCCGCTTGTCGTCGAGGAAGCGGAACTCGCGCATGGCTGCCTGAGTGTCAGACATAAGAACGGCGCGAGCTTAGCCCGCGTTTTTCACAGTTCCCAAAGAACACGTCACTTCGAGGCGATTTCGTCGCGAACCGACTCCTCGAACTGCGCGAGGTCGGTGGAGGTGTGCTGGGTGAAGGCCTTCTCGAAACGGGCTCCTTTGCCGACGTCACGCAAGAGCGAGATGAGATCGGGCATGCCGTAGCGACGCACGTAGCTGCGCATCGTCATGGCCGCGTACGAGTACAGCAGGCCCGGGTCGGAGCCCGAGATCAGCGGGTCGTCACGCATGCCCGAGAGCGACGGCAGCTTGTTCTGCGCGGCGAGCTGGCGAATGTACGCGTCGTAGCGGCCCTCGGGGCGAGTGCGGCCGGTGAACTCCCACTCCACATATTCGGCGAGCCCCTCGTTGACCCACTTCGGCAGGCCATTGGTGTTGAAGGAGCACAGCTCGTCGACGACGGCGTGAACGTACTCGTGCACGAGCGTGGCCTGGTTGCGCGGGTTGATCTCGGCGGAGTCGTTCATGCGAATCGCGCTGCCCGAGTAGAAGCCGGCGATCGCCGCGGCAGCCCATGGCCCGTGGTGCATGGTGAACTCGGCCTTCGAATAGAGAATCACGTCGACGGCGCTCTCCCGCGCGACGCCCATCACGTTGCGGGCCGCGAGCCGGGCTTCTTCGAGCGCGCCCTGCACGCGGCCTTCGTAGTCGGCGCGCTGACCGAAATCGCGCTGGGCATTGAAGTACCGAAACCGAAAGTACGCGTTCTGCCGAATGCGCCGGCCTTCGTCATCGACGCTCGACTCGTACGAGCGCGATTCGATCAGCTTCGGTGGTCTTTGCGGCCCACGCATCGGAGGCGCGCCCTCGTCGTCTTCACCATCGGTCGGCATCGGCGGCGGCTCGACCGCAGCGCTGCCTGACGGCTTCTTCTCGCGAGCCACCAACTCGGCGCGTGCCGTCGCGGACTCGTCGGCCAGCGCCTTCGCCGAGATGAGCAGCGTCTGCGCCTCGGAGAAGAGCTTCGAGCTCTTGGGCACCTGCGAAAGCACCTGCACGGCGCCCTGCCCGTCCTTCTCGTCGATCATCAGCTTCGCGAGCTCGATCGAGATGGCGCCATCTTTGGGGTGCTTCTTGAGGCCCGTGCGCAGCGCGTCTTCGGCCGCGGAGCGTTGATCGGTCTTGATGGCAGCCTTCGCGGTGCAGACGACGGCGCCGGGTTCGCTCACGAAGGCCACGCTCTTCTCGCCGAGCGAATACGCCATCACCGCGTCGGCGGGCAGCAACGCGTCGCAGCCCTTCGAGAGCGCCTGGGCGATGCGTTTGCCATCTTTGGCCGAGTAGCCCTTCGGAGAGACGGCCGCGAACGCGAGGTACAGCTCGTCCCATTGCTGGGCCTTCGCGCAGGCGTCAGCGCTCTGGGCCGTCGGCGCCGCTGCCAGGAACACCGCCAGCGACGAGACGAACATCGAGCGGCCCTCCGGCTGCAGCGAATCGAATCAGAACGACCAGCGGTTCAAGATGCCGGCGAACTCGGCCAGCTCTTCCTTCTTGGCCTCCGGCTTCTTCTTCGAGTCGCCCGAGACGAGGCGATCGTTGATGGCACCGAGGCGCTGCGCCATCACCTGCGCGAGGTTCGCGACGACCTTCAGCGAGGCCAGGTGATCGCCCTTGATGAGCTTCTGCACCCGCTTGCTGGGAATCTTCAACACCGCGATGTCGGTCTTCGCGAGCGCGGTGGCCGAGCGCGTGTCTCCGGGGCTGACGAGGCTCATCTCGCCGACGACCGCGTGGGTCGACAGCGTCGCGAGCTCGACCGACTTCTTGGTGATCGACACCTCGCCCGAGAGGATCACGTAGAGCGCGTCGCCTTCGTCGCCTTCACGAAAGACCGTGCGGCCCTTCTCGATCGTCTGCTCGAGCGCGACCTCGAAGAACTCCGCCGCCTCGGGAACCGTGAGGCCCTGGAAGATGGGAATCTGAACGAGCTTCTTGAGCAGCGATGCAGGGATCGACATGAGGTCCTCGAGAATGAGACGTCAGATGCCGCGCAACACGGTGGCCTTGCCGACACGGCCGATGGCCAGCACATACGCGCTGGTGCGCAGCGGCAGCTTTCGGGTGCGGGAGATCTGCCCGACCTTCTCGTAGGCCTCTTTCATCACCCGCTGCAGCTCGGCGTTGACCCGATCTTCCTCCCAGGTCACGTGCTGCATGTTCTGCACCCACTCGAAGTAGCTGACGGTGACGCCGCCAGCGTTCGCGAGAATGTCGGGCACCACCAGCACGCCTCGCTGCTCGAACACCTCGTCTGCGTCGGGCGTGCACGGGCCGTTCGCGCCTTCGAGCACGATGCGCGCGCGCACTTCGGCAGCGACGCGTTTGTCGATCACGCCTCCGATGGCCGCAGGCACGAGCACGTCGCAGTCGGTCACGAGCACGTCTTCGTTGCGACAGGGCGTGCCACCAGTGAAGCCGCGCACGGTGCCGTTCTTCTTGACGTGATCGAACAGCGCTGGAACGTCGAGGCCCTTCGGGTTCTGCACGCCGCCGTGCACGTCGCTGACCGCGACGATCTTTCCACCGTCTTCGTGGAAGAGCCGCGCCGCGTGAGAGCCCACGTTGCCGAAGCCCTGAATCGCAAAGCGCGTCCCCGGCACCTGCTGGCCGACGTCACGCAGGATCTCGCGGGCGATGAACTGGAGCCCACGCGCCGTGGCCGCTTCACGACCGCGGCTGCCGTAGAGATCGATGGGCTTGCCCGTCACCACCGCCGGCGAGTGGCCGTGGTAGCGTGAGTACTGGTCCATGATCCACGCCATGACCTGGGGGTTGGTGTTCATGTCGGGCCCGGGAATGTCGCGGGTCGGGCCGATGACGTCGTGAATCTGATCGACGAACTTGCGCGTGAGGCGCTCGAGCTCCTTCACCGAGAGCTCCGCGGGGTTGCACTGAATGCCGCCCTTGGAGCCGCCGAAGGGCAGGTTCACGACCGCCGTCTTCCACGTCATGAGCGACGAGAGGCCCAGCACCTCGTCTTCGTTCACGTCGGGGTGAAACCGCAGGCCTCCCTTCATGGGGCCGCGCGCGTTGTCGTGCTGCACGCGGTAGCCCTTGAACGTCCGGATCTCTCCGTTGTCGAGCTCGATGGAGACCTGCACACTGACGCTGCGCAAGGGCGTGGCGAGGAGCGTCTCGATTCGCTCACCCACGTCCATGATGCGCGCGGCCTTCTTGAAGTACCAGGTGGCGGCTTCTGCCGAAGTCATGGTGCGCGGACCATAGGGCTGCGCGTAGCATGGCGTCCATGATTCGAGTTTCGCTGTCGCTCGTCGCCCTGGCGTTCATTCTCAGCTGCGGTCCGACGATGCCTCCGAAGTGCCAGCCGTCGAACTGCTCCGGGTGCTGCACCGAGGCTGGAGAGTGTCTCGGGGTGATGAAGCAGAACCGCACCACGTGCGGGAGCGGAGGCATCGCCTGTCTCGTCTGCGCGAATGGCCAGACCTGTAGCGCCCAGGGCCGATGTGTCGCAGACACGACGGGCACGGGCGGAGGCTCGGCGAGCGCGGGAGGCACGGCGGGTACGGGCGGTGGTGGCTCGGCGATCTGCGGCGGCGAAGGCGAAGTCTGCTGCGCCAACCAGATGTGCAGCTCGTCGTTCTCGTGCAGCCGCGGTCTGTGCATTCGCTGTGGGCAGACGAACCAGCCCTGCTGCAGTGGCAACTGTCTGGGCTCGAACATCTGCACCAACGGCACCTGCGTCTTCCCGAGCGGAACGGGCGGCGGCTCGGCGACTGGCGGTGGCGTCGCGACGGGTGGAGGGCTGGCCACGGGCGGTGGCAACGCGACTGGCGGCGGGCTCGCGACCGGCGGTGGAACAGTGACGGCGGGCGGGAGCGCGACGGGTGGAGGTGTGGCGACCGGTGGTGGAACGGCCAGCGCGGGCGGCACCGCGTCGGGCGGCGGCACCGCGCTCCTCGCCATCGGAGACCCGTGCATGCTCTCGACCGAGTGCGCCGACGGCCTGTGTCTGACGGCCCTCTTCGACAACGGGTACTGCTCGAAGACCTGCACGTCTGACAGCGATTGCGCCTTCGGCAGCAACTGCAGCCGAAACCCGGCTGGCGGGCCGAACGTGTGTCTCAAGCGCTGCTCGACTGCGGGCACCACGACGGGCTGTCGGCCCAGCTACGTCTGCGACAAGGCGGGAACGTCGCTGCTGGGCGTGCCGGTCTGCTTCCCGGCGTGCACCTCTCCTTCGTCGTGCGGCGCCGGTGCAAACCAGTGTGACGGGCGTGGCTTCTGCTGCGGCGCGGCGCCGTATGCGTGCTGCAACAACACGACGTGCGACTCCGGGTACACCTGCACCGCCGGTTACTGCACGGGCTCGGGCGCAGGCGGCGGCTCCTCGGGCACGGGTGGCGGCTCGTCGGGAACGGGCGGCGGCAGCTCGGGCACCGGCGGTGGTTCGTCGGGCACGGGAGGCGGCACCACCTCGGGAGGCGCCGTCGGTGCGACGTGCACCGGGCAGTCGGGCTGTTCGGGAGACCCCGTCAACAAGCGCTGCAACCCGACGTGGACGGGTGTTCCTCCGTGGACGGGCGGGTACTGCACCATCGGCAACTGCACGACGACGGGCCCCGCAGCGTGTCCCTCGGGCAGCTCGTGCGCGCTGTACTCGGGCTCTCCCAACCACTGTCTGGCGAACTGTGACTTCGCGACGCAGACCGGCTGTCGCACTGGCTACGTCTGCGAGCGAGGCATCACCGCCGACTTCTACCAGGGCTCCTGCTACCCGAAGTGCACGACCAACAGCCACTGCGGCGGCACCGGGCGGTGCGACACGGCGACGGGCTCGTGCTGCGGGAACATCGGCTACAAGTGCTGCTCGACGGGCACGGCGTGTTCGCAGGGTACCTGCCGCGCCAACCTCGGGGGCTACTGCGGGTGAGTGAGTCTTCATCGGCCGACGACGCGCATGCGCATCTCGCGGCGCTCGGTCGCAGGGTTCGCTCGCTCAGAGAGTCGCAGCGCCTCACCCAGGAGGCGTTTGCTCTGCGCTGCGGCATCTCGGTGAGCTTCGCGTCGTTGCTGGAGCGCGGAGAGCGCAGCCCATCGTACGAGACGCTCATCGCCATCGCTCGAGCCCTCGAGGTGGCGGTGTCAGAACTCTTCCGCGACGGGCCGACCTTCGCCGCAGACGATCCATCGCACGTGCGGTTGCTCGACTTCGCCCGCAAGGCGCAGCTCACACGGGCGCAGGTCGATCGGGTGATCGCCGTCGGCCACGCCATGTTCGGCATCGAGTCCGACACGCGGCGCGCCGGGCGCGGCGCGACGTGCTCGGAGGATGGGTGCGATCGCCCGGTGCTCGCGCGAGGGCTGTGCGGGCCGCACTATCACCGGGCACGGCGCGCTCGGCTGAACGAGGAATGACCGAGACAGAGCGCATCGCCCTTCGAGCGCGGCGCGTCGATTCGATGAAGCTCAGCCGATGGTCCGACACCTCGGGCACATGAGACTCGCGGTCGTCATCATGCTGGTCATGAGCTGTGGCGTTGCAGCGCCGTCGACACCAACGCGCGTCGACCTCACACAATCGAGCTGGGTCTTCCGGTTCATCACGGCCGCGCACTGCAACGACTGGAGCCGCACCCTCTCGTTCTCGACCGATGGAGGCGTCGCCTCGAGCCTCGAACGCAACGTGCTGACGCCGACCCACGAATGCTCGAGACCCGTGCTCACCGAACACGGAACGTGGCGCGCGGACGAACGGCACGTCTCGGTCGCCGCGGGCGACACCGTCTGGCGCGCGCAGCTCGCCACCTCAGCGGCACCACGGCTCAACCGGTCGGCAGGCACCATCACCGCTTCTCCCCTCAGCCTCACCACCCGCGCGTTCCTGCGCAGGGGCGACGCGTGGGTCGATGAGCACGAAGCGACGAAAGGCGGCCAACACCTCTGGACCAGGACCACCGTCGTCGTCAGCGGCGAGCCCACCTGTGCGATGCGCGTGACCGTCGAGGTCGACGTCGATGGAGCCACTGCGAGCGAGACGTTCACCCCGCCGTGCACGAGCCTCGTCGACCGCCAGTCAGGCTGGCGCGCGTTCGGCGATCTGGAGCGCTTCATCTACCGACACGACCTCGTGCGGGCAGCGGGGGTGTTCGAGCGCCACGCTCCGGTCATCGCCAACGCGATCGTCGATGGCGTCGTGCTCGCGTTGGTCATCGACGACGCGAGGCCTGAGCTCGCCGTGCACCCCGCGTCGAGCGACGAGGCGCTGGGCTGGTACGACGCGCTGCCCTGACGCTTCAGCGCTTGGGCGGAATCGGGCGGTGCGGAGACGAGATGGGCCGAGCTGCTCCGGGCGTGGCCGATCGTTGCGGTGCGGGCGAACCCGGCGGCCGTCGATTCGCCGGCGGCTGTGGGTACGACTTCACGTTCGTACCGTCGGAGTCGCCCTCCGCGGCCTCAGCGCCCTCGGCCATCAGGTCTTCGTCGACCTGCACGTTCTCATCGGCTGGCGGCTCGTCATCACCGGTCTCGGAGCCGCTCGGCGGCTTCTTCGCCAGCAGCGGGTTGCGCGTCGGAGGCGGAGTGGCGTCGTCACGCGAAGCAGGCTTCGGCGCGGCGACCTGAGACGGACGTGCTGGTGGTGCGGCGGCCGCCGGCTTCGGGCCCGCAGGCACCTGAACCTGCACCGCCGGCTTCTTCTCGCCCGCCTTCTTGCGAGCGTCTTCCTGCAGCTGCGTCTCGAAGTCGCGATACCGCTCAGCCCACTCGTCGGGGTCGGGCAGGTGCTTCTCGCGGTGCTTGAGCGACGGGGCCCAGTGCGTGGTGATGTTCTCTCCGATGCCGTGAATCAGCGGCGGCGGGGGCACGCCATACGTGGCCGGGTCGAAGAACTTCTCGTCGAGATCGGTGAAGCCATACGCGCGGGCCTTGGCGAGGAACGTCGGCAGAATGCCGGTGGGCGCGTGGTAGCCGAGCACGTTGCCCTGCTCGTCCTTCGTCACGGGGATGTAGAGCCAGATGTCTTGCGTGCGGTAGTCGCCCTTCTCGTTGAGCGGCAGCACCTCTGACACGGCGATCGTCTTGCGCGAGCCGTCCTGCAGGCGTTCGCAGCAGACGACGAAGTTGATGGCGGCGGCGACCTGCGCGCGCACGGCAACCATGGGCAGCTCGACCGAGCTCATCAGACAGAGCGACTCGATGCGGCGCAGCGACTCGGTGGGTGTGTTCGCGTGCGTGGTGGCCATGGAGCCGCCGTGGCCGGTGTTCATCGCCTGCATCAGGTCGAACGCTTCGCCACCGCGCACTTCGCCGACGATGATGCGATCGGGGCGCAGACGCAGCGCCGAGTGCAGCAGGTGCCCCATGTTCACCTCGCCCTTGCCGTACTTGTCGGGCGGGCGCGACTCGAAGGGCACCAGGTGCTCCTGGTTGAGCTGAAGCTCGGCCGAGTCTTCGATGGTGAGAATGCGTTCGTCGTTGGGAATGAGCGACGAGAGGATGTTGAGCAGCGTCGTCTTGCCCGAGCCGGTACCGCCAGACACGAGCATGTTCAGCTTCACGCGCACGGCGGCTTCGATGACGCGCACCATCGGCGGCGTGATCGACCCGAACTTGATCAGGTTCTCGGGCGTGAGCTTGTCCTTGAAGAATTTACGAATCGAGATCGTGGTGCCCTTGCGCGCGATGGGCGGGAGCACGACGTGAATACGGCTGCCGTCGGGCAGACGGGCGTCGAGGCGCGGGCGATCTTCCGACAAGGGGCGGCCGACGAACTGGGCCATGTTGCGCGCGGCGCCGAGCAGGCCTTCTTCGGTGAAGGTGCAGTCGGTCTTGTAGAGGCGCCCTTTGCGCTCGATCCACACGTCCTTCTCGCCGTTGATCATGATCTCCGAGACGGTCTCGTCATCCAGATACTGGAGGACGGGCTTCAAGAACGCCCGGAGTGACTCCTGGAACATCGACATGCGCGCGACTGTAGCCCGGTCGATGAGTCAGTGGCGAAGCGGCGTTCCCGTTCTAACCTGCCCGACATGGCCAGCCGCCGACCCGCCCGTTCCTCGAAGAAGCCAGCCGTGAAGCCGCCCAAAGCGGTCGAGCCGGCCGAGCCCGATGAGACGGAAGAGACCGACGCCGAGCTCGAAGAGGCTGACGGCGCGGTGGAGGAGCAGCCGCTGCCGAAGAACACCCTGCCCTTCGAGATCGACCCGAAGAAGGTCGAAGACTCGCTCAAGAAGTTCCGCGACCAGCTGGTGCAGCTGACGAAGAAGGGGCGCTACACGAAGGTGCGCTTCAAGTTCCGCGGCAAGCGGCTGTTGCCCGATCTTCCGCTCGCGGCCGTCGTCGCCGTCGAAGGCGCCACGTTCTATTGGACCGGGCTCTTGCGGCTGCTCGTGTTCAACCTCGCCGGCCGCGCCGTCATCGACGTCGAGCTGGTGAACGACAGCGAGAAGCGCATCACCGCGGGTAAAGAGGCGCTGCTGTCGGGCGATCTCGACGTGGCGCTCGCGGCGTTTCGAGAAGCCCTCGAGATGGACCCCGAGAACGCCGTCGTGCACCTGAACCTGGGCGTCGCCTACAAGCTCAAGGGCCAGAAAGAGGTCGCGCGCATGGCGCTGTCGAAGGCGAAGTCGCTCGACCCGCAGGGGCCGACGGGCATGGAGGCCGATCGTCTGATGCAGGGGCTGGGGCCGGCTGCCTCCTGACGACGAACGAGCATCGGTGAAGGCGCCGGTATAAGGGTCGGGCGTGGCTGCTCCGCGAAAAGCCAGCATCGGCTTCATCTTCGTCACCCTGTTCCTCGACATTCTCGGCATCGGGCTGCTGATTCCGATCGTTCCGAAGCTGGTGAAGGAGTTCGCGACCCGCGCCCTCGGAGGCGAAGGCGACTTCCTCATCGAGCTGCTGCCGCACGATGGCGCGAACGCGCAGGAGCTGGCCTCGAAATGGTACGGCTGGCTGATCGCCTCGTACGCGGCGATGCAGTTCATCTTCTCGCCCATCGTCGGCGGGCTCTCTGATCGCTACGGCCGCCGCAAGGTGCTGCTGCTCTCGAACTTCGGGCAGGGGCTCGCCTACGTGATGATGGCGATGGCTCCGTCGCTCGCGTGGCTCTTCGTGAGCCGGCTGCTCGCGGGCATGACGGGCGCGAGCATCGGCACCGCCACCGCGTACATCGCCGACGTGACGCCGCCCGAGAAGCGCGCGCAGAGCTTCGGTCTGGTGGGCATCGCGTTCGGCCTGGGCTTCATCTTCGGGCCGCTCCTGGGCGGTGTGCTCGGCGGGTGGATTCTGCGCCTGCCCTTCTTCGTCGCCGCGGGCCTGACGCTGGCGAACGCGGCGTGGGGCTTCTTCGTGCTGCCCGAGAGCCTCAGTGAAGAGAACCGCCGGCCCTTCGAGTGGTCGCGCGCGAACCCGCTCGGCACGTTGTCGGCGCTGGGCCGCTACCCGCTGGTGTGGGCGATGACGGCGACGGCGTTTCTGTTCAACCTCGGCCAGCGCGCGCTCGAGACGACGTGGGTCCTGTCGACGGAGCACCGCTACGGGTGGGATCTGAAAGACGCCGGCATCTCGCTCGCGGCGGTGGGCGTGGGCGCGGCGATCGTGCAGGGCGGCGTGGTGCGGCGCGTGGTGCCGAAGTTCGGAGAGCGCCGGGTGTTCCTCTTCGCGGGCACGGTGGGCCTGTTGACGTTCATCGCCTACGGCCTGGCCCCGAGCGGGCTCGTCACCTACTTCATCATTCCCTTCGGAGCGCTCGCGGGCATGTCGGGCCCGGCGATTCAGTCACTGCTGTCGCGCTCGGTGCCTCCGAACGAGCAGGGCATGCTGCAGGGCGGGCTCGTCAGCCTCACGGCGCTCACGCAGGTGATCGGGCCTCCGGTCGCAACGGGGCTCTTCGGCTACTTCATCAGCGCGAAGGCGCCCTTTCAGCTTCCAGGCGTCTCGTTCTTCTTCGGTGCGGCGTGCATGGGCCTGGGGCTGCTCTTCGCCGTGCGGGCCTTCTCGAAGCACCCCGACGTGAAGCCGCAGCCGACCGTCATCTCCGCAACGACCTGACTATTTCGAGATGGGGGTCTCGGCTTCACCCGAGCCGCGCTCTTCCTGGTACTGCTTGGGGTTGGTGCCCCACGAGAAGTCGGTCGGCACCTTGCCGCCACCGCGCTTCGACTTGCCAGTGCTCCACTCGCCTTCCTGGTGGACGATGTCGGTGGTGGGGCGGCCCTTGAACGGAACGGGCAGCTTCTTCGGATCGCTCGGCTTGTTCGATGAACCCATGGGCGCGTTGATAGCGACTGGCCGGGCCGATGGCTACGGCGACTTCGTGGGAGACTGTGCTCCGTGAGCGCCCCCGGCCGCATTCACGCGTTCGACTGGCTGCGCGGCCTGGCCGTCGTGGTGATGATTCAGACGCACTCGCTGGTGCTGCTGCAGAAAGCGCTCGAGAAAGACGCGCTGTACCCGTGGCTGGTGCGCATCGATGGGCTGGTGGCGCCGTCGTTCATCTTCTCGGCGGGCTTCGCGCTGGCGCTGGTGCAGGTGCGCGCGGCCATCGCCCAGGCGTCGCGAAAGGCCCAGGCGCTCAAGACGCTCAAGCGCATCGGTGAGGTGCTGCTCGTCGCGTCGATCGTCAACGCGATCTGGTTTCGCGCGTTCCGTGAGCCGAAGTGGTTTCTGCGCATCGACATTCTTCACTGCATCGGGCTGTCGCTGCTGATCGCCCTGCCCTTCCTCGTGTTGCTGTCGAGCCGGCCGCAGGTGCTGCGGTGGCTGATGCTGGGCCTCGCGGCCAGCGTCTTCGGAGCGTCGCCGCTGCTCGAGAACGTCGACGGCGTCGCGAGCATCTTCGTGAACACGCGAGCCGGAGCCATCGACGAGACGCTGGGCACGACGTTTCCGCTGTTCCCCTGGGCGGGTTACGTCTTTCTCGGGGCCTCGTTTGGCGCGACCGTCGGCATGATGAAAGAGGAGCGCCAGCTGTGGCGCTGGCTCGCCTTGCTGTGGACGCTCGGCGTCGCGTTGTGGGCGACCGATGGCTGGTGGCGCTCGGTTTATCCCCCGCACCACTTCTGGGTGACGAACCCCGCGAACGCCGCCCAACGGTGGACGCTGGTGCTCTCGGTGGTGGCGCTCTTCAGGCTCGTCGAGGTGCGCTGGCCGTCGTCGCCGAAGTCGAAGCTGGCGGCGCTGGTGGGCACCTTCGGCGCGTCGTCACTGTCGGCGTACTTCTTCCACGAGATGCTGCTCTACGAGTGGCACGTGGGCATCTTCACGAAGCTGTTCCGCGAGAAGTGCGACTGGGTGACGTACTGGCCGGTGCTGGCCGCACTCATTCTCTGCACGTGGCTCTGCGTGAAAGCGTGGGAGCGCGTGGATCCGAAGCTCCGCGCGCTGTTCAGCCGAAAGCCGGTCACTTCGTAGGCAGCACGGCCTCGACCTGCTTGCGAACCTCGGGGCTCATCGGCTCGGCCTTCGAGGGCAGGTGCGCGACGACCTTGCCGTCAGCGGTGACGAGGAACTTGTTGAAGTTCCAGTTCACCTCGCCGCCGTTCTCCTTGAGCCCCTGCAGGTACTTGTAGAGCGGGTGCGCGTCGCCCTTCACCGCGACCTTCGCGAAGAGGGGGAACGTCGTCTTGTATTTCAGCTCGCAGAACTGCTTCACCTCGGCGTTGGTGCCGGGCTCCTGGCCGCCGAAGTCATTCGACGGAAACGCGAGCACCTCGAAGCCCTTCGCCTTGTACGCCTGGTACAGCTCCTCGAGGCCCTTGTACTGGGGCGTGTACCCGCACTGCGACGCGGTGTTGACGATCAGCAGCGCCTTGCCCTTGTAGGCCGAGAGGGAGATGTCCTTCCCGTCGATGGTCTGCACCTGCAGGTCGTAGAGGCTCATGGGGGCTCCGGCGAGAGTGAGAGACAGCGCGAGGGTGGTCAGCATGGGGCCAGCTCGTAACGACCCGCGCGGCGCTTCGCCAGTTCGAGCTACAGCTCGTCGGAGCGGCTCAGCATCGACGGGCGCTTGAGCAGCTTTCGCTCGAGGGCCTCCATCTTCCGGGCGGCGCGCTTCTCGTGGTGATCGTGACCGAGCAGGTGGAGCAGCCCATGCGCCAGATAGAGGTCGAGCTCGTCATCGAGCGTCGACTCGAAGTCCTTCGCGGCGCGGCGAGCGGTGTCGATCGAGATGACGACGTCGCCGAGCGAGCGGCGGCCGGGGCCGGGCATGTCACCGCCGGGGAACGAGAGCACGTCGGTGGGCTTGTTCTTCTTGCGCCACAGCGCGTTCAGCTCGCGAATCTCTTCGTCCGAGACGAGGCTCAGCGAGAGCTCGACGTTGGTGAGCTTCAGCGTCTTGAAGAAGCGCGAGGCGAGCTTCACCAGCCGATCGCCCTGCGCGTTCGCGCCACGTCCGCCACGGGAAGAGTCGAGCCACACCTTGTTCGCTTTGGTCGCCACGAGGCACTCCCTACTTCGTCACGGAGACGGAGACCCGCGCGTTGTTGGGCGCAGTGCTGCTCGGCGTCGGAACCAGCGTGGCGTCGAGCTGGAAGAGGAACCGGAGCTGCGCGCCGCCTCCGCTCGTGGCCAGCCGGCCGGTCGTCTCACCCGCGCGGAACGAGAACATGAAGGGGTCGATCATCTGCCCCTTCGAGGCGACGAAGTTGTTGCCCGCGGGCCCGTCGTTGATGAGCAGCTCGGCGTACAGCACGTCGTCGACATAGCCGTACGTCTTGCCGTTCTCTGGCTCGAGCGGAATGCGCACGGTGAGGTTCACCTCGGGGTTTCGATCGCGCGTGTTGCCGGTGATGGTGATGGTGGTGGCGTTGGGCGCTCCGCGCGCGAACACGGCCGACACCTCGCAGGGGAACGAGCCGGCCGCCGCACCGAGCACGTTCACGCGGCACGACAGGTTCTGGCCAAGCGAGCCTGCGTCGACCGCCGACATCGGCGTCGAGCCTGCGTCGGGAACGGGCACCGAGGGGCCACACGCGGCGAGACAGATGCCCAGCGACACCAGCGCTCTCATGCGCCGGTCTTCCTCGGTTCGGTCGACTCGTTCGTCACCACCACGAGGCCGGGGCCCTGCGGGCGAACGGCGCCGGGCGGGTACTCGGGGCGCGCGTGGTAGATGCCGTCGAGCGTGCGCACCATCGACTCCGCGATCTGCGCGAGGTCTTTCAGGGTGAGGTCGCACTCGTCGAGCTGCCCTTCGCTCGAGACGAGGTTGATCATCTTCTGAACCTGCGCGCGCAGCTTCTCGGTCGTCGGCTCGGGAATGCTCCGGCACGAGGCCTCGACGGCGTCGGCGATCATGCAGAGCGCAGCTTCACGGAACTGCGGGCGCGGGCCGGGGTAGCGGTAGATCGACTCGTCGATGGGCGGAGCATTTTCCTTTCCATCGAGCTCGCGCTGCGCCTTGTGGAAGAAGTAGCCGACCAGGCGCGTGCCGTGGTGCTGGGGAATCGCGTCGGCCACACGGCGCGGCAGCTTGTACTGACGCGCCATCTCGAGGCCTTCGGTGACGTGGCGCTTGATGATGACGGCGCTCATCTGCGGCGCCAGCCCGTCGTGGGCGTTGGTGCCCTTCTGGTTCTCGCCGAAGAAGCCCGGGTTCCGGCCCTTGCCGATGTCGTGGTAGTACGCGCAACTTCGCGCGAGCAGCGGGTTGGCGCCGATCGACTCTGCCGCCGCTTCGACGAGCGAGCCCATGATGATGCTGTGGTGGTAGGTGCCCGGCGCCTGCAGCACGAGCTCTTTGAGCGCGGGGTGGTTCAGGTTCGCGAGCTCGAGCAGCTTCAAGTCAGACGCGTAGCCGAACGCGGCCTCGGCGACGGGCGTGAGCGTCAACACGAGCATGGGCGCTGCGACGGCCGCCGAGATGGCCGCCAACAACGCCGACCACGCGATCTCGGAGCCCACGCCACGGCCCGACGCGAGGCCCATGAAGATGACCATGCCGATGCCGATGAGGCCGCCGATGGCCCCTGCCCCGAAGAGCCCGGCGCGATCACGAACGCGCGACATGCGATCGGCCGCCACGAGCGAGGTGACGAGCGTGAAGAGGAACGCGGGCAGCGAGTTGCCCAGCATGATGCCGACGAGCGCCGCGAAGCAGATCGCGAAATACAGCGCCGCCTCTTCCGACAACACGAACCGAACGAGCATCGCGCCGGCCGCGACGGGAAACGCGAGGTGCAGCGCCTCGAGCGGCACCGACGGGTACTTGTCGTGGAGCGCGTCACACACCGCCAGCCACAGCTGCAGGAGCCCCATCAGCGCGATGGCCGCCAGCCCCATGAAGAGCGCGTCGCGGCGTGTCGGCTTGAAGCGGCGCAGCGCGGTCTGAAAGAAGAGCCACGCGCCCGACAACACGAGCGCCACCATGCCCGCGCCGCCGATCTGCAGCTGGAGCAGATCGAACTCGCTCATCTGCTCGCGCAGGCCGCGCAGCTTGAGCAGGTGCGTCTCGGTGACGAGCTCTCCATCGGCGATCACCCGCTCGCCCTTCTTCACCTGCAGGAGCACCGGCTTCACCGCGTTCGAGGCAGCGTCACGGCGCGCCGACGTCTCGGCGGCGTTGATCGACAGGTTCGAGCGCACCTGCTTCTTGGCGAGGCGCAACACCGCGCGGCGCACGAGGGGCGGTGACTCGGGCAACAGATTGCCGGGCACCGACGCGAACCGATCGAGCTCGCTCGAGACCTCACGAACGTCGAACACCTGGGGCTGCGCGGTGCCGAGCTCGCCTTCGCTGCGCCCACCGAGGATGCGCACGGTGATGCCGTTGGAGTCGATGCGCGAGAGTTCGTCGCGAGACGGAACGACCTTGCCGCGCCACGCCAGCTCGAGCAACCCGAGCGCCGCCTGCTCGAGCTCGGGCGAGAAGCGCGCCTGCACCAGCACCTCGAAGTCTTCGTCGTCGGTCAGAGGGGCGTGCTCTTCGAAACGCCGACGGGCGTCACGCAACGCCACCGTCAGCTCGTTCTCGAGCTCGCCCTTCGGGTCCTTCGCGACGACGGGAGCTGCTGGAGCGGCCGGCGCCTTCTTCGGCTGAGGCACGACCGGGGCCGCGGCGGACGGTGCGGTGTGGGTGGCGCGGAACTCCTGAACGAGCTCCTGCATCGCCTCGAAGCCATCACGCAGATCGCGCTTGGCCTTCGTCTCGATGGTGGGGTCGTAGTCGAACACCGGCCGAACGCGGTCGCGCGCCTCGGCGCGGCGCTGGGCCGTGCGTTGATCGTCGGCCACCTCGAAGTCGCGCGAGGCCTTGAAGCCAGCCGGAGACGAGGCGCGAAACGGCTTGCCGAGATCCTCGGGCCCCAGCTCGGGCACCTGCTGCGTCGACAGCCCCGACGAGAGGAAGAAGCCCGACGACAACGACACGAGCACCAGCACGCCTCCCAGCGCGAGGGTGCGACTGACGCCTCCGACGGCAGCTCCGGGGCTCATCTCGTTCAGCTCCGCACCGAGGGTGGCGAGGCGGCGAAGAGGAACACCTTGCGGCCCTGCTGCGCGACCGCGAAGTGCTGCTTCATCGGCCGCTTCTCGTTCGACACGTAGGCCTTGAGGCCCGGGTACAACGCCATGAGCGTGTGCAGCACGTCGGCGACGTCACTGGTCGGGGGCACCCCCAGCTCGATCTTCGCCCGCCCTTCGCAGGCCGATTGCAGCGGCCTGGGGATGATGACCGTCACGTTCATTCGGTGGGCAGCTTACGTCGAACTGCCGGAATGCCCTGCACGGTCTTCTCGGTGTGCACGTTCGTCGCCAGCAGGGGTGCCAGCAGCTCGTTCTGCTCGCCGCCCGGCAGGAGCGTCACCTGCGCCCCCGACTCGAGCAGCTTCTGGGTCTCGAGCAGCTCGAACATCGACTCCATCACCTCGGGGTCGGCCGAGATGCGGGTGAGCGCGTTGCCGACGATGAGGGGCCGCTGGGCCGAGGCGCGGGCGAACTCGGTGGCCGCCTGGCGATCGGCCGTCGACTTGATGATGTTCACCTGGTTCGCGCCGTCCTGCTCGATGGCGCTGGTGACCTGCCGCAGCCGGTTGACGACCTTCTCTTCGATCTGCCGAATCATCGCGAGGTCGCGGAAGTGAACCTTGCGAATGTAGATGCTGCCGAGCTGGTAGCCCCACTCCTCGGCGCGCGGCTGCACCTCTTTGCGCACGGCCTGGCTCATCACGTGGCGGGTCTCGAGCATCGCGTCGAGCTTCATGTTCGAGAGAGCGCGCACGGCGGCGTTCGACACGTTGGCCTCGAGCGAGCCGCGCGGGTCGGCGTTCTTGAAGAGGAACGAGGCCGGGTTCTTGACGGCCATCTCGTACCAGATGCCGATGCCCATCGGCGCGCCCTCCTCGGAGTTCACCGGCTGGCTGCGCA
The DNA here is from genome assembly GCA_016879935.1 of Archangiaceae bacterium. GTDB lineage: Bacteria > Myxococcota > Myxococcia > Myxococcales > Myxococcaceae > Xiheimicrobium. Next base: position 32,512 of record JAACJQ010000033.1, on the reverse strand, counting down.
GGTACTGCTGGTCGAGCCGCAGATCGACCGTGTGCACCTTGCCGAAGATGGGAATGAGCGCGGCCTTGATGCCGAGCTTCGCCCACAGCAGGTGCAGCCCGGGCTCGTCGATGGTGCCGATGACTTCGCCGAAGAGCGTGAAGACCTTCGCCCTGCGCTCCTCGACGGCGATGTAGAGGCCGAACGCGCGGGCGAACGCGAACATGATGGGCACGCCGATGAGGCAGCCGAAGAACGCGAGCAGGGCCGAGATGATGAAGTTCACGGGTCCACCTTGATGAACGCGGCGCGAGCGCGGGCGAAGAGGTTCAACTTCACGTTGCGCACGTAGGCGGCGAGCAGCGCGGGGCCCGAGCCGTTGCGCTTGAGCTCGCTGAGCTGGTTGGCGAGCTGGAGCAGCGGCTCGACCTCGGCCTGCGCGTTGAGCGTCTCGATCTCCACGGCGCGGCGTGACTGCACGATCTTCTGATCGGCAGCGGCTCTCGCGAGGCTGACCTCGGAGCCGACGTGGTTGTGGGCCGTGTTGATGGCGGCCAGCGCGCTCTCGACCTCGGGCGGCGGGTCGATGCCGGTGATGAGCGAGGCGTCGAGCACGATGCCGTAGCGCGCCGCAGACGACAGACACTCACGGTCCATCTGCTCGTTGAGATCCCGCAGGTTCTTGCGCAGGTCGTTGATCGAGATGCCCTCGGTCATCTTCAAGTCGACGTGGTGGGCGCCGTCTCCTGCGGGCAGGGCCTTCGGCTCGAGCGGTGTGGGCGCTTCGAACGAGGCGATCTTCTGGCGGAGAATCGAGATGAAGTAGCCGAGCACGTGCACCAGCGGCCGCTTCACGCCGAAGAGGTACGCGTACAGGTTCTGCTCCGACACGCGCCAACGCAGCTGCCCGATGAGGCCGATGTTCAGCTGGTCCTTCGTGACGGCCTCGAGCATGGCGCCGCCGCGGTTCGCGTTCGGGTCTTCGGGGTCGTAGGCGAGGTTCGCCGTCTCGGTGGCGACCTTCACGCGGTGCACGGTCTCCCACGGCCACTTGAAGTACGGGCCGCCAGGCGGAATCACGCGCACCTGCGGGTACTGGTAGCGCTCACGCTCGTCGGCGCGAAGGTGCTCGGCCATCGGGTTGTCGAGCGTCGTCGTGTGGAGCCGCTGCGCCTTGCCGAACGACGTCTTCACGACGCGCTCGTTCTGGTTCACCGTGAAGAACCCGAAGATGACGTAGCGAAGCGTGAACCACCCGAGGGCACCGAACATCAACCCTGCGAGTGAGAGTCCGAACTCGTCTTCCATGTGTACCTCCCCGGGGCGGAACCATACGCCATGGCCTGACGAGAGGTACGAACACTCGAGCCGGCGCTTTCGCGCCCTGCCCGGTCGGCGTTTCGGATCAATCGGCTTCGACGCGTTTGAGCACGGGCGTTCGAAGCGTGCCGAGCTTGAGCGCGTTGACGACGGGCTCGACGTGGCCGCGATCACCCGAGAGCACGAGCTGAAACTGACGCGACTGCAGCATCTTCGGAGCGATGGCGCGAACGGCCTCGGGTGTCACGGCGAGCGCCGCGAGCGACCCCTTCTCTGGCTCGAAGGCCTGTCGCGCGCCCAGCGCCGTCGTCCACGCCGAGGTGAGTCCGTCGAGGCTGGTGGAGGCACGCTCCCAGCTCGAGGCCACCAGCCGTGAGGCCGAGGCGAGCTCGTCGTCGGTGAAGCCCTGTGTGCCGCTGGTGTCGATGACCTGCAACAGCTGCTCGAGCCCGGCCTGGGTGCTGGGGCTCGCGAAGCGTGAACAGACGACGAGCGCGCGTGTGCCGTAGCGGGTGACGGTCGAGGCGTTCACGTCATAGGTGAGCCCCGACTTCTCGCGGAGCTGCGCCGAGAGCCTCAGTGACAACGCCTCGGCAGCGACCTGCATCACGGCGTGATCGACCTTCACGTCACCCAGCGGCCGCGCCGCGCAGACCGTCGTGGTGCGAGCGCCCTGACGCGGCAGGAACGTCACCGTGCGGCGCACCGAGGGCGTGGCCTTCGCCAACGTCGCACGCGCCCCATCGCCCGCCTGCGTCCAGCTGCCCAGCGTGCCCTCGACGACGGCCCGCAGATTGAGCTTCGACGTTGCCGACGACGAGCAGCGTGGCGCCCTTCGGCTGCACGAGCTGCTTCTGGCGATCGATGATCTCCTCGAGGCCCAGGCGAGACAGGCTCTCACCGGTGCCCTGCGCAGTGCCCGCGCCTTCGTCGCCGAACGCGAGCCGCATCACGTGGCGCTCGAGCACCGACGTGTCAGACAGCTGCTCTTCGTCGACCGCGTCGCGCGCGCCATCGAGCAGGCCCAGAAACGGCCCTTCACCGTGGCGGGGGTGCCGCACCGCCTCGGAGAGGATCTCGAGGTAGCGCCGCGTGTCTTTCGCGTAGCCCTCGATGCCGACCCACGACGCGTCGGGCGTGACGTCGTAACGAAACGAGGCGCCCATTTCGAACACCTGCTTGCGCAGCGGCTCTTCGTCGAAGTCGGGCGTGCCGTCGGACTTCGTCACGTCGTGCATCGAGCCCAGCAGCGCCAGCGAGAACCAGGTCGCGCCCGCACGCTCCGCCGAATCCGACGACGAGCCAGAGGGAAAGACGAGGCGCAGCCGAACCAGCGGCCGTGGGTGTGGAACGGCGACGACGGTGAGGCCGGAGCGCAGCTTGAACGTCGTCACCTCGGGGAAGTGCCGCGGCACGGGGGCGCCCGAAGGAGGTGGCGGCGTGGCCGACCAGCGCGCCACCACCGGCGCGGCGACGGGTGCGGGCTCGGCCAGGAGCGGCGCGGGCGCGGTCGCGGGCTGCGTCGTCGCGCATGCCGCCAACGAGAGCAGCAGCCAGGCGGCTCTCACTGGGGCTCCTTCTGTGGCAGCGGCCTGGTCGGCTTCGCTTCGACGCTGACGTGCGGGCCCTTCAGCACCTTGCCCGACGTCTGCTCGAGCAGCACCGGCGACATCTTCCAGTGGCGATCGAAGAAGCCACGCACCACGGGCTCGCGGCCGCCCGAGACGAGCCGCTTGATGAGCGCGACACGGCCGTCGGTCGCAGAGAGCGAAGCGAGCGTGATGCGATCGATGACGTGAAACGCGAAGGCCAGCACGTCTGCGGGCATCATCGAGCGGGTGAGGTTGCGCAAGACGACCTCGGCGTTGCCGACGGCCTCGCCCTGATCCTTCGCGCGAGGCGTGGTGACGGCGAGCACGAAGAGCCCGCCGCCGGCGAACTCGAGGTACTCCGACTCCACGCGCATGCCGATCAACCCGTCGGTGTAGACGGGCAGCAGCACCGAGCCGAGCTCGAGGGCGTCGGAGTGCTCTGGCCACGGGTTCGAGAACGACCAGGCGAAGGTGACGCGCGGCATGCGGGCGACGTCTTCGCTGACCTTGAGCTGCCGATCTTCGATGAGCACGCCGGTCGCCACGGGCTCGGGTGGCGGCCCGCCCTTCGGCAGACGGCCGAGGGTGCGCTCCACCTGGGCCATGGCGTCGTCGACCGTGAAGCGGCCCGCGATCGTCAGCACCGCGTTGTTGGGCAGCAGGCACGCGCGCGCGAAGCCCTGCACGTCGCCGACGGTGACGCCCTTCAAGGTGGCCTCGGTGCCCATCACGCCTTCGTGCAGCGGGTGCGTCTTCGGGAACAGCTGGCGCATCGCCATACGAACCGACGCGCCGTACGGGGCGTCTTCGATTCGCAGCAGCTTCTCCTGCATCACGATTCGCCGGTGCCGCTCGAGCTCGTCGGCGGTGAGGAGCGCCGGCAGCGTGCCCAGCCGATCGGCGTTGGCCCAGAGCGCGAGCTCGAGCTCTTCTGGAGGCACGACGACGACGAAGGAGAGGCGATCGACCGTGGTGAGCCCGTTGAACACCGTCGCGCCGCGCCGCTCGAGCAGACGCCGGTAGTCCGTCTCGGGGGTGGGCCCGCTGGCCAGGGCGTGCTCGGTGAGGTGCGCGAGCCCGGCCTTGCCCGGTGGTTGCTCCAGCGCGCCACAGCCGAACGAGAGGTCGACCGAGACGTCGTTGGCGAACGAGTCGGGGCTGAGCAGCACGTTCAGCCCGTTGGAGAGCGTTCTGCGCTCGAGCGGAAAGTCGAAGTCCTTCGCGACGGTCTTTCGCTCGGCGACCTTCTGACCCGGAAACCCCGACACCGCCACGCCCGGCACGAACAGCGCCATCAGCAGCCACGACATGTTCGCCCCCCTTCGAAACGTCAGCGTAGGAGCGCGGTCGGCGATTGTCAGTCGCGGAACGTGGCGACGACGGGCGCGTGATCGCTCGGAAGCTTGCCCTCACGCGCGGCGCGATCGACCTCGATGGCCGAACACCGCTCGAGCAAGTCGGGCGTGACGAGGAAGTGATCGATGCGCAGGCCCTTGTTCTTGCGAAAGCCGCCTTCGCGATAGTCCCACCAGGTGAAGAGCTGCTCGGCGGGGTGCTTCGCGCGCAGCAAATCGACGAACCCGTGAGCGTCGGCGAGGGCCTTGAACGCCGCGCGCTCCTTCGGCGTGAAGAGCGTCTGGCCGGTGAAGAGCGGCACGCTGTACACATCGGCCTCGTCGGGAGCGACGTTGAAGTCGCCATACACGAGCGTCGGGGTGCCCTTCGCGAACGTGAGCCACCGCGAGAGCGACGCGTACCACTTGAGCTTGTACTGGTACGCCTCGGCTTCGATGGACTGGCCGTTGGGCGCGTAGAGGCCGACGACGCGAATGCCGCGGCACATGGCCGAGATGATGCGGGCCTGCTCGTCGTCGTCGCCCATGTTGCGGCGCACGTCGGTGACGGGCTCCTTCGAGAGAATCGCCACGCCGTTGTACGACTTCTGACCGAAGAGCTGCAGGTGGTACCCGGCGGCCCGCACCTCGTCGGTGGGGAACTGGTCGTCGGTGCACTTCGTCTCCTGCAGGCACAACACGTCGGGCTCGCGCGTACGCAGGAAGTCGATCAACCGGTCGACGCGCGCACGAACGCTGTTGATGTTCCAGGTGACGATTTTCACGGGGAAACAATTACTCCGAAAAAGGCCCTCAAAAGAACGAACTCGAGCCCCCACTCACAGGCATCAACCCGTCGTTGCCGAGGTTCTCATGCGCTCCATCGTTCTCGCCGTCGTCTTCTTCTCCACCGCCTGCGCCACCGTGTCGGGTCGCGCCGCCAGGCCGTTGCCGACCGACGGCACGAAGCCGGTGCAGTTCGCCGCCCTCGGAGCGACCTACTCGGTGCCACCTCGCCTCGGCATTCTCGATCACGATCGCAAACCCGGCATGGCGTGGCTCGACTTCGTCGACAACAACACGGGCTGCAAAGGCGGGCTCGCGTTCATCGCGACGACCGACCGTTCCGTTCTTCAGCGGCCACACGCGCAGGCGGTCGAGAGCGCGGGTGAGTTCAAGCGGCGCGGCGTCGACTTCAAGCTGGTCGAGCGCACGCAGCCGATGCTGGGTGACAAGGCGGCGGTGACGGTGACCGAGCTGAAGACGCGCAACGATCAGGCTGCCGAGGTGCACTTCGGGCTCTTCGTGCCCGAGCAGCAGCTCTTCGTGGCAGGCAACATGTACTGCGACGACCCCGGCTTCGTGGACCCGCAGCTGCAGGTGCTCGCGCTGGTGGTGGACTCGCAGACGCGGTGATCAGCCGACCCGGCGCTTCTTGTCGGTGAAGGCCGAGCCGACGTGCATGAGCTCGTCCTTGAGCTGGGTGTCGAGCGCGCGGAGCAGGTGCGCGTTGATGTGGAGCGCCGCGCAGCTCTGGTTCACCTCGTTGCGAATCTGCTCGAAGCGCCACGGGTGCCGGCGGAACTGCACGAGCGCGCTCACCAGCCGAACGATGTGCACGTCGATGTACTCATTGTCTTGCGGCAGATCGAGATCGTGGTGCCGCATGGCCACGAGCGTGGGAAAGCGCGGCAGGCTCCACGACTGGTGCACCTCGCCGCCGATCTCGACGTGCACCTGCTCGATGACGCGATCGATGTGCTGCAGATCGTCTTCGTCGAGCTGCTCTCCGCCCATCAACAGCGCGGCGATCGACCGCAGCGCCACGGGCCTTCCGAGATCGTGCAGCATGCCGGCCACGAAGACGTGATCGCTGCGCCCCTTTCGCAGCCGCATCGACAGCCACGCCGAGCCTCGCGCCGAGGTGATGGAGTCGGTGAAGAGCTCGCTCCACGTGTGACCGAAGTGGGAGAACTCGTTGCGCACCTGCGGCTGGAAGAGCGAGCGGGCCGCGACCATGCCAGCCACGCGCCCGACCTCGGTGAGCCCGAGCCGCGTCACCGCGTCACGGAGCGTCTGAATCTCCTGGGCGCCCAGGTAGGCGGGACTGTTCGCGACCTTGAGCACTCCGGCGGCGAGCGCGGGGTCTTGCGCGACGAGGCGCGAGAGCTCTGACAACGAGAGGTTCGGCTCGGCGATCGCGTTCAGCACCTGCAACGAGACGGCGGGCAGCGACGAGGGCGCCGGCCGGTTCTTCCGAAAGTGCGTGAGCACGTGCTCGGCGAGCAGCTCGTCCCGCTCCACGTCGGCCTGGGTCAGGATCAACCGATCGGGTGGCGAGACACCCAGCCAGGCGACGAGCTGATCGAACGGCGTCTCCTGGTCGAGGCCGCCTGCCAGCACGGTGAGGGGTGGTCGGGCGGGAGGGGGATCAATCGGCTGAGCTGGCCGTGGCGGTGGGAGCGGCGCCGACACGCGAGGCGCAGACACGTCCTCCGCGCCAAAAAGCCGACGGATCCACTCCCACCACGCACCCATGCCCGCTGACACTGCACCTTCACTGCCAACGGACGAGCAGCTCGTAGTCGGTCGGTGACTGCTGGAGCACCTCGATGGAGCCCGGGGTGCCGATGCGCTCGAACGCGACGTCGATCATGCCTGCGACGAAGGTGCCGGGCACGGCCGCAGGGTTGTGCACGACGATGCGCGCGCTCTGCTTGCCTCGCTCGACGATGTCGAAGGTGAGGCCCGTGTCTTCTCGGCCCATGCGGAAGTAGCTCGCGAGCCGATTGAGAAACGACTCCGCCGACATGAAGGGAATCGCCGCGCCCACGAAGCGGCCGACGATCGTCTCGAGAAAGCCGATGGTGAACTCACGGCCAATGTGACGAAACGCGTCCGCCTCCGACAGCTCACCCCAGCGGTGACGGCGGGCGACCAGGAGGCACTTCGTCCACACGCCGGTCGGATACTTCGTCTGGGCGTGCTGCACGTCGTAGCCCGCAGCTTTGAGCTCTTCGAGGAACGCTCCGGTCGGCTTCAAGCGGCGATCGAACAGCGCTTCGAACATGCTCTGGTTCGTCAGCGAGGCCACGCGACGAGTGTACGGCGAGCGAAGAAGCCGCGGGTCGAGATTGCGTTGGCGAACGCCAACGTGAAGGCTTGGCGCCGATCATGACGTTGCTCGCGCTGGTGCTCTCACAGGTCTCGCTCTGTCCCTCTGGCTGGGAGCCGCTCTCGAGTCCCGGGTGCTTCAAGCGCGGCACGAACGCCGGAGTGGTCGTGTACCTGCACGGCATGATGGCGCCGAACGAGAAGGCGTTCACGCGGGAGCTGGGGTTCGTCGCGCCGGCCGCGACGAAGGCGGGCATGACGGTGGTCGCGCTGAGGGGAACGCCGGGGCTCTGCGATTGGGCCGCGGAGTACAAGGACTGGTGGTGCTGGCCGACGGTGAAGACGCGCGAGGCCGAGACGATGGCGATCGTCGGTCGCATCGGCGAGGCGGTGACCGAAGTCGAGACGCGGCTCGAACGAACGCTCCCGGCACCGCTCGTCGTCGGGTACTCGAACGGTGGCTACTTCACCTCGCTGCTGATGGAGCCCGAGCGCCTGGCCGTGACCGGCTTCGTGGTGCTTCACGGTGGGCTGGTGACGGGCGTGACGGTGGAGGAGCGACCAAAACCCACGCTGCTGATCGCCGCCGAAGGCGACACCATTCAGCGGCCGGCGATGGAGACGTTTCGTGCGGCGCTCGAGCAGAAGAAGTGGTCGCCCGCGTACGTGCTGCGAAAGAAGGAGCACCCGCTCGAGCTGGAGGACTTCGAACACGTGATGGCGTTCGCGCGCCGGCTGACCTGGCGGGAGCGCCCCAGAGCAGGCGTCACAGCACCTTGAGTCGGAGTCAGGGGCAGGGAGCGACCGCGAACAGGCCCTTCAGCCGCGACGCCGTCACCTCATCCGTCGAAGCGGCCGTGACGATCTGCCGCAGCGTCTCGTCATCGAGGCGTGGTGAGCGCGCGATGATGTCTGCCCCCGCCGGCGTGGCCAACGTGGCGCCGAAGGTCAACACCACCCACGCGTCCTGGGGGCCCACGGCCACCACGTCCCACTCGCTGGCGAAGAGCGACAAGAGCCCCTCACCTCGCCACGTGAAGTGGGTCGGAACCACCGGGTGCTGCGTGTCGATACCGGGGAGGACGTGTTGCTCCGTGCCCTCGGTGAAGCCCACCCGATCGCTCATCGTCTGAACCGAGAGCGGCCCATAGGTGAAGGAGACGTCGCAGCGATTGCGCCACATGGGGAAGGTGGTCGCGACGACGTGCCAGCGACCGGCCAGCCGTTCCATCGGCAGCTCGATCGGCGCCGTGGTCGCGCGCACCGGAATCGTCGAGCAGCTCGACGACAACAAGAGGCCGAGCGCAGCGCCGTGCAGAACTCGCATCATGGGTGGCGATGTAGCGCGTTCGACTCACCCGAGCGCGACTCGCTCGAGTCGTTCGAACGCCTCGAGGTGCGCGGCCGATGTCGAGCGAACGTGCTACGCGACATGAATGCCGACGCGCGCTGACGAGCTGAGAGAAGCGGTTCGCCTCGCAGTCGAAGCCACTCTTGGCGTCACGAACACGGTTCAGCAGATGCACCACGCCATCGGCGGCGGGCCCGCGATTCTCGGCAAACCGCTCGAGGGCCTCGTGAAGCTGATCTCGGCGCCTGCGTACGCGGGCGTGAAGCTCGTCGCGAACCTCGTGGGCGCAGGGCTCGACGTCGTGCTGGCCCAGCTCGACCCCGTCCTCGGCGAAGGCGGCGGCCAGGAACAAGATGCCGTCGTCGCGGCCCTCAATGGCGTCGTCGGTGACGTGCTGGCCGAGCGGGCCTCGACGCTCGCGATCGCCACCGGGTTCCGTCGTGACGGAAGGATCATCCCTCCCCTGCCTGAAGGCGTCTCGGGCCGGGTGCTCGTGCTCGTGCATGGCTCGTCGGCGAGCGACCTCGGCTGGTCTCGCAAGGGCCACCACCACGGCGAAGCGCTCGAAAAGGAGCTCGGCTTCACCTGGGTCGCGCTTCGCTACAACTCGGGCAAGCACGTCTCGACGAACGGCCACGAGTTCGCCGACGCGCTGCAGAAGCTGGTCGACGCGTGGCCAGTGCCGGTGACCGAGCTCGTCATTCTCGCGCACAGCATGGGCGGGCTGGTGTCACGCGCGGCCTGTCTCTCGGCCGAGGCGCGGTCGCTGTCGTGGAGGACGAAGCTCGAGTCGTTCGTGACGCTGGGCACGCCGCACGAGGGCGCGCCGCTCGAGCGCATGGGCAACCTCGTCAACACGCTGCTGGGCATCAGCCGATACAGCGCTCCGCTCGAGCAGCTCGCGCACCTTCGCAGCGCCGGTGTGACCGATTTGCGCTTCGGCCTGACGAAGGACGAAGAGTGGCAGGGCGTCGACCGCTTCGCGAACGAGGCTGATCCGCGAACGCACATCGAGCTGCCGGCCAACGTCACGTGCTTCGCGATCGCAGCGACGACGTCGAAGGAGGTCACCCCGACGTCGGTGGGTGACGGGCTGGTGCCGATCGACTCCGCGCTCGGCCGGCACGCGAAGCCCGAGCTCACGCTCTCGTTCTCGAAACACCGGGTGTTCCCCGGCCTCTCACACCTCGACCTGCTGAATGACGCCGGGGTGTACGGCCAGCTGCGCGAGTGGCTTCAGCCGCCAGCCGACGTGTAGTGCCCGATGGCCTTGAGCCACGTCCACCGGGCGATGGCGGCGAACACGAGGGTGCCCAGCAACGACCCGACGAGCGCCGATGACTCGAGCCTTCCCAACATCGCCTCTGCGGGGAACGTCGTCATCAACGCGAGCGGTACGACGAAGGTGAAGACGAAGCGCAGCACGTTGGGGAACACGCTCGAGGGCCAGCGGGCCGCGTCGAAGATGCTTGAGAAGAGGTACGTCAGGTTGTCGACCTTCACGACGAAGAAGGCCGCCGAGACGATCAGAATCCACAGCGAGTAGAGCAGCAGCGTCGCCGAGACGAGCAGCACGAGCGAGGCCGCGACGTCGAGCACCGCCGGCGCACGCCCCACGCGAGAGAACGCGATCACGAACACCACCAGCGCGACCACCACGCTGGTCACACGCCAGAGCTGAAAGCGCGCCGTCGAGACGAGGAACTGCGCGTCGGCCGGCTTCAGCAGCACGAAGTCGAGCGTGCCCTTGCGAATGTGATCGATCACCGCCTGCAGGCCCGGGTTCACCGCGCCGTCGAGCACGCCCTGCAACAGAATGAACCAGCCGGTGACGACGAGCGCTTCGCCGAAGCTCCAGCCGGGAATGCCGGGGCGCGACGCGTCTCCGTAGACGACGAAGAGCGGGACGATCGCCGTCGCCATGAAGAAGAGCGACACCACACCATCGACGACGAAGTCCCAGCGGTACTGGGCCGCGAGCAGTGCCGAGGTGCGCAGCTGACGCGAGAGCAGGCCGAGGTAGCGCCCCATGTCAGCCTCCGAACGCCTGAAAGCGCGCGAGCCCGCGGTTCCAGATGGCCAGCGATGCGACGATCAGCGCAGCGGCCCACGCCCACTGCTTCGCGAGCAACGGCAGCGCCGACTCCCACGTGTGCACGCCCGTCATCAACTCGACCGGCAGGCCGATCTGATACCGAAACGGCAACCACTTCGCCGCGGCGGTGAGCCAGTCGGGGAAGAGATCGAGCGGGAAGAGGTAGCCCGAGAACACGAAGAACGCGGCGAGCCACACATCCATCAGCTTCACGCTCGACTCCATGAAGAGGCTCAAGGCGCCGATGGCGACGTTCGCGAAGAAGGTGATCACCCAACCGCCGACGAGCGCGAAGGGGAACAGCAGCCAGACGTGCCAGTCGTGCGAGAGGTGATCACGCGCGTTGGTCGCGAAGAGCACGACGATCACCGGCAACGTCACCGCCGCGCGCAACGGCAGCGCCGCGAGGTTGCCGACGCCGTACGACAGCAGCGGATGAATGGGGCGGAGCAGCCGCATCGCGAGCGTGCCCTGCCGCACCTCGTAGTACATCTCCCAGCCGGCCCAGCCCGAGATGAGCTGCCGCACGATGAACACCGAGAGGAAGTACGAGACGAAGGCGGTGGTGCCCCACGACTTGCCGCCGCCGCCGACGACGGGCACCGACCTGGCCACCGCCGTCCACAACGTCATCATCACCAGCGGCATCGTGGTGCTGAAGACCCAGATGATCATCTCGGTGCGGTAGGCGAGCGACTCCACGAAGCCCACGCGCACCAACGCCGGGAGCGCCCGAAGGCTTCGCCCGATCACGCCGCCTGCTCCTCACGATTCGCCCGGCTCCGCGCGAACAGCTCGCTCATCACCTCTTCGAGCGGCGGGTTCTCGACGTTCAGATCCATCACCGGCAACGTCGCCAACGCGCGGCCGACGACCGAGTTCACCTGGTCGTGGCTGACCTGCAGCACCGCCTGCGCGCCTTCACAGGTGACGACCTGGCCGAGCGGCGAGACCTGCTCACGAGTCACCGGCTGCGAGAACCGCAACGTCACGCGCTTCTCGGGGCGAACCTTCTGCACCAGGTCGTCGAGCTTGCCGTCGAACGAGAGCGTGCCCTTGTCGATGACGATGACGCGAGGGCAGAGCGCGGCCACGTCGTCCATGTAGTGGCTGGTGAGAATGAGCGTCGCGCCGTACTGCTCGTTGTAGCGGCGAATGAAGTCACGCATCACCACCTGCATCGAGACGTCGAGGCCGATGGTGGGCTCGTCGAGGAAGAGCACCTTCGGGCCGTGCACCAGCGCGGCAGCGAGCTCGCACTTCATGCGCTCACCGAGCGAGAGCTGACGCGTCGGCTTGTTCACGAGCTCGCCGAGTTCGAGCAGATCGCCGAGCTCCTTCATGCGGCGGGTGAAGTCGGCGCGCGGCACGTCGTAGATCGCGCGGTTCATCTCGAACGTCTCGGCGGGAGGCAGGTCCCACAACAGCTGCTGCTTCTGCCCCATCACCAACATGATCTTCTTCAGGTACTCGGCCTCGCGCTTCTGCGGCACGTGCCCGTCGACGCGAACCTGCCCGCTGGAAGGGTGCAGCAGCCCCGCGAGCGTCTTCAGCGTCGTCGTCTTGCCGGCGCCGTTGGGCCCGAGAAAGCCGACCCGTTCACCGGCCTTGATGTCGAACGTGATGCCGTCGACGGCTTTGACCGCCGTGTACTCGCGCTTGAAGAGTGACTTGAGCGCCGCCGCGAGCCCGGGGGGCCGCTTGTGCACCCGGTAGTGCTTGGTGAGCTGCTGCACCTCGATCATGGGCTCGTGTGTAACCGAGACGAGCGCGGTCGTGCCGCGAAAGCGTCAGCGGGCAGGCAGATCGAACAGCTCGACGAGCTCGTCCTCGCGGGTGAGCAAAGGGCGCGCGCGAAGGCTCGGCGCGGTGAAGTGATACGTGAGGCGAACGCGTCGGGCGAACGCAGGCAGCTTCACGCGCACCGGCACGTCGGGCAGCAACCGCGTATCTTTCGCGATGACGACTCCCGGCCGGCCCTTCGCATCGGAGCCACGTTCGAGCTCGAGCCCGAAGCGCATCAACGGCTGGTCATCGGCCCAGAGCATGAGGTGACGAAAGACGTCTCCGGTGGGCACGCGGTGGCCGACGTTCTGCGCCGTGAGCGTCACGAGGCCGGCCCGTACGTCGAGCTTCACCGAGCTGCGCAGGAACTCGAGGTCGCGCGCGCCACGAACGCGGTGCGAGACGCTCGGCATGTGACAGCGCTGGCAGGTCTTCGCGCCACCCCACTCCCGCCACTCGCTCAGCGTCGTCTGCATCGGCAGATCGTTCAGCACCGTGACGCCGTCGATCACCGCGTGGCCGTCGAATTCGTGGCAGGTGCCGCAGAACTCGCTGCTCCGAAGCGCCGGCTCGTGACGCACCGGGTGGCCGTAGCCCGTCGAGTCTGGTCGAGGAGAAAGCACCACCCCGTCGCGAACGTGACAGACCGCGCAGGTGATGCCGTCGTGAACAGGCGAGTCCGGTCGCAGCGGGCGCTTCGCGTGCCGGAGCTGCGCCTCGAGCGGCCCGTGACAGATGAGGCACCGTTGATGCGGCTCGGCGGAGAAACCGTCGAGGAAGACGCGATTGGTGAGGCTGGCTCGGTGGGCCGACTCGCTCCATTCCTTCGCGCGCTCGGGGTGGCACTCGGCACAGGCCGCTGCGCTCGGAGCATCGAGCTTCAGCGGCCGCGTGAAACCCGCCACCTCGAACGAGGGCTGGGCCAGCACGAGCGTGGCGAGCAGCGCGATCACTTCTTCGGGCGGGGCGTGAACACCGAGGTGATCGCGCGAATGCCCTCATCGGCTTGAAGGCCTTCGATGCCCTCCGGGTCGTTGCGAATCGAAAGCAGCAGGAGCCTGGCGATCTGGGTGATCTTCCCGTCCGAGACACTCAGCGACCAGGCTCCGGCAGACTGGCTGACCGCCGTGCGAACTTCGGGTGGGTAGTCCTTCGGGTTCGTGCCCTCGTCCATCATGCGACCGCCCCCCGACACCTCGAACTCTTCGCGCCAGAAGGTGACCGTTCGCAGCAGACCGTCGTCACCCCACTCGAGGAGCAGCCACGTCGTGAGTTCGTAGTCTGCGCGCTCGAAGACGACCTCGACGTGTTTCGCGAACGCGCGCTTCGGAGCAGTCGCGGTGCCCTCGAGCAGCTTCACCGTCGACAGCGCCGCCTCGCGTGGAACGGCCGTCTCCCGCTTCACCGGCCGCAGCGTCAGCGCCAGCTCGGGTTTGCTCGCCTCGAAGAACGTCACGTCGGTCGCGCGCACGAGCGGCAACACCTCGGGCAGGATGAGATCTTCGAGCCCATCGGGCATTCGGAACGGCGCCTTCGACGAGACGGAGAACCAGGCACCACCTTTCGAGTCTTTCACCAGCGAGCGCAGCGTCTTGAAGGTCGCCGCATCGAAGCCCTCGGGCAACGTGCCGCGATCGAGCAGCGCATCCAGCTCGACGAACTTCGGGTTCTTCACGCCCTTCAGGAATCCGCCTTCGCCGTTGGGCTCCGACACCGAGGTGTAGCGGCGGGAGAACTCGTTTGCGTCGTCCTTCACCGTCCACGAGGTCGACGCGAACGGGTACGTCACCGGCAACGCCCCGAAGTACTTCGCAGCGGCGAGTCGCTCCTGCTTCCACGCGAGCATCGCGGTGCGCTTCGCCTCTTCGACGCGCTTGTCGTACGGCACGTCACTGTCGACGAAGAGCTGCAGGTCAGAGAGGCAGGTGTCGCGGTACTTCGTGCCGGCCTTCACGGCCTTGATGGTGATGGTGACCGACGCGAGCCCGCCCGTGAGCGGCAGGTCGAACGTCTGCGAGCCCCACTTCGCCGCGACCTCGAGCACCTTCGACGCAGTCTGCTTCTCTTGCGCGTCACGCACGACGACCTCGAGCGACGTCGGCGTTCCGTTGGCCGCGAAGAGTGCCTTCGACTTCTGGTACCCGGGTGTGATCACCAGCCGCAGCGCGCGCGCCTTGTTCAGCGCCGACACCTTCACCGTGAGCGCCTCACCGACGCCGTCTCCTTCGGCCCCTTCGACCCAGGCGGTGGTCGGGTCGTCATCGAGCACGTAGGTCGGGTGGTAGTTCTCCTGGTACTTGTTCCAGTTGCTCTCGAGAAAGCTGGTCGCGGTCGCGCGCTCGGCGTGAAGACGCTTGAAGTCGGCGCTCGCGAACGAAGCCGTCAGCGCCACCACGAAGAAGACGAGTCTCATGTCGATGACTGTAGTGCGCACTCCGGGCATAAGTGCCGCCATGTCGTCCGATGCAGCGCGCGATCTCGAAGCGTGGATTCCCCGGCTCATCTCGGTGTGGCGCGCTCACCGTGCGTCACGCTCGAAGGGCGGGCCCCGGCATCAACAGCAGCACCGCGGCCGGCCGCAGTTCGAAGAGAACGAGCCGACGACGAGGCTGACACCGCAAGAGGTGAAAGAGGTGGGCGCCGGCATCAAGCGGCTCTCGCATGGGCTGACCCGTGAACGTGAGCTCGCGGGCGCGAAGTACATGGACGACCCGGCGTTGCTCGGCGCGTACCTGCTCTTCTACTGGCCCGTCTCGTACGCGCAGTCGCGCTCGTTGCTCTCCGAGCTTCCCGCGAGGCCGCGCTCGCTGCTCGATCTGGGGTCCGGCCCTGGTCCGCTCGCCTTCGCCGGCATCGACGCGGGCGCCTCGGAGACGATCGCCGCCGATCGCAGCAAACCCGCGCTCGACCTCGCCCGGCAGCTCGCCATCGAAGCCTCGGAAGCGCTCGGCACGCGTGAATGGAGCCCCGAACGCGCGCTGCCCGAAGGCCGCTTCGACGTCATCACGATGGGTCACGTGCTCAACGAGCTCTTCAACGGCGACATCGAGAAGCGCGCCGCGCTCGTCGAGAAGGTGCTCGAGCGTGTGAAGCCCGGCGGCTCGCTCGTGGTGATGGAGCCCGCGCTGCGCGACACCTCCCGAGCGCTGCTGCAGGTGCGCGATGTGCTCGTCGCGAAGGGCTACGCGGTGCGCGCGCCGTGTCTGTTCCGTGGTGCCTGCCCTGCCCTCATCAAGCCCTCAGATTGGTGTCACGCCGAGCGCCAGTGGCGCATGCCGCAGCTGACCGAGACGCTCGCGAGAACCGCCGGCCTGCACAAGGAGTCGCTCAAGATGAGCTACCTCGTGCTCGCGCCGAAGGGAGAGACGTGGGCCGAGCCTCCGACGGGGCGTGTGCTGCGCATCGTCTCGGAGCCGCTCGAAGGCAAAGGCCGCCAGCGCCTCATGGGCTGTGGACCCGAAGGCCGCATCGGGCTGGCGCTGCAGGACAAACACCGCAACGACGGCAACGCGAAGTTCTTCTACCTGCAGCGCGGCGAGGTGATTCGCATCGGCGGCGTCGTCGACGAAAAAGGTGACGGCGCGGGCCTGAACGATCAGTCGACGGTGGAGATCATCGCGCGCGCCGGCCAGGCCGTGCCGAAGCCCTGACGTCAGCCGACGACGCGATTGCGGCCGGTCTTCTTGGCCTTGTACAGGTTCTGATCGGCCAGCTTGATGAACTGGAGCGGCTCGGTCATGTCGCCCGTGAGATCGGACACGCCCAGCGAGATCGTCACCTGGATGTCCTTGTTCTCGAAGCTGAAGCGATGGTCCTCGACCATCTTGCGAACCTTCTCGGCGAACTTGCGTGCGTTCTCGGGGCCCGCCTCGGGCATCACCACCGCGAACTCTTCACCGCCGTAACGCGCGAAGCACTCTTCACGGCGAATGCGCGGCCGCAGCGTCTGGGCGAGCTCGCGCAGCACGTAGTCACCGGCCAGGTGGCCGTTGGTGTCGTTGATCGACTTGAAGTGATCGATGTCGAACATGATGAGCGACAGCGATCGGTTGTACCGATGGCAGCGGCCCATCTCGCGCTCGAGGTACTCGAGGAAGTAGCGCTTGTTGTTGATCTGGGTGAGGCCGTCCGAGATCGTCAGCTGGTAGATTTCCTCGTGGTACAGCGTCTCGATGTTCCCGCCCTGCAGGAACTTGAAGATCGCGCCGCCGACCTTCACCAGATCGCCCGAGCGCAACGTCTGCTCCTCGTGAATCTCGTCGTCGTTCAGGTACGTGCCGTTCGTCGAGCCGAGGTCCTTCACGAAGAACTTGCCCTCGCGCACCGAGACGAGCGCGTGACGGCGCGAGACGTTGTCGAGGTCGATGACGATGGTGTTCTTCTCGTCGCGCCCCAGGCTCAGCTCGTCACCTTCGATGACGCACTTCTTGCCGAGCTCGGGCCCGTGGATCTCGACCAGGCAGCTTTCTCCGCTGACCTTGATCTGATCTTTCAGCCTTCGAATGGTGGTGACGCGTGTCTCGTGACCCGCCATGAGAAGAAGGTTCGTAGCACACGGAATCTCGCTTCCCGAGCACTGCGCGATGTCGCATTGCTGGCTACCTTGGGCGCGCTGCGTCGGTTCCACCCGGAGCCGAAACGAAAGCACGCTAGCTTCCGCCCGCCATGATCGTTCGCCGTCTCGTCGTCGCTGCGCTGTTCGTCTCGTCCACTGCATGCGTGAAACGAGTCGTCACCGTTCCGCCCGAGGCGTTCGTGACGTTGGGTGGGCAGCGCGCGAGCTACCGCGACTGGTCTCGCGTCGGCGATCTCTGTGCGATCGACCCGAAGCTGGTGCAGCAGGACTTCGAGTCGATGAGCGTGTTGCTCGCGAACTTCCTCGGCCAGACGTCAGCTGGACCTGACGGGGTGTGGGCCGAGGAGCACATCGCGCTGCTCGAAGAGGCGCAGCGCACGTTGCCCGTCGCGCTCGATCTGCAGAAGCGCGGCGTGCACCAGGCGAGCAAGGCGGGCTGCCGGTTCGAGGGGCTCATTCGCACCGAGGAGCTGACCGATCAGGGCCGCAAACGCATCGCGGAAGCGCCAGAGCTGCTCGAGGTCGTGAAGGCGAAGAAGGCGCTCGCCGCGTGGAAAGACGGGCTGCCCGCGGCCCAGCAGGCGGCGAAGGAGAAAACCTGTGCTCCGCCGGCGAAGGGCCAGAAGGCACCGGCAGGCCCCGTGTTGTTCGCGGCGTTCGAAGACGAGAAGGGCCGCGCCGAGTGGTTGTTCTGCGATGGCGCGAAGGTGGCCGCGTCTCCGGGAAACGTGCCTGCGTACGAAGCGGCGCCGGTCGATGCGGCGAAGAAGCCGAAGAAGGCTGCCGACCCGAAGGCCTACCTCGACGCCCAGGCGAAGTTCCCGTCGGCAGAGGTGAGCCGTGCTCCGAAGCTGCCGGTGAAGAAGGTCGCGAAGAAAGACGACGCGCCCGAACCGGAGTGACCGCTCAGACCGCCTGACCGATGTGCGTCGCCGCCCAGCGCGCGATGCCGAAGATCGTCTCTTGCGGGTTCACGCCGAGTGACGTCGGCAGCACCGAGCCATCGACGACGAACAGGTTGTCGAGCGAGTGGTACTTGAGGTGCGGGTCGACCACCGACGTCGATGGATCCTTGCCCATGCGGCAGCCGCCCATCTGATGCGCCGTCGCGACGCGAACCTGCATCGGCTCCCAGGCGGCGTCGTCGAGCTTGTCGATCTCGGCAGCAGAGTTCAGCGTCACCGGGTTCACGTGCAGCGACCGCACCATCGTCGCGCCCGCGGCGAACTGGAGCTTCGCCATCTCCTTGCACGCAGAGCGGAACGCCTCCCAATGCGCTGGAGTGAACGCGTACTTGATCGAGTACCGGTTGTACGCGCCATCACGCAGCCGCACCGTGCCGCCCTCTTCGTCTGGCGACAGCCCGTCGACGTGAATCGCGAGCATGACGTTGAGGCGGTTGAACTTCGTCATCAACTCCATCGTCTCGGCGCCCGAGCCCGTCGCCGTCGTCGACGCGAGCATCGGGTGCACCGGCGGAACCTCGAGGAAGTAACCCATCTTCCCCGGGCCGCGGTCGACGAAGTGGTGCGAGTACACGCTCTGCGGCGCGCCACGAAACGCATTCACCTCGTGCTCGAACAACCCCATCATCAACAGCACCGGGTGGAACCACGTCTTCTCGCCGACGCGGCCTTCCGACATCAGCTGTGAGCGCATCAGCAGGCCGGGCGAGTTGATCGCGCCGCCGCTCACCACCGTGACCTTCGCCTTCACCACGACCTTCACGCCCGTCGGCTTGCGCGTGGCGACGTCGAGCACCTCGGCGCGAACGGCCGTCACCTTGCGTCCATCCCAATCGAGCACGCGGGCCGAGGTGTTCGCGTAGAGCGTCACGCCGGCTTCGACCGCATCGGGAATGACCGTCACCAACATCGACTGCTTCGCGTCGACCGGGCAGCCCATGCCGCAGTAGCCGAGGTTGAGGCAGTTGTTCACGTTGCGGCGAATGAGCCCGCGCTCGTAGCCGAGCTTGCCCAGGCCATCCCACAGCACCTTGTTGTTGGCGTTGATCATCTCGAGCGGCCACTCGGCGATGTGCAGCCGCTTCTCGATCTGATCCCAATGCGGCGACAGCGTCTGCGTCGAGATGGTCTCGATGCCGTGACGCTCGCGCCAGATCTTCAAGATGCGCTCGGGCGTGCGGAAGCTCGAGCACCAGTTCACCGTCGTGCCGCCGCCGACGCTGCGGCCCTGCAGAATCGTCATCGCGAGGTCGTCGGTCGCCCGGTTGCCGAGCTCCTGGTACAGGTTCTGGAACGCGCGCGGCTCGGTCATGTCGAACTCGCGGCGCGTGTGGTACCCGCCCTCTTCGAGCATCACGACCGACTTGCCCTGCTTCGCGAGCTCGTGCGCCGTCCACGCGCCGCCCGAGCCCGAGCCGACGATGCACACGTCACACTCGAGGTTGAGATCCTGCGTGATCTCCGGCCCCGTCACGATGCGACCCTGCGTCATGGCGTGCCTCCGTCGACTGCTGCAGGCGCGGGCACCGGAGCCACGAGCGCTTCATGGTACGTGCCGTTGCCGACCGGCCGCTCGACGCCGCCGCCCTTCCACACCGGCGCGTTCGGGTCGTGAATGCCCGGCAGCGGGCCGGGGTAGCCGACGGCCGCCCACGTCTTGTCACTCTGAAAGTACGCCGCCAGCACGAGCCCACGCAGCGCGGTGAAGCCCGTGCGCCGGAGCGTGATTCGGCTCGTCTGCCACTCGGTCAGCACCGCGTCTTGCTCGTCGGTCGACATCGTCGAGAACGTCTTCGCGCGCCGCCCGAAGAGGAAGTTGGGCAGCGCGTTCTCGAGCAGCATCAGCAGTTGCTTCGTCTCGGCCAGCGCCGTCGCGTCGACGAGCGAGAGAATCCGATCGCAGCCGCGCGCGACCTGCAGCTCTTCGACGCCGGGGAAGCCGTCGCGCTTGGCGATCATGCGCCACGAGAGCGCCGTCAGAATCGCGAACTCGCGCGGCGTCAGCACCAGCAGGCCATCACCCGGCAGGTCGACCTCGACCGATTTGCGCGTGAACAAGAAGCCGCCGCCGCCGAGCGCAAGCAGTGCGCCGCCGAGCAGGCCCTTCTTCAGAACCCCGCGTCGCGAGGGCTTCGTCCCGGGTGGAGGCAGGTACATCTTCATGGGCGCGGCACGATACACGTTCGCGACGAACGAAGGGTCACCGCCTTCGAACCACGGGTGTAGGCTCGTCGCATGCTCGGTCGAACGATGGCGATGATTCTCGCTGGCGGCGCCGGAACCAGACTCGAACCCCTGACGCGAGAGCGCGCGAAGCCGGCGGTGCCGTTCGCCGGGCGCTACCGCATCATCGATTTCTGTCTCTCGAACTTCGTCAACTCCGGCATCTACAAGCTGAAGGTGCTGACGCAGTACAAGAGCGACTCGCTCAACAACCACCTCTCGCGCGCATGGCGCATGACGGCCTTCCTCGGGCACTACTGCGAGACCGTGCCGGCCCAGATGAGAACGGGCGGCGACTGGTACAAGGGCAGCGCTGACGCGATCTACCAGAACCTGAACCTCATCACCGACGAGTCACCCGACCACGTCTTCGTCTTCGGCGCCGACCACGT
This sequence comes from Archangiaceae bacterium, assembly GCA_016879935.1. Lineage (GTDB taxonomy): Bacteria > Myxococcota > Myxococcia > Myxococcales > Myxococcaceae > Xiheimicrobium. The sequence goes on along the minus strand of JAACJQ010000033.1, from coordinate 11,786 downwards.
CTACGTGATGGACACCCGGCAGATGCTCGACTTCCACCTGAAGAATCAGGCCGACTGCACGGTGGCGGTGCTGCCGGTGCCCATCGAAGAGGGCAGCCAGTTCGGCATTCTGCACGTCGACGCCGACGGTCGCGTGAAGGACTTCGTCGAGAAGCCGAAGAACCCGCCGCCGATGCCCGGAGACCCGACGCGCTGCCTCGCCTCGATGGGCAACTACCTGTTCCGCACCGATGCGCTCGTGAACGAGGTGGTGAACGACGCGAAGGTCGAGGGGTCGGCGCACGACTTCGGCAAGTCGATTCTCTCGTTCATGCACAACCGGGCGAACGTGTTCGCCTACGACTTTCTCTCGAACGTGGTGCCCGGCCAGGGTCAGCGCGAGCGCGGCTACTGGCGCGACGTGGGAACGCTCGACGCCTACTTCCAGTGCAACATGGACCTCGTCGGCGTCGAGCCGATCTTCAACCTCTACAACTCGGAGTGGCCGATTCACACGGCGAACTCCACGCTGCCTCCGGCGAAGTTCGTGTTCAACGATCTCGACAAGCAGCGCATCGGTCGCGCCACCGACTCCCTCGTGAGCGAGGGCTGCATCATCTCGGGCGGCAACGTGCATCGCTCGGTGCTGTCGCCGCGCGTGCGCGTGAACTCGTGGGCCGAGGTGAGCAACTCGATTCTCATGGAGGGCGTCGAGGTCGGCCGGCACTCCATCGTGCGCCGCGCGATCATCGACAAGAACGTCACCATTCCGCCCGGCACGCAGATCGGCGTCGACGTCGAAGAAGACAAGAAGCGCTTCTCGGTGACCGAGTCGGGCATCGTCGTCATCGCGAAGGGCGCGCGCGTCGGCTGAGGAGCAATGTCCCTCCGCCGGCTCGTCACGTGTCAGACGGCCGAAGTTCTCGACGAACCGCAGCTCATCTGGGAGATGCTCAGCGCTCATGCCGTTCGGTGTTCTGCTCCTGGTGGCGGTGGGTGGGCTCGACGTCGGCTGGGTCGCGCCCGAGAGCTGCCCGCTGCCCGATCTCGCGGCAGTCACCAGCGGCGGAACGGGCGCAGCCGTCGTGAGGCTCACCACCACGCCCACTGCCAGGTGGCTCGTCGATCTCACCTTCAACAAGCCGTTCACCGCGACGCGCCGGCTCGAGGTGGCGAGCTGTGACGACGCCCGCCGTGCGGCCAGCGCCCTGCTGCAGCTCGGTCTCAAGGGCGCCGAGCGCTTCGTCTCGGGAGAAGTGACGCCAGAAGCGCCGCCCACCCCGCCCCCGCTCCTCGACGAGCCATCGCCCGAGCCCTCGGTGCACGGCGCCGTTCGCCTCGGAGCCCTCGCCCATGCCTTCACCCTGCCCGACGTCGCGCCGCGCTTCACCCTCGCCGGGGCGCTTCGACTGGGCGTGCTCGAGCTCGAGCTGACCGTGCGCGCAGGTGTGCCCGCGACGTTCGTGGCCGGGCCGACCGACACCGCGAGGGTCTCGATCTGGCCGGCGTTCGGTGGCGATCTCGCCGCCTGCTTCGCGCCGTCAATCGGCTCCTTCCGCCCGGCCATCTGCGGCACCTTCGTCGGAGAGCTCTGGAGTCTCGTCGGCAGCGGCGTCACCAACCCCGACTCGGGCACGGGCCTGCTCATGTCGGGCGGCGCCCGAGCGCGCGCAGCCTTCGTCTTCGGGCCCGGCTTCGAGGTGGGGCTGCAAGTCGCGGCACGCGCCAACCTGCGCAGGCCCGTCGCCGAGTTCGAGGGCACTCCCGCCGTGAGTTCAGGGCCTTTCAGCCTCGAGGCCGGCGGCTGGCTGGGCTGGTCGCGATGAGCCCAACGGAATCTCGATGGCGTGGCCACTCATGATCGATGTCTGAGATCGCTCGACACCTGGAGCCGCCGGCAGAGGCGACCCTCGACTTCGAGGCGCTGTATCAGGCGCACGTCGACACGATCTGGCGCTTCATCGAACGCCTCGGCGTGCCGCTGCGCTTCGTCGACGACGCCACGCAAGACACGTTCATCATCGCCCACCGCCAGCTGGCCTCGTTTCGGGGCGCCTCGAGCCTGAAGACCTGGCTGCACGGAATCGCGCTGCGAGTCGCGAAGGACTATCGACGGCGTGAGACCCGCAAAGGCGCGTGGGAGCCGCTGTCCTCGTCCATTCTCGACGAGCACCGCTCGCCTCACGACGCCGCGGCAGATCGCCAGGCGCTCGAGCTGGTGCTGCGTCTGCTCGAACAACTCGATGACCAGCAGCGCGCCGTCTTCGTCGCGGTGGAGTTTCAGGGGCTGACCGCTCCGGAAGTCGCCGAGCTGACCGAGACGAACGTGAACACGGTCTCGACTCGACTGAGGGCTGCGCGGCTGCGGTTCAACGCGCTGGTCGAAGCAGCTGGAGGTGAGAGATGACGGCCGGGCTCTCGAACGAATCACGCGCGCTCCTCGAGCGGGCGAAACGACAAGGCGGGCCGACACCCGCGCAGACCGCGAAGATCGGAGCTGCTGTCTTTGCGGCGACGACGGCGACGGCTGCGACGGCGACAGCGACCGCTGCAACGGTGGCGACAGCTTCTGGGGGCGGAACCGCGGTCGCGGCGAGCAGCTCGTTGATCACCATGATCGGGGCTGGGCTCGTCGCGACCGCACTCGGTATTGGTGGGACCGTCGCCGTGAAGCGCGCCCTCGCACCGCCGGCTCCGCCGCCTCGCGTTGTTGCGCCGATGCCCGCGCCGCCGCCCACCGTTCCGTCGGTGCAGCCGATCGTCGTGGCCCCTCCCGTCGAGCAGCCGACGGAAGCAGTGGCACCGCCAGTCGTCGTTCCGACCCCTCTCGTGGCAACGCCGCGCCCTGCAGCACGCGTGGAGGTGAAGCCCGACGTCGTCGCGGCCGAGCCGACACCAGAAGTTCCCCACCTCCCGAAGCCGAGCGAGCCCGCGCCACCAGTGGTGCGGCATCAGGAACAGCCGGTCGACTCCACTGCCGCCCAGGTGGCAGCGCTCACAGCTGCCGTCGAAGCGCTCGAGCAGCACCAACCCGAAGTGGCTCGCTCCACCGCGCGTGAGGCCCGACTCGCAGATCGCAACGGAGCGCTCGCACCGGAGCTGATGGTCGTGGAGATCACTGCCCTCTGCGAGCTGGGCCGGCGAAATGATGCGCTGAGTCTCTCGCGCCAGATGACCGCCGCAGAGCAGACTCCGCTCGTTCGCGGGAAGCTGGGCCGGACCTGCGTGGGGACTGAGAAATGATCCGCGCTGTCGCCATCGCGCTTGCCATCGTCGCTTTCGGCTCGTGCATCGATCCCGTGAACGTGGGGAAGAACATGGCGGGAGGCTCGGCAGCTGGCGGAGCTCCGGGCGGTGGAAGCGCTGGCGGCAGCGGCTTTGCGGGCGGAATCTTGGCGGGCGGTTCTTCGGGCGGAATTTCGGCGGGCGGCGGTTTGGCCGGTGGTTTCGCAGGCGGCTCCGCGGGTGGTGCCGCAGGCGGCTCCGCGGGTGGCTCCGCAGGCGGTTCGGCCGGTGGTTTCGCGGGCGGCTCCGCAGGCGGTTCGGCCGGTGGTTTCGCCGGTGGTTTCGCCGGCGGCTCCGCAGGCGGCTCGGTGAGTTTTGCGGGAGGCATCTCGGGGGAGCCAGATGCTGGCAGAGCGATCACTCCCGGCACCTGGCACCTGCTCGCGAACGGCGTGCGCCACACTCTAACGCTCGCCAACTTCGGCACTTCGATCGTGGGCTCCATCGGCCCCGAAGGGGGAGCAACGACGCCGATCACCTCCGTGAGCTGGGACCGGTGGACGCAGTGGCTCGAGTTTCGACGCGTCGGGACCAACGCCACCGAGTGGTACCGCGTGAGAATCGAGAGCGGCGTCATGGCGGGGCGCTTCTCCGTCGGCACCACGCCAGACAAACCGGTTCCCACCGCGTACCGAAACTTCGTGCGCGGCTGGAACAGCGAGGAACTCGACGCTCAGCTCTGGCCCCGCACATGGGACCTCACCGTCACCAATACCCTCGGCGAAGTCTACGGCGGCGTCCTCCGCATCGATCGCGAGCCGAACTTTCAGTTATCGGGCTGGCTGAAGATGGTGACGCGCTTCTCGATCCCTGCCGAAGAAGTCGAGACGGCGGTGAGTGCAGTCACCTGGGACGGCACGACGCTTCGCTTCACGCGCAACTTCCCCTCGGGAGCCACGCAGCAATTCGTCGGCACGGTGCAGCCGGGGCGACCCCGCGTAGTGACGGGCTCCTTCACCTCTGGCGGAGGCAACGGGAACTTCGAAGCGCAACGCTCGGGAGTCGCCGGCTTCGGCCTTGGCGCACGGGCGAACCCCGGCACGGACTGGCGCTCGGCGACTCGTGCACGACTCGCGCTGCTCACGCAGGGCTATCGATTACCGGGCGCTCCGATTCCGGTGGCGACCCTCACGGCCGCCGCAGCACGCACGCCCCCCGCCGACCCCCACGAGCGTGACGATCGCCCGCTCCCTCCCGCCGCGTACTCGGCGACCCCGGTGCAGGCGCTCAGCTACTCGTTGTTCAACGAGTTCGACGCCGCGAGCCCTGCCGCCACGCGCACGGTTCGCATTCGACACTCGTCGCCGATGGCCTCGGGCCAGTTCCCGCTCGTGATCGTCCTCGGCGGGCACGGCTTCTTCCTCGAGAACGCGTTCGAGCAGCAGAACAACTACGAGTTCATGAGCGACGCGTTCGCGCGGCGTGGCTATCGCGTGCTCTCGCTCGAGACGCCGCACCGCTTCACGTCACCCAACCGGTTCTACCAGGCGTGCCCCGGCGCGGCGTGTGGCGGAGGAACGTGTCAGCCCCGCCAACCAGCGATCATCTTCCAGGGCTACGAGATCGCAGCGCCATGCACAGAGAACCAGGAAGGCAGTGACTTCGAAGAAGACGGAGAACGCCTGCTCGATCTGCAGGTCGCGCTCACGTGGTACCTCGGGCAGTTCGGCGCCGGCGTCGACTCCGATCGGATCGCGATCGTCGGCTTCGACATCGGTGGGCACGTCGCCGCGCTCGGAGCCGGCATGATCGACGTGATCGATCTCGCGGTCATCTCGGGGTTCTCACCCGAACACCGACTCACCCACGCGCGCTCCTCGAACCATCGCTGCCACGAGTGGTTCAACGGCGGCTTCGACGTGCAGGGCTTCTTCTCTCCCGCGGTGCAGGGCCAGGTGCCGGCGCTCGACTCGCGGCTGCTCACCGAGTTCTACGACGAGTCCGATCTCCACACGCTCATCGCGCCCAGGCCGCTGGTGCTGCAGACCTCGGCGACCGACACCACATTCTCGAACGGTCCTGCGCCCGCCGCGACTCCCTTCTCGATCGCGAAGCACGCCGCGCTCAGGGCCCGCAGCGCCTGGCTCAGCCCGCTCGAGACCAACTTCGTGCACACCATGTTCAGGCCGACGACGAACGTCTCGAGGGCGCATCGGTTCTCGGCGGGGCTCTCGAACACCGGCGGCACCGACGGCACGCCGTACGGCCTGCCACGCTTTCAGCAGGAGACGCCGTCGTCGCTGCTCGACATGGACTGGCAGATCAACGCCACGACCCTCTCGACTGGCGGGAGCCTCTTCTCGTTCATCGACGCCTGCTTCGCGGGGACCGGCTGCGGTCATCGCGACTGCTGCCCGTGATGTCTCTTTCCAACGCCCTCGCGTGTCTAAACGCTCGATGACTCGGCCACTCCTGCTGTGCCTCGCCCTGACCAACTGCGTGCAGCCATTGCCTGAACCACCAGACCTGCACTGCACCGAGGCAGTGGCCTCGAGCTGCAATGAACTCGCGACGAGCGCGAACGCTGGCGTCTGCGAGGGCTCGAGCTGCAGGTGCCTCTCTGGCTTCGAGCTGGGGCCGACGGGAAAGTGCCGCCCCATCGGCGTGTGTTCGACGACGCCGCAACAACCAGGTCAGGGCTGCACCAACCCCGGACTCACGTGCCGCTATGGCGACGCCAACCCGCTTTGTGGGAGTCGCACGGTGCGCTGTGTCGGGACTGCGTGGGTCGAGGTCGAACACTCGGACCCGCAAGCGGGCTGCAGAGCAGACGCGGGCTCGTGCTCGGGATCAGCGCTCTGTGTGCGCGGTTCGCCTCGCGGCCTCTGTGCCGACAACGGGCCGGCTGGGTCATGCGTTCAGGGCGCCTGGGTGTGTCCGAGCGGCTTGATTCACGCATCGCAGTGCGCGTGCTTCGACAACGGTCCGCGCCCCGGGTGCACGTGCACGCCGAGCGGGTGGTCGTGCGTGAGCGACGCAGGCATCGGTGACGCAGGAACTGACGGCGGCGTGTGTCCTGCCGACTGCTCCGAAGGCGACGCTGGAGTTGGTGGCGTCTGCGCTGCGGGCACCTGTCTCTGCAACCCCGGCTTCGTGAAGAACCCCGCGACCGGTCGCTGTGTCGCGGCGCAGACATGCGGCGTTGACCAGGTCACCGCCTCGACACCGCTGAGGTGTCCTTTGGCAGTTGGTGAACGTCTCACGCCTGCTGCCGGCCTCTGCCAGCCGGGCTTCTTCCCGATTCGGGACTTCGCGTGCGGGCCACCGTTTCAGACCGCAGACGGCGGTCACTCGTGCTCCAACTGTCGCCGCTTCGCGATCGAGCTGCCCGACGCCGGGCCTGTCGACGATCAACGCTGCGTCGAAGAGTGCACCTGCACCAACCGCTGCACGACCGGCCGATGCCTGCCGCTCTCGCTGTTCTGGGGAGACGACACGCCAACCTCGACGGTGCGGCTCTGCCTGTAGTCGACCATCGCCGCCTCGCGGAGTAGAGCCGCCGGGCCGTGTTCGCCGCCCTGCCCCGCTGGAGCCGTCTCGCGCTGCTACTGATCGGCTCGCGGTTCATCGCGCTCGTGGCGATGGTGGCCGGCAGCTATCGCCCGAGGCCCGACGACGACCTGCACTGGGTCGGCAACGAGGGCGACTTCTTCTGGGATCAGGTGCCCATTCGCGTGCTCGACGTCTGGGGCCGGTGGGACACGATGTTCTACTGGCACATCTCGCGAGCCGGCTATCCGCCGCTCCCCGACGATGGCGGGTGGGTGTACCACGCGGCGTATTTCCCCCTGTTTCCCTCGATGATGCGCGGGTTGTCAGAGCTGCTGCTCGGCGCGAACCCGTACCTGTGCGGCGTGTTCCTCGCGCAGCTCTTCCTCGTCGGCGCGGTCGTGTACCTCGACAAGCTGGTGCGCCTCGACCACGACGAGCGCTTCGCCGATCTCGTCATCCTCTGCCTCATGGCCTACCCGGGCACGCACTTCCTCTCGTGCGTCTACCCGGAGTCGCTCGCGCTCTTTCTCGCGGTCTTCGGCGTGTACTGCGTGCGCACCGGCAAGTGGTTCGTGGCGGGGCTGGCGTGCATGTTGGCGGCGCTCACGCGTTCGTCGGGCGTCATCATGTGCGTGCCCGTGCTGTACGAGCTGGTGCGCGGTGTGCCGGGCCGGTGGAAGCTCTTCACGCCGAAGCTGCTCATCTTCGCGTTGCCGCTCGCAGCGCTCGGGTTCTGGCTCGCGATGAACCAGGTGATGTTCCACGACCCGCTCTACTTCGTGCACGTGCAGGCGGGCTGGGGCCGGCGGCCGAGCTTCTTCCTCGAGCCGCTCCTCTCGACGACGCTCTCGTTCGACTACCACCTGTTCACGCTCGCCTCGGTCGCAGGCGTCATCTACGCGTTCCGCAAGAAGGAGCGCCCCGGCTACATCGGCATGGCCACGGTGAACGTGATGCTGCCGCTGAGCACGGGCATGCTGCGCGGCATTCACCGCTACATGGCGTCGAACTTTCCGCTCTTCATCTTCCTCGCGCGCGCGCTGGAGCACCGGCCACGCTGGAGAGCCGCGTACGTCGTCATCGGCCTCGCGGTGATGGCCGGCTTCGCGTACCGCTGGGGCCAGGGGTACCAACCCAATTGAGCGCGACTGACGACAGACTGCCGACGCTGCTCGCCCTCTCTCTCGGCCTGTTCGCCGTGGGCGTACAGGTGCACGAACTGTTCGCGACGGTGGGCGCGTGGTTGACGACGGTGCTCGCGGTGGTGCTGCTGGTGCGTCAACCGACGTGGCGTGACGAGCTCAAGACCTGGTGGCCGCTGGGCGCGTACCTCGCGTGGAGCCTGCTCGGCCCGCTCGTCATCTCGGCCTCGCCGCGTGGCACCGGCATCGCACGGCTTGCCGACTCGTTGTTTCTCCCCGCGACGGCCTGGGCAGTGGCCTCGGTGTCGGAGCGCGCGCTTCGACGAATCGGCCTCGTCGCCTCCCTCGTGCTGGTGCTCTCGTGCGTCGTCGCGGGAGCGCAGTACCTCGGCGCCTGGCCTCCGCTCGAGTCGTTCGCGAGCCTCTCGTGGACGCACCTGTCCTTCGAGCGCGTGTACGAGACGGTGCCCGGCCGTGACGATCGTTTCATGGGCGGAGGCCTGCTGCTCCATCGCCTGCGCTTCGCGAACGTGACGGCCGCGCTGACGGTGTTGGCCGCCGTCGGCGCCTTTCGCCTCGAGAGCCGCCTGCGGTGGTGGTTCGCCGCCGTCACCCTCATCGGGCTGGGCTCGGTCTCTCTCTTTCCGCACGCGCGCGCCGCCACCGTCTCGCTCGTCATCGCGCTCATCGTCGTCGCGGCGTTCGGAGCCCGGCGTCGCTCGCTCGCCATCGGCAGCATCACCGCCATCGCGGCGCTCTCTGGCCTCATCGTGCTGCTCGTGCCGTCGGTGCGCTCCCGCTTCGCCTCAGCGCTCGAATCAGACGGCGCGAACGATCGTTCGCAGCTCATGCAGGCCGGGCTCTCGGCGCTGCGACGCGAACCGGTCGGCGGAACGGGCCTGGGCCGCTTCAAGCCCGGCGACTTTCTTGCGGCCGACGCGCCCGAAGCGCTCCGCCAGCATCAGGGCAAGACGCACAACCAGTTCCTCACCATCGCCGTCGAAGGCGGCGTGCCCGCGGCCCTCCTCTTCCTCGCGGTGCTGGCCCTGATGGCGGCGCGCGCGGTGAACCTGCTGCCGTCGTCGATCGGTGCGCTCGGTGTGCTGGCCTTCTTCGTCGCCTTGAGCGCCCTGCACGACCCGCTGTTCCACCCCGAGTCGTCGATGGCATTGTTCGGCGCGCTCGGAGCCGGCCTGGGGCTCGCCCGCCGCTCCACGGAGGCCCCGTGACGCTCACGCTCTCGCTGCTGATCATCACCGCGCAGCCCATGCTCGCGCCGCCGCTCCCCGCGCCCACGACGGGGTTTCGTCTGCTCCCGGCCGAAGGGCTCGCCTCGAGAATTCTGCTGATGGATCAGCAGCTCCGCGCGCCCGCGCCGACCTGGGCTGCTCCGGCCACCGGCGTCTCGCTCGGGGTCTCGGCGCTCACCCTCGGGCTGTCGGTGTTCGCCGTCACCAATCACGTCACCGGCATCGCGGTGCTCTTCGTCGTGCTCGGCGTGATGACCGGCGTCGTGGCGGCCATCGTCGGCATCGTCGCCGGCTTCTTCGGCTGGGGTGATGCCGTGCGCCGCGCGCAGATTCAGGAGCGGCGCGATCGGCTGCTCGACGAGCTCGAGAACCGCTCGCCTACTTCCGCTGCTCTGCCTCGAAGCGCTTGAGCGTCGCGTCGATCTCGGCGTTCGCGGCCTTGAGCATGTCCTGCTTCTCGCGGAACGGCAGGAACGCGCTCTTGAAGCCCGAGATGATGATGGTGGTGATGTCTTCGAGCGAGAGATCGAGCTCCTTGTGCGCGATCCAGTACTCGTTGCTCACCGTCGTGTCGGTGATGAGCCGGTTGTCGGTGTTGATCGTCACGCGCAGGCCGTAGTCGAAATAGAACTTCAGCGGGTGTGACTTCATCTCGGTGACCGCGCGCGTCTGCAGGTTCGACGACGGGCAGCACTCGAGTGGAATGCGGTGATCGTTCACGTAGTTCAGCAGGTCGCCGTCTTCGCGCAGCCGCACGCCGTGCCCGATGCGGTGCGAGCCGAGGTAGTGCAGCGCCTGGCCAATCGACTCCGGGCCGTACGCCTCGCCTGCGTGGGCGGTGCAGTTCACGTTGTTCTTCAAGATCAGCTGAAAGGCCTCGCGGTGCTCCTTCGCGGGGAAGTTCGCTTCGGCGCCGGCGAGGTCGAAGCCCACCACGCCGCGGTTCTTGTACGCGACGCACAGCTCGGCGAGGCGCACGCTCGACTGCGGGTTCATGTGGCGAATGCCGCACAAGATGACGCCGTACTTGATGCGCGTCTCACGCTTGGCCGTGCGCAGCCCCTCGAGCACCGCGTCGACGATGGCCGTCAGCTTGAGCCCACGCTGCTGGTGCAGCACCGGTGCGTAGCGCACCTCGATGTAGCGAACGTTCTCGGCCGCCGCGTCGACGCCCAGCTCGTAGGCCGCGCGAAAGAGGGCCTCTTCGGTCTGCAGCACGGAGCAGGTGACGTCGAAGGCCACCAGGTAGTCTTCGAGATCCTTGCAGACCTCTCCCTTGTGAATCGCCTTCGCGAGCGCGTCTTCGGAGTCGGCGATGAGCTTGACCTTCTGCCGCTCGGCCAGCTCGAGAATGGTCTTCAGCCGCATCGAGCCGTCGAGGTGACAGTGCAGGTCGGTCTTCGGCAACGCGTGCAGCAGCGCCTGCGTGACCCCGATCTTCGGCACGGCCAGCGTCGGCGGCGGCGGCGGGTGCCAGTGCGTCGACGAGATGCCGCCACCATTCACCGAGGGCGGCAGGTTGAAGTCTTCGTCTTGAACGGAGGGCATGGAGCCAGATCTAGCCCCGGCCGAACGGCCCTGCGAACTTACGGTGCACGCAGAGCGTCGAGGGCCAGCTGCCGCTCGGCGTCGGTGAGCACGTTCGAGAAGATCGGCGGCATGTGCAGCACGTCGGTCTCGGGCAGGCGGAGCCGATCGATCGCCAGCTGACGTTCATCGGCCGACATCGCCTCGAGGCGCAGCGCGTCGAAGCGCGCCCGGGTGAGCGTCTGGTTGCGCTTGCCCTGATGGCACTGGCCACACGTCTGCACCAGCACCTCGCGGCCGGTCGCGCCCTGCTTCGGTCGTACGCCGCTCGCCCGCTCCGCTTCTTCGGTGTGCAGCTCGCGCAGCTCGGGCACGTCGGCCCGGTGCCCCTCGATGAGCGCCTTCTGGAATGCCGCCGCCGCGCTCGCCTGCTTCTCGGCGTTCGTCACCCGCAGGCCCCAGTACGGCACCGGAATCATCTCGCCACTCAGCGCCTTCGCCCACGACGCGTTCCACGTCGCGCTCTCGCCCGTCGACTCGCGCTCGAGGTTGATGGTGAAGCCGGCGAACTCGTTCGGCTGGTTCATCGAGTCTTCCTGCGCCATCAACTGGCTCAGCGCGTTCGGGTCGCTCGCGTCGAGAATCACGCGGCCCGGCACGCCGCCGTAGCGTTCACTCGGCACGTGCGCGGTGAAGAAGTCGCGGGCCAACTCGAAGCCCGTCGTGGAGTCATTCCTGGGCGCGAGGAAGTGCGTCCACGGAAAGCGGAGCTCTTGCATGCGGAGGATCTTCGCGGTCCCCGGGCCGTCGGGCTGATGGCAGCGCAGGCAGTCGAGCGAGGTGTTCTCGAGATCGACGTCCTGAAAGAGCGTCACGCGCGTCCACCCGGTCTCGGTGTCTTCGAGGAGCTGATCGGCGAGCGTGCACGAGCCGTCGGCGTCACACGCACGCTGGTACGCGAGCACGAAGAACCGCAGCTGCTGGGTCGTTTCGTCGCGAGTTGCCAGCTCGACGATGGGCTCTCCGCGTGTGAACCCCGCCGCCACGAAACGCCGCTTGCTCAGGCGATCTCGCGGCAGCCCATCGAACACGATGACGCGCGGGTTGAGCG
>JAACJQ010000263.1 GCA_016879935.1 Archangiaceae bacterium | reverse complement strand
GACGAAGTCCAAGTAGGCTGGAAGTCCAACCTGGGGTGGATCAGTTTCACGCCGGCGGGTGGATCACTTTCAGAGCGGCTGAAGCACCACTGCTCCCAATCACAACCAGAAGCGGGTGGCGGGAATCGAACCCGCGCGTGTCAGGGTGGAAGCCTGATGCCTTCCCGCTTGGCGACACCCGCATTGTGGGACCGGAGGGAGTCGAACCCTCATCCTCGCGCGTAAGAGGCGCTTGCTCTGCCAGTCGAGCTACGGACCCGAAGAGTGGGCGGAGTGAGAATCGAACTCACCATGCTCGCGCGAACGAGCGGCGGGGTTACGGCCCGCTGGACCACCATTGGTCACATTCCGTCCATGTGATGAATTGCACGTCAGAAAAGCAGAAGAGGCCGGGGAGCTTTCGCCACCCGGCCTCGTGAATGCTCTCGTCAAAGAGCGTTCAAGCGCTGGGCAGCACACGACCCTTCGACGAAGAGCCGCTCGGCGACGGATACTTCGACCCGGGCGACCACATCGAATTGTTCGCGCTGGAAATCATGCAACCCTGGACGTCAAGGCGACGCCCGGCCTGACACAGCGTTCGACGCCTCATTTCGCAGCCAGCTTCGCGAGCGCCTGCTCCGCCGCGCTCCGCAACGCCGTCGCCGCGAACTCACCACAGTGCAGCCGGTCTCCAGTGAGCGCGAGCTCCTCCGTGAGCAACGCCATCGGCGGCGCCAACAGCTCGGTCAACGCCCGCCCGCGGGCCCACTCGCTCAGCCACGACATCGACCCGACGAGCGCGCCACACCCGAACGTCTTCCACCGGCACTCCACGACGCGACCATCGAGGCCAAACTGCAGCTGCGCCCGAACGACCAGCCCGCACTGCCCCGACTTCTCGAGCGCCGAGCTCACGTCGGGCGCTGCTTTGTCGAGGGTGCCGACGTTTCGTGGATTCTCGAAGTGCTCCAGCATCACGACACGACGCTACCAGCACTCATCGGAGCGGAAGGAATCGAACCTTCGTCGCACGGTTATCAGCCGCGAATCTTTCCATTGGACCACGCTCCGGCGGGGTCAACGCTTCACATATCCAGGGCGGGAGTCGAACCCGCACGCCCGACTGGGCACCGCGGTCTGAGCGCGGCGTGTCTTCCATTTCATCCACCTGGACATCACGACTGCGCCGAGCTCTGGAATCGAACCAGAATGTTCCGCTCTTCAGGCGGCTGCATGGACCACCACTGCCAGCCCGGCATCACGACCACTGCGGTTCGTACGGGAGTCGAACCCGTCTCGATGGCGTGACAAGCCACTCGCCTCACCAGAGGCGTCACGAACCAGTTGGGCACTGCGAATCAGCGAAGGGGAATCAGAAGGGCCGCATCAGCGCCGAAGCAGGCATCGAACGTCGTCAGGCTGAAGAACGTGATGGGCATCATGGCGGGCTCCTTCTGGGGCGATTGGACGCCGCTCCGCCGCGCTCCCTGACGAGATGACGCATCGCGCGCGATGAGACGCTGACATTCAGAGAGGAAGGTTTATCTTCCCCGCCTCATGAAACGGGAACCGGCGAAGCGCGCCATCAAGCAGGACCGCGCGGTCAAGACACGGCAGGAGATTCTCAACTCGGCGATCACGCTCTTCGCTCGCCGCGGCATTCTCGCGACGACGATGGCCGAGCTCGCGCGCGCGATTCACATGACGCCCGGCGCCCTCTACTGGCACTTCCCCACGAAGGAAGACCTGCTGCTCGCCGCCATCGAAGAGCTGCACCAGCGCTTCGTCGCCAGCTTCGAGCCCATGCTGAACCAGGGCGCCAAGTGGACGGCGCACCAGCAGCTCAAGGGCTTCGTCGAGCACACCGGTCGCTTCCTGCAGGACAACCGCGAACACGGCATCTTCTACGGAATGGTGGGCGCCGAGGCCGCCGAGAACAGCGCCGACGTGGCCCAGGCCCTGCGCGACGCGCTGCAGGTCTACGTGCTCGCCGTCGCCGGCATCATCAAGTACGGCCAGAGCAAGACGAAGGAGTTCCGCGCCGACGTCGACCCGATGACGCTCGCGAACGCCATCATCTTCGGCAACATCGGCCTCGTCGTGCAGCACAACCTCTTCCGCGAGACGCTCTCGTACCAGCCGATGGTGCAGACGCTCAGCACCATGGTGCTCGACGGCATTCTGAAGAAGTGACGCCCTGCTTCAGGGGCAGGTCCACGGCGTCAGCGGCGTCTCGGGGTTCCCCGTGTTGCCGTTGTCGTGGTGAAAACGCGGCCACGGCGACGTCGTGTCGAGGCCGGCTGAGTCGACCACCACCGCCGTGAGCGCCGAGTCGTTGCGAACCGCCACGTACAGCAGCCCCGAGCCGCGCGAACACTGTTTGGCCAGTGCACGGTCTCGCAGCACGTCGAGCGCCGGGCTCACCGCACCGGGCAAAAACGCGTTCGCCGCCGTCCACTCCACGGCGCCCGTCGCCAGGTTCACCACCGACAACCGGCCCGTGGCCGGGCTCACCAGGTAGGCCAGCCCGTTCGCGCCCAGCACCGGAGCCGCCGCTCCAAACGCGCCACCCTCGAGCGCGTCGACGCCGGCGATGGGCGTGAGTTCGTTCGCGAGCACGCCGCCATCGGGCATCGACACAGGCGGAGGCGAGTACGGGAAGCGCCGCAACGTGCCCACGCCGTCGCCGAAGACGAACGTCGGCTGCGTGCGCGGCCCCTGCACCACCAGCGGGCCGAACGAGGTGCCGGCGTCGCCCGCGATGCGCCCATCGACCCGCGCCGACAGCTCCGCGTTCCCCACCGAGACCGCCACCGTGTTGCGCGGCATCGCGATGCGCGAGGTGCTGGCCACCACGTCGTCGAACACCGCGAGGCTCGTGGTGCCCTGCGGGTTCGTCGCGGCGCGCTCCTGCTGGAAGTTGGGCACGGCGCTCGGGAAGTAGTCGACGCGCATCATGCCCGACGAGGTGCGCATCTCGGGGCGGCCGTAGAAGAGCCGGGCCGCGGTGCCCGCGAGCGGCTGCGCCACCATCACGCCGCGCGGCGCGAAGTAGTCGAGCGGGCAGCAGATGGGCTGACTCCCCCAGTTGTCGCAGTTGGTGCTCGACGCCGGCGTGCCGGTGAAGATTCGGCCACTCGAACCCAACAGGAACAGCCGCGTGTCGACGATCGACGAGGTGCCCTCCCACCGTTCGTTCGAGCAGATGTTGCTCCCGGTCGACTGCAACGAAGGCGCCGTCACCAACAGCTGCACGGTGTCGTAGCGGCGCACCTGCGAGTTGTCGCCCTGCGCCCAGACCGTTCGCCCGAGCGCGACCGGCGGCCCCGGAACCTCGTCGATGGCCACGTCGACGCGCGTCTCTCCCGTCGGCAGCAGCTGCCACAACGCGCCGCGGTTGTTCCCCGTGTAGCCAGTGCCCACGTGCACGCGGCCGTCGTCGTCGAGCGCCGGCGGGTGCAGCACGTCGAGCCCCGCTTCGTTCGGCTCGAGCAAAACGCGTCTCCACTTCCACCGCGTCACCGTCAGCGCCACGTTCGCAGGAGACGACAGGTTGCCGAGCGCGTCGCTGAGCGGCCCCACGCCTGCGTCGAGCGTTCCGCGAAACGCGTCGAGCCGAACGCGCGCGAGATCGAGCGTGAAGCACTGACACGATCGGCTCGGTGAGCACGTGGCGCAGCTGCGAATCGACAGGCTCTGCGCCGGCAGCCCGAAGTCGGCTGGCGTCACGGTGACCGGAACCGTCGACTCCACCCGCAGCTCGATGAGCTCGTCCTTCTTGTACGCCGTCGCGAAGCCCGACACCGGGTCGCGATCGCTGAAGCCACCGTCGTTCACCCGCGCGGGGGCCGGCTCGGCGACGAGCTGCACGACGGGCCGGCGCGCATCGACCGTGAGCGTGGTGCTGGCCTCGAAGGAGCCTGCGTCCTGCAGCACGAAGCGCGCCGTCAACGCGAAGACGCCACCATCGGCCGGAGTGGTCGTGTCCACCGCCCAGAGGGCCTGCCCTGATTGCAGAGCGAGCGCCGGCGGCGCGAAGTCGGAGGGCACCGACGTCACCTGGAGCGTGGTGGGAAGGGGAACGCTCGCGTCGAGCTCGACCAGCACCTCGAGCCGAACGGGCCGGCCTCCACCGTAGACGTCGTTCGCGTCGGGGCGCACGAAGCGCAGGGCGAGCACCTGCGGCGTGCAGCGAACGAGCGCTTCATCACACGCGAAGCCGTCGGGGCACGATTGGCAACTGCCCGCGTCGAAGGGCAGGCCAGCGTCCATCACGCCTCCGTCGTCAGCGCCTGCGTCGACCACGCCCGAGTCCATCGGCTGGCCCGCATCGACTGGAGCTCCCGCGTCGACCACGCCCGCATCGACCGGCGTGCCCGAGTCCTGTCGACCCGCATCGACGCCTGCGTCGACCCGGCCCGCGTCAGACGTCATCGACACCGGAGCCACCGAACACAGCCCCGAGGTGCACAGGCCATCGGGCGCGCAGTCGGCGTCGGAGCGGCACGTCGCAACCGGCTGACACGACAACCCCACGACGAAACAGCCCAGGAGCAGCAGGCTTCTCGCGTTCATGGAAAGGCGCCTCCCACGACGGCGAGCGCGCCGTGCTCGAGCGGAACCAGGGTGACGGCCGGCTCGGAGCCGATGAGCGCGACCAACAGGCCCGTCAACGCGACGGCCGCGCCAGCACCGAGCGCGACCACGCCTGCGAGCTGTTGGGTATTGGCCGCGCGTGCCTTCGCCAGCGTGGCCTCGTCGGAACCCGCAGGCAGAAACCCACGCGCGTCGACCATGAGCGCCCTCGCCTGCGCCTGCGCGAGCAGCACGAGCACGCCACCTGCGATGGCTCCCGCGGCTCCGACCCCGAGCAGGGTGAAGCCCACGGGCTTGCGAACCGACGTCGGCGCGGCCGGGGCGACAGGCTGCGCGACCTCGACAGGAGCGGTCACGACCGGCGGAGGCGGCGGTGGCGGCTCGACGACCGGAGGCGGCGCGGCGATGGCTTCTTTGAACGCCGGCAACTTCGAGATGCCCAACCCCTTCACCGCGTCGACGAGCACCTGCTTCACCACCGGCACCAGCGGCTTCTTCTTGTCACCACGCGGCTGCTGCGCCGAGAAGCTGGCCATCAGCTTGCCGTCGTCGCGCACCACGCGGGCCGTCACCGTGAAGACCTGCGCCTCACTGAGCTCGAGCATCGCGTGAATTGCGTACAGGCCCGAGCCCTTCACTGCGAGGGCGGCGAGGCAATCGTTCGCGGTGCGGCAGTCTCTTCTTCCGACTTCGGCGAGCGCGGCGTCGAGCTCCTTGCGGCTGGGCGTCACCACGTCTCCCGCTTCGCGCACGGCCTCGACCCAGGCGCCCTTCAGCTTGTCGGTCGACGAGACCAGCTCGGGGCGCGGGTCGAACTCGAGCGGGTGTGGCACCACCGTCAACGAACGCGGCTCGGCGAACGCGAGCAGCGGCAACGTCACGAGAACGGCGAAGACCTCAACGCGAAGGGGCATGGCGGCGCAGCTTGTCGAGCACGCGCAACGCGCCCCGGCAATCGCGCTTCACCATGGCACCACCGAACTCATCCTCCAAGGCATCGAGCACGCTCTGGGAGGTCCCATTCTGGGCCGCCGCCCGCTGCAGGGCCTGATGGTCTTTCCGGGCCAGCGCCTTGAAGTCGTCGCTCCACGTACACGTGGGCGGAGCTGGTGTGCGTGGCGCCTTCACCACCGCCTTTGGCACGCTGAGTTCGTCTTCTTCGATGGCCTTCACAGGTTCGGTCTCAGCCGCTGGCTCGGGTGTCGGCTCGGGTGTCGGCTCGGGCGTCACCACGGCGGTCGGCTCCACCGGTGGCGGCGGGCGAGGCTCGACCACTGCGACCTGCCTCACCACCGGCTCGGGTCTCGTCAGCACCCAGCCGGCCACGCCCACCAACCCCACTGCGACCGCGCCCAGCATCACCCACGGCCACACCGCGCGGCGCGGCGGGCGCAGCTTATCGGGCGCCGTGTCGGCTGGCGGCGGCAGCGTCGTGGGTGTGAGGCGCTGCACGTCGTCGCGAGACAACGCGCGCATCGGTGGCAACGTCGAGCCACGCACCACCGTCGACTCGCGCGACAGCTTCGTCAGCAGCCGCCGCACCTCGAGGCGCGCGACGTCGGCAGACTCCGGCCGGTCTTCGCGGTGCTTCTGCAGGAACCAGAGCACCAGCCGTTCAATCTCCTCCGGCACGTTGCGCACGAAGTCGGCCAGCGGAGGCGGCGAGGCGTCGAGCTGCTGCTTCACCAGCTCGAGCGGAGACTCCGACACGAACGGGGCGCGGCCGGTGAGCATCTCGTACAGCGTGCAGCCGAGGGAGTAGAGGTCGGCGCGCCCATCGAGCTCTTCGTTGCGCACCTGCTCCGGAGACACGTACGCCGGCGTGCCCGCAGCCGACGATTGTTTCGTCGACGCCAGCCCCGCCCACGGCAGCAGCGCGCCTTCGACCGGCCGCGCGAGCCCGAAGTCGAGCACCTTCACCAGCGTCTCGCCGCTGTGCTCCTTCAGCAGCATGATGTTCGACGGCTTGAGATCTCGGTGAACGATGCCCTTCTTGTGCGCTTCGCCCAACGCGTTGAGCACCTGCTCCGTCACGGTCAGCGCGGTGACGATGGTGAGCCCCGAGCCGGTCGAATCGATGGCGTCGGTGATGACGTCGTGCAGCGTCTTGCCGTCGACGAAGGCCATCGTCAGGTACGGCTGGCCGTTCGGCAGGTGGCCGAAGTCGAGCACCTCGACCAGGTTTCGGTGGCTGAGCGCGCCGAGCGTCGTCGCCTCTTTGAGGAACAGGTCGAGCGCCGAGGCGTCGTTGGCGCGCTCGGCCTTGAGCACCTTCACGGCCGCGAGCCGGCCGATGGCCTTGTGACGCGCGCGGTAGACCTCGCCCATGCCGCCCGCGCCGATGAGCTCCATGATCTCGTACGAGCCGACGAGCGAGCCGGGCGCGAGTGGCGCTCCTTCGACGAGGGTCGGTTCACCGGACGGCACGCACGACGGAGTGTAGCCCCCAGCGGGCTCAAGTCACTCCGTCGCGGCGTCGGACAACTGGACTGCCCTGAACGAGCTCAGGGCTCCTGCGCGCTCATCGAGTTCTGCGGGTCACGCGTGGTGCGCAGCACGAAGTCGGCCTGGTTGTTGTTCGTGTCCTGGCCGTTGCCGAGGAACTCGTCGGCGCCGCCCGTGCTCATCGAGGCCGCCGTCGACATCGAGTTGGCCTTGCGCTCGATCGACGCGAGCGGGCCACTCGACGGCACCGGAGCCGCCGAACCTTCGGGACCCGCAGCGGTGGTGCCGTAGCCGAGCGTGTCGACCGCGTTCATGTCGGTGACCGAGGTCGAGAGCGCAGGGCCGACGCGAACGTGGCCGGCCGTGCCGCTCAAGCCGAGGGCGCCCGAGGTCGCGAGGTCGGACGACACCGACCCCGTGAAGCCCGTCGCGCCGCTCGCGTTGCGAACCGAGGTGATGAGGAAGTACCGGCGCGCACCGAGCATCGTGCCCATGGGGATGGTGGCGGTGTTCTGGTACGCGGCGCCCGTGGC
Organism: Archangiaceae bacterium; assembly: GCA_016879935.1. Classification (GTDB taxonomy): domain Bacteria; phylum Myxococcota; class Myxococcia; order Myxococcales; family Myxococcaceae; genus Xiheimicrobium. The sequence goes on along the minus strand of JAACJQ010000263.1, from coordinate 27,962 downwards.
CGAGCGGTACTGCAACACCCAGCCGCCGATGTTCACCGGTGCAGCCGTCGGGTTGTAGAGCTCGACGAACTCGTCGGCCGCGCTGCCCGTCACGCCCACCTGAAGCTCGCTGATGACGACGTGGTTGACCGTGGCGGTGCCGAGCACGTTCACCGTCGACGTCGCCTGCGAGACGGTGCTGCCGAGCGTCGCGGTCACCGTCGACTGGCCCATCGTCATCGCCATCGAGGCGAAGGTGACGGTGGCGCTCATCTGGCCCTCGGGAATGGTGACCGACATCGGCACCGTGCCCACCATGCCGGTGGCCGCGAGCTGAATCGCCGTACCACCCACGGGCGCAGGCAGATCGAGCGAGACGGTCAGCTGCGTCGAGCTGCCGGCGACGACCGAGGCCATCGAAGGCGCGAGCGAGACACGCGTCGGAACGTCGGAGGGGCTGATGAGCCGAATGCCGGCGTCGAGCGTCGTCGTACCGAAGGTGACGAGCAGGTTGACGTTGCCGATGGGGAAGAACGGAACGGGCGCAGGGCCCGCGTCCACCACACCGGCGTCGGGGTCGAAGCCCGCATCAGGGTCGAAGCCCGCGTCGGGGTCGAAGCCGGCATCGGGGTCGAAACCAGCGTCTGGCGGCAGGCCAGCGTCGATGGTGCCCGCGTCGCCCGGCACGCTCGCGTCAGGCGAATAGACCGTGAAGAGCACGGGCAGTTCGAGATCGCCGGTGCGGAAGAAGAGGCCGCCACCGTCGGCCACCGTGATGGCGAACGACTCCAGCGCGGTGACGCTGACGAGCGAGTCAGCGAGCGCCGGCGACGAGAGGCGAACCTTGAACGGCGTGGGGAACGTCTGCGCCGCGACCTGGCCGTACCGAAGGAACTGCCCCGACGGACCAGCCGCGGCGAGCGAGACCGGGCGAACCGTGTCGAACGGGGTGCGCGGCTCGAGCTTGTAGTTGTCGTTGCGGAACTGGAGCACGCCACGCACCTGCGCGAGCGTCTCGCCCACGGTGGGGAACGGCGTGAACAGGTAGAAGTAGTCGTTTACGCGCAGCTGCGGGCCGCCCATCATTTCGGACACCGTGAACTCGTTCGTCGGAGCGACGTCGCCCATGCCGACCGCTGGAGCGATGTCGGCGACGACCGCGGCTCCAGCCAGCGCGACGTAGACGCCCTCGAGCGCACGCGCACGGGTGGCGGTGGGGGCGTTCACTTCGCCGGCCATCACGGGCGTGGGCGCGGGCAACGGGTTGTTGCGCGACGTCACCATGATGCTGCCGGTCTGAATCGAGTTGAGCTGCGTCTGGCCGCGGAAGTCAGCCGCCACCGCCGAGGGAATCGTCACGCGATCGCCCGGCAGAATGTCGGTTCGGTCGGTCGCGCCCGGGTAGAAGACGAAGATGCCCGAGTAGTCGCGGCCCATGTAGCCCATGTCGTTCTCGTGAACCTGGGCGAAGAAGCCGAGCGAGTTGCTGGCGGTGACGATGGCGTTGGTGATCTGCACGCGCTGGGTGAGCAGCGGCGAGCCCACGGCCTTCACCTGGTAGATGGTCGCCGCGACGCCAGGAGGAGGCGGGCACAGGTTGCCACCGGGGTTCGCCTGCGTCGGGCAGGGGTCGCACGCGTCGCCCTTCAAGTCGCCGTCGGTGTCCACCTGCATCGGGTCGGGGTCGGCCGGGCACTTGTCGGTCGCGTTGGCGATGCCGTCTCCGTCGACGTCGGTCGCCGAGGGCGCGCTGCACGTCGTCATGCCGGGGTCGAGCGGGCACACGTCGCACATGTCGCCGACGCCGTCGCCGTCGGTGTCTCCCTGGTTCGCGCCATCCATCGGGCGGCGCGGGTTGAAGACGGCCGGGCAGTTGTCCATCGCGTTGGGAATGCCGTCGCCGTCGGAGTCGGTCATCGAGCTGGTGCCCGTGTACGGGTTTCCGGTGAAGAGCCAGGGCGCGCCACGCATCGGCGTGCAGGTGGGTTCGTCGCGCGGCGTCGTGTTGCAGAAGAAGAGCGGGTACGTCGTCGCATTGGCGGTGGTGAGCGCCGCGAGCGTGGTGCCTTCGCCCGACAGACAGACCGACTTCATGACACCGCAGACGTCGAGGGCTTCGCAGCCGGTGGCCAGCGCCCCGGCGACGTTCGCATCACCCGTGAGCGCGACACCTCCGCGCAGCGTGAGCACGACCTCTTCGGGGTTCGCCGTGATGACCGAGCGGAACGCATCGGGGTTCTTGCGCTTGTAGATGGAGATGTCGGCGACGCGGCCAGTCTGGAGCGTGCCGATGCGCGACGAGACGACCTGCGCCTGCGCCGCGTTCACCGTCACCATGCGCCACAGCGAGAGCGGGCTGAAGTACTGCCCGTAGAAGCTCTGGCTCAGGTAGTTCGCGCACGAGAGCTCACGCAGCAGCGTCATCGAGCCCGAGCGCACCCAGTCGGTGCCGAGCGCCACGTTCACGCCCATGCGGTGGTAGACGGGCGTCTGGGCGGTCTCTCCGTAGAGCACCACGTTGCTGCGCGGCGACCACACCAGGCTCGAGCCCTTGATGGCGGTGGCGCGAACCTCGGCCGGCCGCACGCCGATTCCGTGAATGATGGCGGTGCGGGGGCTGAGCACGTCGACGCTGCCGCTGGCGAGACCCGAGAGGCAGAGGAACTCGTTGCGCGCGGCCAGCTCGATGCCTTCCGAGATGTGCGGCAGGTACACGGCGTTCGCCGGAATGTCGGTCATCGGGTTGGGCTTCGAGCTGTAGGCGCAGCTGCCGACGAGCTGCTCCGAGGTGCTGCTGCCGAGCGGGAAGGTGTCGTAGTTGCCGCCCGAGGTGTTCGCGCCGAGACCCAGCTGGCTGTCGCTGGTCGCCGACGTGTCAGGGGCGTCGAGGTTGCGCAGCAGGCCGAGCGCGCCGCCAGAGCCCGAGATCGAGGTCGTGCCCGCGAGCAGCTGACGAAGCTCGTTCCACCGGGTCTGGTTGCTGTTGCCGCCGCCGCCGTTCGAGACGGCGCTGTGGCCGTCGACGCCGCCGCGCCAGTCGCTGCGGTGCTCGTAGCGCTCGGGCACGCCGCCGTCGGCGAGCAGGCCGTTCGCTCCGACGCCCGGGGCCACGTACGGCGCCGCGGGGAACGTCAGGTGATCGTGGCTGTTGATGAGGCCGGGCGAGACGAGGTTGTCGCCGCAGAGAATGCCAGTGGGGTTGGCGCCAGCGGCCGCAAGGCAGTTGCAGCCGACGCAGGTGATCATGCCCATCGGGTCGACGACGACCTGACCGCCGCGCAGCACGCGACCGGGCTGCAGCACGGTGCCGACGATGAGCTTCGTGGTGGAGCCGGGCGCGACATCACACGAGCTCGTGGGCGCAGGGAGCGACGCCGCAGGGCACGTCACGGTCAGCACCTGCGTGGGCGTGCAGTCGGCCTCGCAGCCATCGGCGGGCATCACGTTGCCGTCGTCACACAGCTCCGACCCACGGCGCACACCATCGCCACAGACGTTGGCGGGCGTGGAGGCGACCGTCGCAGTGCAGTCGATCTCACAGCCATCGCCCGAGCCGAGGTTGCCGTCGTCGCACGCCTCGGTGCCGTTGCGGGTGCCGTCGCCGCAGTACGCGCTGGCGGCCGAGAACACGCAGCCCGTCGTACAGCCGTCGGTGTCGACCATGTTGCCGTCGTCACAGAGCTCGCCGCCGGTGCGCTGGCCGTCGCCACAGACGCTCATCACCGTGCCGCCTGCTGCTCCACCTGCAGTGGCGCCACCGGCCGCTCCACCCGCCGTCGTGGTGCCGCCCGCCGTGCCCGTGCCGCCCGCAGTTCCGGTTCCGCCAGCCGTCGCCGCCCCACCAGCCGTCGTGCCGCCGCCCGTCGCAGCGCCGCCGCCCGTGTTCATCGTGAGCTGGCAGGTGCTCTCGCAGCCGTCGCCGTCGACCTTGTTGCCGTCGTCACAGGCCTCGCCGGTCTCGAGCCGCGCGTTGCCGCAGACCGTTCCACTGCCGCAGGCACTGAGGAACGCCATCGACGCGACGAGGGCCGCGAACACGAAGCGGTTCGGCGCCGAGGAGGTCGGGGTGAAGAGCTGAAGTCTCATGGAGGAATCCGTCTCGAGTTGTCCGGGTGGCCGCCGCCGGAGTGGAGAGCGCGCTTTTACGCACGTCTTCGGCCGCGATGCCACCCACGTCGTGGTGACGTGACCTGGAGCATCAGCGACACTGCCGCGCCCAATGAGTGACCGCCGACGCGCGAAGTTGTTGCCCATCGATCGCTGGCCCACCGCCGACGAGGCCGCCCTCAGCCGCTGGTTCTCTCCCGTTCAGCTGGGCCCCGTGAAGGCGCTCACCCGCACGTGGATTCCGGCGATGGTGCCCTGGCGCGCGACCGACGACGGCTTCGTCACCGACGACGTCATCGAGTGGTACTCGCGCTTCGCGAAGGGCCGGCCAGGCGTCATCGTCATCGAAGCGACGGGCATTCGTGACGTGCCCTCGGGGCCGTTGCTGCGCGCCGGGCATGATCGGTTCGTCGAGGGGCTCGCGAAGCTGACACGCGCGGTGAAGCAGGCGAGCCGCGGCGAGACGAAGCTGTTCGTGCAGCTCATCGATTTTCTGAACATCAAACGAAGGCCGACGCGCGAGTCGTTTCTGGGGCGATTCCTCACCATCACGCCACGGCTGCGTTCCGCGCTGGGCACCTCGTTCGCAACGGTCCCCGAGGCTGACGTGCGTGCGCACCTGCTGTCGCTGCCGGACGACGCCGTGCTGGCGGTGCTCGACGAGCGAGAGGCCGAGGCGCTGCGCTTCGGGCTTCGGGAGCGCGTCACCGACACCCACCTGCCCCACATCGAGTCGTTGCCGCGCGTGCTGCCGGCGTTGTTCGCCGATGCAACGAAGCGCTGTGTCGCGGCAGGCTTCGACGGCATCGAGCTGCACTTCGCGCACGCCTACACGATGGCCAGCTTTCTCTCGGCGAGGAACACGCGCTCCGATGGGTACGGCGGCGATCGAACCCAGCGCGTGCGGCTGCCGCTCGAGGTCTTTCACGCGGTGCGTGCCGCGGCAGCTCCTTCCGTCGCGGTCGGGTGCCGGTTTCTGGCCGATGAGATCATCGAGCATGGCTCGGGCGTCGACGACGCGGCGTTCTTCGCCGTCGAGTTCGCGCGCGCCGGAATGGACTTCGTCTCGCTCTCGCGCGGCGGGAAGTTCGAAGACGCGAAGCAGCCGCGCATCGGTCACGCCGCCTATCCCTACACAGGCCCCTCGGGGCACGAGTGCATGCCGACGACGAACATCGCCGCGCCCGGTCCGTTTGGGCGAAACCTCGGAGCCGTCGCGATGGTGAAGCGTGCACTCGTCGACGCGAAGCTCGAGACGCCGGTCGTCGCGTGCGGCGGCATCGCCAGCTTTCAGCAGGCCGAGGCGGTGTTGGCGGAGGGCGCGGCCGATGTCGTCGCCTCAGCACGCCAATCGCTCGCCGACCCCGACTGGTTCGAGAAGGTGCGGCAGGGGCGTGGCGACGAGGTGCGGCGCTGCCTCTTCACGAACTACTGCGAAGGGCTCGATCAAGCGCACCAGGCCGTCACCTGCCAGTTGTGGGATCGCGCGAAGGGTCACGCCGACGATGCGACCGTGCGGCGAACGAAAGACGGGCGGCGACTCACCGCCCCTCCCGCAGCACCGTGAGACGAAGCCGACGCGCAGCCGCCGCGATGTGGCTCGCGACGACCAGAAACACTTCGGGCCGGCTTCCGCTCGTCTCGGAAGTCGGCCCGGTGCCCGCCCCGTTTGGCAGTGCTGCAGTGAAAGATCAGCCGAAGAAGCTGCGGAGCTGGTTCGCCTGAGAGAACGCGAACATCTGCTGAATGTTGGCGAGGCCCATCTGGTACGCGTCGCCGAGGCCCGGAGGCTGGTTCTGCGTCTGCTGGCTCTGCCGTGCGCTGAAGAGGTCGGTGGCCATCGAGAGCAGGTTGCTCGAGTTGCCAGCCTGGCCGAGGAAGCCCGAGAGCATCTTCAGCGGGCCGCTCTGCATCATGCTCTGCAGCGGGCCCATGAACTTCTGCGCGAAGCCCGCGAAGGACGTCAGCGTTTGCCCGAGCGAGCCGAGCTTGCCCAGCATGCCCAGGCCCTTCACGATCGCGCCGCCGGGGATGAACATCATCCCGACGTTGAGGGCCATCTTGAAGAGCGGGTTGTTCCACACCTTCTTGACGAAGCTCGTGACCTTGCCGAGCGCCTTGCCGATGCCGCCAACCAACTTCTTCAGGAAAGCCATGAGTGCCTCGTGGACTGCGGTTTTTGGGTTTCGCGCCGTTCTGAAAAACGGACTGACATTCTCATTCTCGGAGAAAGGCCTTTGAAGTTGCGATCAGGTCTTGCCGCCGCGCCCGCGTCGCATGGCCTTCTCGAGCTCGGCCTTGAGCTCAGGGCTCGTCTTCGAAGCATCGACCTGCACCTGGGGCAGTGAACCCATTGAAACCGGTGCCTTTTTCGCTTCGGAGAACCCCGACCCGACGGCGGCCTCGGCGACGGCGAGTGACTGCTCCATGTAGGTGTTGATCTCGTCACTCGAGATCGGCTTCAGCCCCTGCTTCGCCAGGTCTTCGTCCTTCACGATGTTGAGCATCGGCTGCTCGTTCGGGTTCATCACGTAGTGAACGACGAGCGCGACGTAGTCCTCGAGCTTCATCTCGAGCTTCTCGGCGATCTTCGGCGTGTTCGGGTCGTCGAGCAGCTTCTCGACGATGGCTTCGGGCGTCTTCTCGGGCTTCTTGGCGGACGGCGGAGGGTTGGCCATGGGAGCCGACCCTAGCACCCGCGCGCGAGCCGAACCCACCGTCGGGTGACGACGGGCGCAGACTCGCGCTAGGTGGCCAGACAATGGTCACGCTCGTTCTCGGTGTGCTGGTGGCGGCCGCTCCGCTCGAGGTCGCGGTGCTGTCGAAAGACGTGCCGTCGTCGACGCTCCAGGTTCGGTGGCAGCCCATCGCCGCAACGTCGCTCACGGAGCCGTTCGCCCAGCTCGAGGTGCAGCCCGACGAGACGTTCCGCGCCATCGTCATGCCAGGCACGAAGCGCCTCGCCGTCGTTCGTGTCACCGGGCTCGCGCGTGACCCATCGTTCGTCGCGACGCTGTCGATCGTCTCGCCCGGCCAACCCGAACGCGTGCTCGCGACCGACGTGGTGCGCGCGTCGAAGCCGACGTTGCTGGGCTCGCGGCTGTTCGTGGAGCGCGGCGCGCCGGGGCCCGAAACGAACGACGGCAGCTATCGCGTCGACGCGCTGACTGTTTCCGAAGTCGAGCTCCAGAGCGGCCGCCTCCGCACCGTCTACGAGACGAAGGGCTATTGGACGCACGTGGCGGGAGGCCTCGGCCGCGAGCTGATCATCTACGTCGCGGGGCCGGGCGGCGCGAAGCTCGAGGCCGTTCACGTCGACACGCTCGCCGTCCGCACGCTCATTCCTTCGCTGCCGGCCATGGCGCACGACTTCGTGATCGACGCCGAACACCAGCGCGTGCTGTTCACCATCGCCGAGCCCGGCGTGGAGCGCTGGTTCATCGAACAAGTCGACCTCTCCTCGGGCAAACGGACTCGCCTCGCAGAAGGTGATCAGGTCGCGCTGTTGCCCACCGTGCTGCCGGCGGGCCTCGCGTGGTCGACGGGTGAAGGCCGCGGCCTCTCGTGGCTGGGTCGTGACGGCGTCGCGCTCACTTCACACGGGCCGGGCTTCGAGCGGGTGCGCTTCGTCGCCGACGGGCTCGTCTTCACCCGTCATGAGGTGCCGAACCTCGCGCCGCTGGTCTACGTCACGCGCCTGCGCGATGGCACGGCGGTTCCCGTCGTGTTCCCCACGGGCATCGTCGACGTCGCGGGGGTGAACCGATGAAACGCGTGCTCTCGGCGGCGGCGACGCTGTTCGCGCTCGAAGCGTCAGCGCAGTTCTGTCCCTCGTACACGCTGTCGAGCTCGGGCAACACCGGCAGCTGCGCGGTCGAAGCGGTACCGGGAACGAACCCGACGGTCACGCAGTGGCAGGTGATCTTCGACACGGTCTCGAAGGGGCCGGCGGCGTGGGGCACGAATGCTCCGACCGTCAGCAACCTCGGCACGGGCTGCAACAACCCGACGCCGCCCATGAGCCAGGTCGCGAAGTTTCCCTGCGAGCTGATCAAGGCCATCTCGATGCAGGAGAGCAGTTGGAACCAGTTCTGCGCGCCGACGACGCCGGCTGATCAGCGCGGCAAACCTGCACAGACCATCATCTCGTTCGACTGCGGCTACGGCGTGGGTCAGGTCACCAGCGGCATGCGCTCGTTCGACCCGACGCCCGCGTACGACCGCAGCCGCGTGGCGTCTGACGCGCTCTACAACCTGCAGACCGGCATGCAGATTCTCACCGACAAGTGGCGCGTGACGAACTGCGTGGGCGACAACCAGCCGCGTATCGTCGAGCACTGGTACACCGCGACGTGGGCGTACAACGGGCTGTCGACGACCAACAACCCGAACAACCCCAACTTCCCGTCGACGCGTGGCGTGTGCCGCCCCGGCTCCTGTCCTTCGGGCTCGGCGCCGTACCAGGAGCGTGTCTGGGGGTGGATGGAGTTCGCCCCCACCGCCAATCACTGGCGCGGCATTCGCCCGGCGTACCCGCGACTGAGTGACATCGGAGCGGGGGTCTCGCGGCCTCCGGCGTTGCCTGACCCGTCGTGCGCGACGCCCACGAGCTGCGTCACGACCCGAACGCTGAACGTCTCGGAGTGTCTCGGCGACGGCGGCGTGAGCGACGGAGGCGTGGTGCCTCCGGTCGATGCGGGGCGACCTGACGCAGGTCAGAGCACGCCTGATGCGGGCGCCGCGGCCGATGCAGGTTCGGGCAGTGATGCAGGCCTCGCCGACGCCGGTCCTGCGCCGACGCCGATGCCCTTCATCCTTCAGGCGCCGCCCGCGTCGTATCCCCTCGCGAAGGGGTGCGGCTGCGGCTCCATCGACGGCAGTTCGTTGCTCGCGCTGGCGGCACTCTTGACGCAGGCAGCGCGGCGCCGAGCCAAAAAGCAGTAGACACGCGCTGGGAAAGCCGTAAGTCCGCGCCCCTCGGTTGGCCGCTTTCTTCGAGGGGTTTCTTCGATGCACACGCACTTCCGGCTCGTCTTCCTGACGGCCCTGCTCGCTTCGTTCTCGGCCTTCGCCGAACAGTCGCCGGTCAACATCCACCTCGACATGGGCGGCGGCACGGGGCTCGACCACGCGGTGCCTCTCACGGGCGCGGCGATCAAGGTCGACACCACCCTGCTCAAGAGCGTGCTGGGGCCGGTTGCGCCGCAGATCGAGGCCTTCGGCATCTCGACCTTCAACAACTTCGTCGGCTACCTCGACCAGGGCGCGGCGTTCGGCGCGGGCATCGGCGTTCGGCTGCGCCTGTTCAACGACGAGAAGGGCTACCTCTTCAACCCCGGCACCACCCACCGCGGCAACCTCTGGGGCTCCTGGTACTTCGACGCGCACTTCGCGTACGGCTTCGCGAAGGTCGCCAATGAGCTCGGGCCCGGCTTCGACATCGGCACCGGCTATGAGTTCTCGCTCGTCGAAGCGCTGCACATCGGCCCCGTCGTCACCTTCCGCATGCTCGGGCCCCACCAGATGCTGATGGCAGGTCTCTCGGTCAGCATCGGCGCTCCCGACACCATTCCGGCCGAGGCCGACTTCGACGACGACGGCATCTCGGGCGACGCCGACAAGTGCCCTGATCAGGCCGGCCCGAAAGAGACGAACGGCTGCCCCATCGAAGACAAGGACAAGGACGGCACCAACGACAAGACCGACAAGTGCGTCGACGTCGCCGGCCCGAAGGAGAACGGCGGCTGTCCGTGGGGCGACAAGGACAAAGACGGCGTGCTCGACAACGACGACAAGTGCGTCGACGTGGCTGGCCCGAAGGAGAACGCCGGCTGCCCGTGGGGCGACAAGGACAAAGACGGCGTGCTCGACAACGACGACAAGTGCGTCGACCAGTCGGGCCCGAAAGAGAACGCGGGCTGCCCCGACACCGACAAGGACGCCGACGGCACGGTCGATCGCCTCGACGCCTGCATCGACGTGGCCGGCGAGAAGGACAACAAGGGCTGCCCCTACCCCGACACCGACAAGGACGGCGTGAACGACCGCGTCGACAACTGCATCAACGAGGCGGGCCCGGCGACGAACCAGGGCTGCCCCGAGAAGGTGAAGCAGCTCGTCGTGATCACCCGCGAGAAGCTCGTCATCAAGGACAAGGTGTACTTCGACCTCAACAAGGCGACGCTGCAGAAGCGCTCGTTCGCGCTGCTCGACCAGGTCAGCGCGGTGCTCAAGCAGCACACCGAGATCACCCTGGTGCAGGTCGAAGGCCACACCGACAACACCGGCGTGCCCGAGCAGAACCTCAAGCTCTCGCAGGAGCGCGCTGACTCGGTGAAGGACTACCTCGTGAAGCAGGGCGTCGACGCGAGCCGCGTCAAGGCCGTCGGCTTTGGCCAGGAGAAGCCGGCCGACTCGAACGACACGCCGGCGGGCCGCGACAACAACCGCCGCGTCGAGTTCAACATCATCGGGAAGTAACAGACCCGAACGCAGGGCCGGCGCCGGCAGGTTGGAGCACCTCGCTCCGCCTCGCCGGCGTCGTCATGTCTGGCCTACTTCGCGGGGGCCTTCGTGAACCGGCGCTTCTGCCAGTCGAGGCCCGACAGCACGAGGTACGTCTCGCCGCCTTCGTCATCGGTCTCGGCGACGGGCGAGAGGCCTTCCGACTTGAGCACCTGCTCCACCCGGCCGCCGACCTTCTGCGCCGCCTCGGCGTCGTCTCGAAAGCTGCCGTACTCGAGCACCAGCTCACCCGACTCCGAGAGGCCGTCGGCGTCTTGATCGGTGAAGAACACGTAGCCATCGGCGCGCTGGCCCCGCTCGAGCAGGTCCTCGCGCAACAGCTTCATGTCGGCGACGCCACACTTGCGGCAATCGGCGAAGCGTTCACGCGCGATGACGCCCTGCTTCTCGAGCGCCTTGAACGCGCGGCTCAGGCGATCGGCGTCGGTGAGGTACTTCCACTCGGCTTCGCGTTTGCGGTGAGCGCTGAGCTCTTCGTCGACGACCTTCTCGAGCTCACCTTTGAGCGACTCGCGCCCATCGGCCGACTGCAGCGCCGCGGTGAGAATCTGCTCACGCGACAAGAAGCCATCGGCCACGCGCCAGCCGATCAGCTCCCGCGCCTCGGCGAGCAAGATGGACTTCGGGCGGCGCTTCGACTCCTTCTCGGGCCTGACCCTGCCCGGAGCGGCCGACAGCGCCGCCGCGACCGCAGGCATCGCCGCCTCGGACGTCTCCGGTTTCTCCGGCTCGTCGGGCTTCTCGTTCTTCGCCGCGTCGTCACAGCCAGCGCCCAGGAGCAGCGCGCTCAACAGCGAGGCTTTCCAGGAGGCGTTCATGCGCCAGTGCTCTCTACTCCATCTCGTGGCTGCGCTCCCATCGGCGCCCCGGTGCTAGACCCTCGCCATGCGAACGCTCGCGGCGCTGGCCGTGCCCGGAACGTGGACCCACCCCGGCGGCGTGCTGGTCGGCCGCACAGTCGCGAACGGCGCCCTGCTCGACGCGCTGGTGCATCACTCGTCGTTCGAGCGCGTGCTGATGGTCGCGGGTGAAGACGCCGACCTGCCCGTCTTCGAGAGCCTCATCGCCGAGTGGAAGCTGCCGCAGGGCCGGCTGCAGGCCTGTCATCTGCTGCAGGTGCCCGAGCTGCTGCGCACCGGCCACATCGACGTGCTTCACCACCCTGCCCACCTCGAGCGCCTGTTCGACCTCGTCGCGCTCCGAGACCGCTACGCCACGAAGGCGACGCCCGTGACGGGCCAGACGCACTCGTTGAGCTACCCGCGCCTGCACCAGGAGCTCGCGCGCTGGCCGCTGCTGCAGCCCTCGGCCACCGACGCCATCTTCTGCTCCTCGACGCAGGGCCGCCGAACCCTCGAGCAGTGCTTCGACCACGTCGAGGCCGCGTTCAAGGAGCGGGGGCTCAGCGCGGCCCTCTCCCGCTGGCAGCTCCCGCACGTGCCGCTGGGCGTCGACGTCGACGCGCTCGCGCCGATTCTCAAGCACGAGGCGCGCACCTCGCTGGGCCTTCCCTCGGGCCGCGTCGTCTTTCTCTCGCTCGCGCGCTTCACCGAGTACGACAAGCTCGACGCGTTTCCCCTGCTGCAGGCGTTCGCCGCGCTCGTGCACGAGCACAAGCTCGACGTTCATCTCGTGCTCGCCGGAGCCAGGCAGGGCACCCGCACGCCCGAGATGATCGCGCTGTGGGCGAAGGTGCTGCGCGTCGACGATCGCGTCACGCTCCGCGTCGACTTCTCTGCGCCCGAGAAGCGCCTGCTGCTCTCGGCCGCCGACGTCTTCGTCTCGCCCGTCGACAACCTGCAGGAGACGTTCGGGCAGTCGGTCATCGAGGCCTTCGCCGCCGGCCTGCCCGTCATCGCGTCCGACTTCGACGGCTACAAAGACACGGTCGACGAGCAGGTGGGGCGCCGCGTGACGACGCGCCTCGGCGTCGACTGGAGCCAGCTCTCGGAGCTCGGCCCCCTGCTCTACGAGCGCCCGCTGCACCTCATCCTCGGGCAGAGCATCGAGGTCGACCTGAAGGCCCTGACCGCGACGATGGCCGGGCTCGCGAACGATCGACCGCTCCGGGAGCGGCTCGGCGCAGCGGCGCAACAGCGCGCGAAGTCGACCTATGACTGGCGAGTGGTGGTGAAGCAGCTCGAGGCGACCTGGCGCGACCTGTCGACGAAGCCCTTCACGCCAACGGGCCGCAGCCACCCCCTCAAGCTCGACTTCCAGCGGGCGTTCGCCCACTTCCCCACGGGCCACATCGCCGACGACCGCCTCGTGACCCGCACCGCCTTCAGCCGCACCGAGGGCCAGCCGTGGGTCATCTACCCCGAGCTGCGCGTGCTCATCAGCGACGACGACGTGCGCTGGGCGTTGACGCTCTGTGAGACGCCGCGCGCGTGGGGCACGCTCAAGGAGCACCTCGCGGCGACGTTGAGCGGCCGCGAACCATGGGTCGCCGGCTTCCTCGCGACGTGGCTCGTGAAGCACGGGCTCATCGAGTGACGGTCAGGCGGCGGCTGCTTCTGCCTGCTTCACGTTGAACTCGAACGGCAGCGTGTCGGTGATGGTCTCGGGCGCCGTGAGCAGCTCGATCAGATCGGTCGACGTCACCAGGCCGACGAGATCGTCGCGCAGGCTCACGATGGGAATCGAGTCGATGCGGTGCTGCAGCATGAGCGCGGCGAGCTTCGACACCGGCGTCGCGGGCTGACACGAGATCGGGTGCGGCGTCATCGCCTCGCCGGCTGCCAAGGGAGGAAACGAGAGCGCTCCGCCTTCGACCGGCAGCGCGCGCAGCAACAGATCGCGGTCGGACAAGATGCCGACGACCTTCCCCGAGAACACGACTGGCAGGTGCCTGACGTTGAGCTTCTTCATCAACGACCACGCGCGCTCGAGGCCGAAGTCAGGTGTGATGCAGGTCACGTCTTTCGTCATCACGCGGCTGGCTTTCACGGCGTACACCTCCGCGGTGAAGGTCAGCATTCATCGGGCCAGCAGCATCTGACGAGAAGCACGGTCGAGCGCGCGGCCAGTGAACGAAAAACGTGCGCCGCTCACGAGCGCAGCGACGAGATTGCCTTCGCGTAGTCGGGGGTCTTGAAGACCGCATTGCCCGCGACGAGCACCGAGGCTCCGGCCGCGATGACCCGCTTCGCGGTGTCGGCGTTGATGCCGCCATCGACCTCGATGTCGACGTTCGTGAGCCCGCGAGCCTCGAGCATCGCGCGCAGGCGCTTCACCTTGTCGACCGTGGCCTCGATGAACGTCTGCCCGCCGAAGCCGGGGTTCACGCTCATGAGCAGTACCTGATCGACCTCGCCCAGCACCTCTTCGATGGTGACGAGCGGCGTCGAAGGGTTCAGCACCACCGACGGCTTGGCACCGGCGGCCCGAATCTGCTGGAGCGTGCGGTGGAGGTGGGGGCACGTCTCCTGGTGCACGGTGATGAGGTTCGCGCCGGCCTTCGCGAAGTCGGCGATGTACTTCTCAGGCTCGACGATCATCAGGTGCACGTCGAGCGGCAGCGAGGTCGCCTTCTTCACGGCCTCGACGACCAGTGGCCCGATGGTGAGGTTGGGCACGAAGCGGCCGTCCATCACGTCGACGTGCACGTAGTCGGCGCCGGCCTTCTCGATGGCGCGCACCTCGTCGGCGAGGCGGCCGAAGTCAGCCGAGAGAATCGAGGGAGCCACCTTCACCGGTTTCGCCATCTCGTCACTCCTTGCGCGCGCGCAGCGCCCGATCCATCAGCCGCGTCGTCTTCTCACGGTTCGCGCCGAACGGCACGGGCTCGAGGTCGGGCGCGCCCTTCATGGAAATGCCAGCGACGACCTCGTCCTCGGTCCACCCGCGCGACTGACCGTCACGCACCTCGAGCTCGAGCTGGGCGAGGTAGTCACGCAGACGCACGAGCGTGGCGCGGCCGACGGGCTCTCCATGGCCGGGGAGCGCCGTCACGAAGTCGAGCTGCAGCAGCGCGTCGAGGGTGTGCCGGAACGCGAGCACGTCGCCTCCCGAGGAGACGTCGATCACCGGCTCGTTCTGGGCGGTCACGAGATCGCCGGTCACCAGCAGCTTCCGCTTCACGAGGTACGCGACGAGGTCTCCGTCGGTGTGCCCCTTGCCGGGGAACCAGATGCGCACCAGCTCGTCGCCCAGCTGGAGCTCGATGGCGCCGTTCACTTCGACCCACCGCGCGCGCACCCCTCGCGCCTCGAGCCGACGCTTCGTGTTCTCGTGCACCAGCACCGGGCCCAGGTGGTGATAGCGCTCGAGGCCGTCGGCATGATCGAAGTGCGAGTGCGTCAACAGAATGCGCCGCACGTCGCGCAGCAGCTCTTCTTCGACGCGGTGCCGCAGCGACTGCGAAGCACCCGCGAACTTGGTGTCGATGAGGAACGCCTCGGCGCCGTGGGACAGCACCAGCGAGTTACCGCCACCGCCGAGGAAGAAGCGCAGGCGCTCGTCGACCCGCCGCTCGTCGACGCGAAGGAACTGCTGCATCGCGCAGCCGCTCACGATGGAGAAGGCGCACATCGCGATGGTGAGGCGGTTGCGGAGGCTCGCTCGCCAGAGGAACATCGCCGCCCGTGTCTACCAGCCCCAACGACTTCAAGGCAGACGAAACCACCTCACCGTCGATCTCGCCGATGCAGGCGGCGCTGCGACGCATGAGCAAGCTGTCGTCGATTCTCGAAGTCGCCAAGGCGATGACGGCCGAGCGCAACCTCGACACGCTGCTCCCGCTCATCTTGAGAGAGGCCGCGCGCGTCGTCGAAGCCGATCGCTGCAGCCTCTTCATCGTCGACCGCACGCGCAACGAGCTGTGGAGCCGCGTCGCGCAGGGCGCCAGCTCGGAGATTCGCCTGCCCATCGGCCAGGGCATCGCCGGCTCGGTCGCGGCCACTGGCGAGATCGTCAACATCAAGGACGCCTACGAAGACGCCCGGTTCAACCGCGACTTCGACGTGAAGAGCGGCTACCGCACGAAGAGCATTCTCTGCGTGCCCATGCGCGACACACGCGGCGACATCACCGGCGTCATCCAGGCGCTCAACGCGTCGGACGGCACCTTCGACGCCGAAGACGAAGAGCTGCTGCTCGCGCTCGGCGGCCAGGCCGCGCAGGCCATCGAGAACGCCATGCTGCACGAAGAGATCAGCCGGCTCTTCGAGGGCTTCGTGCAAGCATCGGTGATGGCGATCGAGTCTCGAGACCCCACCACGGCCGGTCACTCGGGCCGTGTGGCGTCGCTCACCGTCGGGCTCGCCCAGTCGGCCGAGGCCGTTCCCACCGGGCCCTACCGCGGCACCGCCTTCACGCAGGAGCAGATCCAGGAGATCCGCTACGCGTCACTGCTGCACGACTTCGGGAAGATCGGCGTACGCGAGCCCGTGCTCGTGAAGGCCGAGAAGCTGTACCCGCACGAGTTCGAGGTCATCAAGCAGCGCTTCGAGCTCGCGCGAAAAGACCGTCAGCTCGCCTCGATGCAGCGGCGCCTCGAGATGGTGAAGCTGCGCGGCGACCGTGAGATCGCGGCCATCGACCAGGAAGAAGAGGTGCGCCTGGCGAAGGAACTGAAGGAGCTCGACGAAGCGCTCGACTTCATCATCAGCTGCAACAAGCCCACGGTGCTGGCGCAGGGCGGCTTCGAGAAGCTCGCCGGGCTGGGCGAGGTCGCGTTCACCGATTCACGCGAGCGGCCGATGACGATTCTGTCGGCCCACGAGATTCAGGTGCTCTCGATTCCGCGTGGGTCGTTGTCGGCCACCGAGCGTCGCGAGATCGAGTCGCACGTCACGCACACCTTCAAGTTCCTCTCGCAGATTCCGTGGACGCGGGTGCTCAAGCGCGTGCCCGAGATCGCCTACGCGCACCACGAGAAGCTCGACGGCAAGGGCTACCCGCGGGCGCTCGCCGCCGAACGAATTCCGCTTCAGTCGAAGATGATGGCCATCTCGGACATCTACGACGCGCTCACCGCCAGCGACCGCCCCTACAAGAAGGCCGTGCCGCACGAGAAGGCCATCGACATTCTGCACATGGAGTCGAAGAGCGGGCAGCTCGACGCCGAGCTCATTCGCATCTTCGTCGAGGCCGAGGTGCCGAAGCGGGCCCTGAAGGGTCACTGAAGGTGACGCGGCAACGCGGCCTCGAGCGCGCGCGTCGTCTGCGGGTCGAGGCTTCGCGCCGAACGAAGGAAGGCCTCGACCGAGAGGCGCCGGAGCTCGTCGCGTGAACCGCCCGGGTCGAGCGAGCAGAGCGCTGGCTTCGGCTCCATTCGGCAGGTGGCGCTGTCTTTGAGCGCGACCGCCCACGAATCGAGCCGACGCGAGGGCTCGAGCGCAGTCAGGCCCTGAAACGACGACGCGAGCGCGACGTCGCTGATCAACTGGCTGCACACGGCGAATGGCGAGGGCGTCTCGAGCGCCCGCACACAACCAGCCTCGACGTCGGCCGCGCGTGACGACGGCGTGTGTCCCAGCCCGATGAGCAGCGCAGGCGCAGCGAGCCCGAGGTAGCCGAGCACGAGCCCGATGGTGGCCTGCCGCCGGCCCTCCGCGCCTTTCGGCAGGGTTCGTCTCGCGAGGTGACCAGCGATGATGGCTACGACGGCTCCGACGAGTGGAATGAGCGTGAGCCCGAGCGCTCCAGAAACGAGCGCCGTCGTCGCCGCGGTCTTGCCGTCTTCCTGCGTCGCCACGCCCCATCTGGTACCACGCCTTGCGCCTGCTGGAGCGTTGCGTTTGAAGTGCGCCTCGTGCGGTGGCTCTGGGCAGGAGTGGTGATGTTCGACCTGGCCTGCCGCCAGTCTCCGGCCCCCACGCTGAACCCCGAACCCGTGACGACGGTCGAGGTGTCGTGCACGAGCCAACCCGCGCCTCTGCGGCTGCGGCGCCTGACACGGCTCGAGTGGCAGCACTCGGTGAAGCAGGCGCTGAACGTCGACGTCACGCTGGAGATCCCCGACGACGAGGGGCTCGGCTTCTCCACTGTCGCGGAGGCGCAAGCAGCTTCGGTTTCGCTGGCGGAGAAGCTGCTCGAAGCCGCGGAGCGCACCACGGCCTCGATGAACGTCGGCGAGCTCTCGCCCTGCCCCCTCTCAGACACGTGCTCGCCGCGGTTCATCGCGAAGCTCGCGACCGCCCTCTTTCGAAGGCCGGCGCGCGACGACGAGCTCGCGCGACTGAACGAGACCTGGCGACGGCTGCGCACGACCGAGTCTGAAGACATGAGCGCCCGATTGCTCACCCAGGTGTTGCTGCAATCACCAGCGTTCCTCTTTCGCGTGGAGTCGACCGATGCAGGCGTCGTCGACGACGAGGCGTTCGCCATTCGGTTGGCGTTCGCGCTCACGGGCGAGGGGCCTGACGATCGGCTCCGCGCGCTCGCGGCGTCGGGAGCGCTCGTCTCGAACCAGAACGTTCGCGCCGAAGCCCAACGCCTGCTCTCGACCGCCGCGGCGAGACGAACCATCGGCCGCTTTCACGTCGAGTGGCTCGGCGTCTCGTCGCTCTCCCGGGTCTCTCGCGGCGGCCCCGACGCAGGCTTCGATGACCTGAAGCCCTCGATGGAGCGTGAGGTCGCCGAGCTGGGCGCCTTCGTCACACTCGATGATCACCACCTCTCGACGCTCTTCTCGGGCAAGACCACCTTCGTCGATCCTCCGCTGGGCGCGCGGTACGGGTTCGCCGGCCTCGAAGGTGAGGGCTTTCGACGCGTGCAGCTCGACGTGCTCCAGCGCAGCGGCGTGCTCACGGCGCCCGGGGTGTTGGCGGTCTGGGCGAAGTCGAGGGGCACCTCACCCACGCTGCGTGGCCGCTTCGTTCGCGAACGGCTGCTCTGCGGGAAGTTGCCGACACCTCCTCCGAACGTCTCGATGACGCTGCCGGCGCAGAACGGAGGAACGACGCGCGCCAGGTTTCAACAGCACGTGGCCGACCCGGCCTGCTCGGGCTGTCACCAGCTGATGGATCCGATCGGCTTCGGCCTCGAGCGCTACGACGAGACCGGCGCCTTCAGGCTCGTCGAGAACGGTCGCGCCATCGACGCGCATGGAGAACTGACGAGGTTCGACGGTGGGTTCCGCTTCGAGGGCGCCGAGCCGCTCGGCCAGTGGCTGGCACAGAGCTCCGACGTTCGCCGGTGTGTCGCCACGCAGTGGTTTCGCTTCACGATGGGCCGCGCGGAGACGGCCGGCGATCGCTGCACGCTCGACGCGATGACTCGCACGCTCGAGCTCACCGACGGAGACGTACGTGAGGCGCTGCTGACGCTGGTGACGAGCGACACGTTTCGATTGGCGGGTGCGCCATGATCTCGCGCCGGCTCGTCCTCCGCGCGGCTGGCGTCTCGCTCGCGCTCCCATGGCTCGAGGCGTTCGCGCAGGGAACGTCTCCCCGCCGCTTCGTGACCGTGTTCTCGCCGAACGGCACCGTGCTCGACTCGTGGGCGCCGACGCGCACGCCGATGGGCTGGGCGCTGTCTCCGATTCTCGCGCCGCTCGCGCCGTTTCAGTCGAAGGTGCTGGTGCCCCTGCAGGTCGACCTGAAGACCGCGACGACCGGCCCCGGCGACGGGCATCAACGCGGCATGGGCCACCTGTGGACGGCGCGCGCGCTCCAGTCGAGCTCGCTCTTCGGCAACGTGGGCTGGGCGTCGGGCCCGTCGATCGATCAAGTCGTGGCCTCGAGCCTCGGCGCCGAGACCGCGCTTCGTTCACTCGAGCTCGGCGTGATGGTGACCGAAGCGACGGTGCTCTCGCGCATGTCGTATTCGCCCGCCGGTTTTCCACTCGCGCCCGAGAGCGACCCACGCGCGGTCTTCGAGCGGCTGTTCGGTGCGGCTGATCCGCTCGAGGCCGCGCGTCGCCGGGCCAACCGGAAGAGCGTGCTCGACGCAGTGCTCGGTGAGTTCAACGCGCTGAGCCCGAAGGTGAGCGTGGCTGACCGTGCCGTGCTCGACGCACACGCCGACACGATTCGTGAGGTGGAGCGCCGCATCGACGCGGTCGTCGCTCCATCGTCGACCTGCGTTCGTCCATCGGAGCCAGTCACCCCGACGGGCCCCGACTCGTTTCCGCAGCTGGGCGCGCTGCAGACCGACCTGCTCGCCCTCGCGCTCGCGTGCGACCTCACCCGCGTCGCGAGTCTGCAGTGGTCTCGGTCGGCGAGCCCCATCGTTCACCGGTGGAGCGGCGTCGGCATCGAGCACCACGAACTCTCCCACCACACCGACGACGACGCTTCCGCTCGCGCCGACATCACGACGATTCACCGGTGGTACGCCGAACAGTTCGCGCGGCTGTTGTCGAAGCTGGAGTCGACACCGGCTGGCGGTGGCACCTCGCTGCTCGATCAGAGCGTCATCATCTGGGGCAACGAGCTCGGGCAGGGCAACACGCACTCGCACCGCGCGGTGCCCTTCGTCGTGGCAGGCGGCGGTGGAGGAACCTTGCGCTCCGGCCTGCTCGAGACGAACGGTGGCTCGCACTCCGAGCTGCTGCTCGCCTGCGCCCAGGCCGCGGGGGCTCCGCTCACCACCTTCGGCGACCCCTCGTTCTGTCAGGGCCCGATGGCGGGTGTGCTGCGCTGATCGTTCACCACCACTGGCAACTGGTACTTCCACTGAGACCACAGCGACGCGTTCGTCACCAGCTCACACATCACGTGCGCCACGTTCGCCATGTTCGTGCAGCCGGGTGAGAAGAGGCTGTCGACGATCTCGGCATGCACCGCGTACGGAGTGACGTCGCCCTCGAGCAGCGTGTCGGGCCGTATGACGACCCACTCCACGAACGGGTGCCTGGTGCCGACCTGCTCGAGGAGAAACTCCGCGGCGCGCTGGTTGTCACGCGCGGGTGGCACGAGGCGGCAGAGCACCCAGAGAAACGCGCGCTCGAACGCACTCCGCCGCGCATCGAGGCCGTTGCTTCGATGAACCGAGACGCTGCTCATCACGATGAACTTGATGGGCGTGCGTGGCCGCTGCGCTTCGATGGCCTCACACAGACGCGTCACTGCGCATGTCACCAGATCGCGGGGCGCACCGAAGATGCCCTTGAAGCCGAGCACATGGCCCAGACACGAGATGACGGCGTCACACCCGCTCACGAGCCGTTGCAGTTCGGGCGCCGAGAGCGCCAACAGGCTCGCTTCGGTGACCTTCAGCCTGGGGATGTTCATCAGCTCGGGCGCGAGCTTCGCCGACGAGCGCACGACGACTCGAACCTCGAGCCCGCGCGCCAGGAGCTGCTGAACGACCCGCGAACCCGTTCGCCCCGTACCTCCGACGACCAGGACACTCTGGGCTGCATGCATGACGTCCTCTCAGTGCGGGGGCTGGGAGAGGGACGATCGCGCGACGGCGGCATTGCGCCTTGACCAGGGTCAGAATGGCGGCAGCAACGAGGTGTGCACGCCGAAGCCACCCTCTCGGCGCTCGAGCAACGCGACGACGCGATCGAGGTGCACACCGACGAACAGCTCGGGAGGCCGGGGGAAGTTCTCGGGCACCGTCCATTTCGGCGGGCGTGGCTTCGCGCGAATCGACGCCGTCACGTCCGCCGTCTTGAGCTGCCCCCACTCGTCGTCGTGGAGCGGCAACACCGACATCCACCCCAGCGCATCGGCGCCCTGCAACGAGAGCGGCTCGGAGGAAGGCGGCGTGCGCCACGGGCCAATCTGCGTGCGACTCAGGGCGCTCAGGTGGGCACGACAGCCGAGCAGCCGACCGAGGTCACGCGCGAGGCTGCGCACGTAGTAGCCCCCTCGACAGGTGAGCTGCAGCACGCTCGACTGGGGCAGCGCATGGCTGAGCCACTTCGCTTCGTGGAGGTAGACCTGCACCGGCTCGAGCTCGACCGGCTCTCCGCGGTGCGCCTTCTCGTAGGCTCGCTCGCCGTCGACACGTTTGTTGCTCGTCGCGGGAGGCACCTGCTTGGTCCACCCGATGAAGCCTGCCAGCGCCTCGTCGAGCTGCTGCACGGTGAGCCCGCTCGCGTCTCCGCGCTCGACGACGGTTCCGCCCGCGTCGCCGTTGTCCGTCTCGCTGCCCCACTCCACCGTCGCTTCGTAGGTCTTGGGCAACTCGTGCACGCGCTCGAAGAGCTTCGTCGCCGAGCCCACCAGCACCGGCAGCAGCCCCGTCGCGAACGGGTCGAGCGCTCCGGCGTGACACACCTTCCACGACTTGCCGGGCACCGCAGCGATGGCAGCCTGCACCTCGCGCACGACCGAAAAACTCGTCGCGCCCACCGCCTTCGAGAACAACATCACCCCTGGCTGTGGCCGACCGCGCATCGACCCGCCTTACCCCATCGATTCCACTCGCAGTGTTCTCACCACGGAAAACTGTCGATCGCTGGCTTTCCGGGGCCTTCCGACAGAGGCGCACCTTCCCAAGACTTCGAATTCAGGCCATTTTGTCGGTGACTCTCTGGCACCGTGGTTGCTGTAGAACCCGCTCGTCATGAAGCTCCGCGCCGCCCTCCTCTGCCTCACCCTCCTCGCCTCGCAGGCGTGGTCGGCGACCGGCGTCGAGGCGATGCGCGCGAACTCGGCTGGCCTTCGGGCGCAGGTGAGCCAGCTGCGTGGTGAGCAGCTCAGCAAGCGCAACGAGCTCTCGACGGTCTCGGGCCGCATCGAAGCGCTCAAGGCGGAGTCGAAGGGCGCGCTGCTGCCGGGCTCCGAGCTCGACCAGGCGCTCAAGCGCTCCCAGGAGCTGTCGGGCTCGCTTACCGATCTCGCCCAGAAGTTGTCGAGCCGTGAAGCCGAGCTCGAGAGCGCAAACCTGGCCCTGCTCGACGGGCTGTCGGCCGAGCTGACTCGCCTGCGTGGCGAGTTCGATCGCCAGACCGACCGCACGGCCCGCAAGACCCTCATCGACCAGATGCGCCGCCTCCGCGCCGAGCGTGAGTCGGTTCGCGCCGCGCTGCCTGCCGCGAAGCTGCCCACCCTCGACGCCCTCAAGCCGACCGACGATCCCGAAGAGCTGCTCGAGCAGGCCGACCTGCTGCGCGACAACGAAGAGAAGGTTCGTCGTGAGCTCAAGGCGCTCGACGCGCGCATCACCCAGCGTCGTGACGAGGTCGAGCTCGATCGCCGCGTGCAGCGCTTCATGGGCGAGGAGTCGATGTTCGACGACCAGGATCGCCGCCTGCGGCTGCAGCGCAAGGACACCGTGGCGGGCGAAGCGCCTACCGCGCCGTCGCGCACCGCCGGAGTCTCGAACACCGAGTCGAGCTTCGCCGCCGACAACGCCGCGCCGACCCAGGGGCCCGTCACCGCTGGCAGCGCGCCTCAGGTGCCGCCGCCATCGTTCCCTCCGCTGGGCGCCTTCGGAGCACCTGCCGCCCGCGCCGGAGAAGCCACCGACTTCTCCAACTCCGCGCCCGGCGGCGCGAGCAAGAGCGCGGGCACGGCGAACGGCGCGCTCGATTCGCGAGGGTTGTCCATCACCAGCAGCTCCGATGCCCGTCCGCAGGTGGGCGGTGGCACGCGCAGCATCGCTACGGGCGACGAAGACGAGATGGACGACCTCGACGTGCAGCGCCGCAAGCTGCAGGGGCTCGCGGAAGAGCTCAAGCGCAAGGCCGCCGAGCTCGAGAAGAAGGCCGCCCAGCTGAAGTGATCTTCAGCTGAAGCAGCCGACCAGCCGCTCGATGCCCCGGTCGCAGACGCTGGCGCTCCGCTCGTCTCCGAACTCGCGGAGCAGCCGCGAAAGACACGACAAGTCGCACGCCACGCCCATCAGCTGCTGTCGCTGCTTGAGCGCCGTGACGTCTTCACCGAGCCACGCTCTGGCCAGCCGCGCCCGCCGCGCCGCCCGCCTCGAGCGGTGGAGCGCCTCGAAGCCCGAACCACGGCGCTCTGCCGCCGCGACCTCGAGCTTTCGGCCGACCTGCTTCGCCGTGCCCAGGTGAAGGCCGGGGAGCGCGTCGAGCGCCGTCAGCAACGCCGCCACTCGTGGCGCGCCCAACTCGGCACGCATACGCGCCAGCTCGCCCGCCCGACGCGCGACGAGCCACTGCTCGAACCCGAGGCCAAGCGTCGCCTGGCTCGCGACGTCGCAATCACGCAGCGGCCCGAGCGCCCGAATCAGCCGGTGCAGATCGGCCCGCAACACCTGCCACTTCAGGAGCCGCAGGTAGACCTCGAGCCGCCTCGCTGTCGCCCGCAGCTCGTGAACGTCGTCGGCGCTCCCTCGCGCACGGCACCGCGACACCAGCCGCCGGAGCGCCCGGGTCTCGCCAGCCAGGTTCAGCACGCCCGCGCGACCTTCGGTGGAATCAACCAGCGAAGCGTCATCTTCCCCGGCCGCGGCTCACCCTCGAGGCAGGCCACCGCGCCCTTCTTGAGCTCGAACGCACCGCCGGCCGGCCGCCCCGTCACCAACCACCCCAGCAGCGCCGACAACGACGGCTCGTGACCGACGAGCGCCACTCGATCACCCTCACACGCCTCGAGCAGTGCCCGTGAGGGAGGCTCGACAAGGAGCGGCGTGACCTCGAAGTCTCCCTCGACGAGCCGATGAAGGCGCTGCGCCGTCTGCACGGCGCGCAACTTCGGGCTGTGGAGCACGAGGTCGAACCGAACGTCGAGCGCCTCGAGCAACCGAATGGTGTCGTCGAAGCGCGCGCGGCCCTTCTTCGTCAGCGCACGCGCGTCGTCGTCGGCGCCCTCCTCCGCGATCGCGTGTCGAATCAGGAACAGCTGCATGTGGGCCTCAGTTCGATGACGTGGATTTCGACAGCGCGGCGGCGATGGTGCGTTCGAGCGTGCTGCCAGTGACGCCGTTCTGCCGGGCCGCCGCCTGGTGCGCACGCGCCGAGGCTTCGTCACCCATCGACGCCGCGACGATGGCCCGGTTGGCCCACGCGAGGCCGTAGGCAGGGTCCTGCTCCACGGCTGACTTCAGCAGCGCCTCGGCCTCGACGAGTCTTCCCTGCTCCAGCCGCACGACGCCCTGGTAGCAGCGCGTGAGCGCGAGCGGGTCGCCGGTGTGAAAGCCCGTGTAGAGGAACGCGAGCGAGCGCCGCCAGCCGTCGCGCCGAACCTGCTGCTCGAAGGCCAGCAGCTCGTCGAAGGCCGCCTCGTACTGCTTCGCCGAGAGCAGCGCCCTCGCCTTGCCGTAGCGGCCGCGAGCGACGAAGCCGGCGATGCCCAGGCCCCACGCTGCACCGGCCAGCACGAACACGACGTCGCCGGGCAAGAGGAGCGCGACGCCGACGAGCAGCACCGCCACGCCGAGCCACAGGAGCAGCTGTCTTCGGGCGCCTTTCACGGCCCCGTCATATCGCTCAGAGCGGAATGTTGCCGTGCTTGCGGGGCAGGTTCTCCTGCCGCTTGTCCTTCAGCATCTCGAGCGCGCGAATCACCCGGGCGCGGGTCTGCTCCGGGCGAATGACCTCGTCGATGTACCCGAGCTCGGCCGCCTTGAACGGGTTCGCGAACTTCTCGCGGTAGTCCGCCACCAGGCGGTTCTTCTCGGCGACGGGGTCTTTCGCCTGCTCGATCTCCTTGCGGAAGATGATGTTCACGGCGCCGTCGGGGCCCATCACGGCGATCTCGGCCGTCGGGTAGGCGTAGTTCACGTCGGCGCGAATGTGCTTCGACGCCATGACGTCGTAGGCGCCGCCGTAGGCCTTGCGGGTGATGACCGTCACCTTGGGCACCGTCGCTTCGGCGTACGCGTAGAGCAGCTTGGCGCCGTGTTTGATGATGCCGCCCCACTCCTGGTTCGTGCCGGGCAGGAAGCCGGGCACGTCGACGAAGGTGACGAGGGGAATGTTGAAGCAGTCGCAGAAGCGCACGAAGCGCGCGGCCTTCACCGACGCGTCGATGTCGAGGCAGCCCGCGAGCACCGCCGGGTTGTTGCCCACGATGCCCACCGAGCGGCCGTTGAGGCGCGCGAAGCCCACCACGATGTTCTTCGCGAAGTGCTCCTGCACCTCGAAGAAGTGTTTGTGGTCGACGACGAGCTTGATGACCTCACGAATGTCGTACGGCTTGTTCGGGTTGGTCGGCACCAGCGTCGCGAGCGCGGCCTCTTCACGCTCCGGGTCGTCATCGGGCGTCACAGCCGGCGCGTCTTCGGCGTTGTTCGAAGGCAGGTACGCCAGCAGCTGACGGGTGAGCGCGATGGCGGCCTGCTCGGTGTCGGCAGCGAAGTGCGCGACGCCCGACTTCTGGTTGTGCGCGAGCGCGCCGCCGAGCGCCTCCTTGGTCACGTCTTCGTGCGTGACCGTCTTGATGACGTCGGGGCCGGTGATGAACATGTACGACGCGGCCTTGGTCATCAGGATGAAGTCGGTGATGGCCGGCGAGTACACCGCGCCGCCCGCGCAGGGCCCGAGAATGAGCGAGAGCTGCGGAACGACGCCCGAGGCGAGCGTGTTGCGCAGGAAGATGTCGGCGTAGCCCGCGAGCGACTCGACGCCTTCTTGAATGCGCGCGCCGCCGGAGTCGTTGAGGCCGATGATCGGCGCTCCGACACGCGTGGCGAGATCCATCACCTTGCAGATCTTCTGGGCGTAGGCGCCCGAGAGGCTGCCGCCGAAGACCGTGAAGTCCTGCGCGAAGACGAAGACCTGCCGGCCATCGATGGTGCCGTAGCCGGTGACGACGCCGTCTCCGGGAATCTTCTTGTCAGCCATGCCGAAGTCGGTGGCGCGGTGGGTGACGAACTTGTCGAGCTCGGTGAACGAGCCGCGATCGAGCAGCAGATCGATGCGCTCGCGCGCCGTGAGCTTGCCGTCTTTGTGCTGACGGGCGATGCGCTCGGCGCCCCCGCCCTGCTCGGCCTGCTGCTCGAGGGCCGCCAGGCGCTGGCGAAGGGGATCACGCTCGGTGGTGGTGGGGTCACTCATGACGGCGGCGCCTAGCACGCGCTCAAAGGCCGCACGATCGACATTCGAATCCGCCGTAACCCGGCCTGTCAGCAGGACTTCAGGGGCGGGTCAGCTTGGCCTCCGTGGGTACCGGTGACTCAGGCCCGACGCTTCAGGTCCCTGAGAGCACTCGGCTTCGTCACGGCACCCACCTTGCTCAAGCACAGGCTGTTTTCACCCGGAGCCACCATGTCCTCCCCTCTCTTCACGACCTGTCCGGGTACGATCCTCGTGGTCGACGACGACGATCTGTTCCTGCGTGTCTGCACCGCGGTGCTCAAACGCGCCGGCTTCACCGTCGAAGGGCTCGGCGACCCGCGCCATGTCGTCGATCGCCTCAAGAACGGTCGGTTCGATGCGGTCGTCTCCGACGTGCGCATGCCGAACGTCGACGGCGTCGAGCTGCTGAAGGCCATTCGGGCGTTCGACGTCGCGATGCCCGTGGTGCTGATGAGCGGCCACCCGACGGTCGAAACGGCGATGCAGGCCCTCGAGCACCGCGCGCTGCGAATGCTGCAGAAGCCCTTCGAGGTCGACGTGCTGGTCGACGTGGTGACGCAGGCCGTGCGCTCGCGCTCGTCGAACGCGCCGGCCCTGCTGCACCAGAAGCTCGACCGCGCGTTGGCGACGCTGCACATGGCCTATCAGCCGATCGTGGGAACGAACGAGCGCCGCACCGTCGCCTGGGAGGCGCTGGTGCGCTGCCGTGAAGGCGCGAAGGACCCGATGGAGCTGCTCAAGCTGGCCGAGGAGACCTCGCGGCTGCACGAGCTGGGGCGGAAGATTCGAGACACGGTCGCGCGCGACGCAGTGCATCTGCCAGACGATGCGCTGCTGTTCGTCAACGCGCACCCGGCCGACCTGGACGATCCCCACCTGATCTCGCCCGACGCGCCGTTGTCACGCATCGCGCGACGGTGCGTGCTCGAGATCACCGAACGCGCCAGCCTCGAGGAGATCGACGCGCTGCAGTCGAAGCTCTTCTCGCTGCGCAGCCTCGGGTTCCGGCTCGCGGTCGACGATCTCGGCGCGGGCTACGCGGGGCTGTCGACCTTCGCGGCCGTCGAGCCCGACTTCGTGAAGCTCGATGGCTCGCTCGTGCGGGGGCTCCCGAAGTCGGGGAAGCAGCAGCTGGTGGTAGCGTCGATGCTCGAGCTCGCCAGGGAGTTGGGCGCGCAGGTGATCGCCGAGGCCATCGAGACCGAAGCCGAACGCGAGGTGCTCAGCGTGCTCGGCATCGAGTGGATGCAGGGGTACTACTTCGGCCGGCCGGCACCGCCGTTTCAGTACGCGAATGAGTCGCTCTTGAAGGCAGCGTGATTCCCGGCCGCAGGTGGGGCGTCGAGTTCGCCACGATTCGCGAGGCTGAGCCTCGAACGAACGACCTCACATCGAAATGGTGTGCAGGCGGAGCGAGTTGATCTTGCCGGCCTGGCCGACGGGCGCGCCGAAGACGATGACGATG
>JAACJQ010000262.1 GCA_016879935.1 Archangiaceae bacterium | reverse complement strand
GTTGGCTTCGCAAGACCTGCAAGTCGGTGCGCGAGACCTGCAAGTCGGTGCGCGAGACCTGCAAGTCGGTGCGCGAGACCTGCAGGTCGATGCCCGAGACCTGCACCCTGATGTGCGAGCGCTGCAAGACGGTGCGGGAGGCCTGCAGTCCGGTGCGCGTTCTCCCCATCCCGCTGCGCGAGAGCGGCGAGTCGGTTCGCTGCCGAAGCAACCCACAGTGCGCGACGACTCAAGGCTTCAGCAGGTCAGCCCACGCAGCGGCGTTGCTCTGACATCCCAGCGGCGCGCCGTGCGCCGTCTCTCCCGCGCACACCGGAGCGTTCCGCGTCTGCGCCGTCATCGGCATGCCCAGCGCGCTCCACGCGTCGGGCGCGCGCGGACACGTCGTGTCACCCAGCGACGCGAGCCCGAAGAACTTCGTCGACGGATTCGTCGCGTACCCGACCGGACTCGCGAGCCACGTCGCCACGGCGTTGCCCACGCCATCACACGGAGACGCCAGCATCACCACGCGCCCCACCGACTGCCGCTTCCCGATGAGCGCTGCGTGCCCACCACCTTGCGAGTGCCCCGCGACGAACACCTTCTCCCAACGAATCGCGGCCTCGGCGTCGGGCAGCTTCGAGCGATCGAGAAACGCGCTCCACCCGCCTTGCGGATCGAGCGTGTTCAACGTCACCAGCGCCGCCGCGATTCGCTCGAACGCGCCTTCGTCGGTCGTCACGTCCTTGAGCACGTTCGCCGCGCCGGCCTGCGGCTCTCCCGTGAGAATCGTCGCGCGCGTTGGCTCGAAACACCCATCATTGCCATTGCACAGCGCACCCACCGCCTGCCCGCTCACGTAGCTCACCGCGAGCACGTGCAGGCCCTGCGCCCGCGCGACACCGTAGAAGCTGCCGGCCGCGCTCCCGATGCCCGCGCGAGGAGAGCCACCGCTCCCGTTGAAGAAGACCATCAACACGCCACGCGCGTTCATCGGCGGACGCAGCGCGTACTGATCGACCGTCGCTCCACCACCGGACGCAGGCAGGCCCGTCTCGGCAGGCGTGAGCACGAAGCAGACGTCGCCTTCCATCGCGCCCGCGCCGCTCGTGGGGCACGAGCGCAACGTCGGAGCACCCGCATCGGTGCGAACCCCACCATCGAAGACGACCGCTGGCCGCCCACAGCCCACCAGCACCGAGAGGAACAGAACGACGCGCATGGACCTGCTCATTTCAGGCGGGCCCGAAGACCGCAAGCTACGCTCCGGCCTCCGCATGAAAGGTGACTCGGACATCTCGGAGCGCGTGTCGCAGTTGCTCGCGACCATCAACGCCGACGACGCAAAGACGGTGCTCCGAAATCCACGCTCCACCGTCGAGCCGCCGCAAGAGGTGAAGTCGGGGCAGCGCGCGCTCGAGGTGCTGCAGGGGCTCACGCACGACGCGCGCGCGTACGTCGAGGAGTCGGTGCTGGGGCAGGGCGGCATGGGCGTGGTGAAGCTCGCGCGCCAGGTGAGCCTCGATCGCCCGGTCGCGGTGAAGACGCTCAAGCCGGGCAGCTCGGTACACGACGCAGAAGCGCTGCTCGCCGAGGCGTGGCTGGCCGGCTCGCTCGAGCACCCGGGCATTCTTCCCATCTACGCGTTGTCGCTCGGCGCCGACGGCAAGCCCTTCGTGGTGATGAAGCGCATCGAGGGCGTGACGTGGGGAAAGCTGCTGGCGCCAGACGCCGACCTCGAGACCTACGCGCCCGGCCGCACGCGCCTCGAGTCGCACCTGCGCATCGCCATGCAGCTCTGCAACGCCGTGCACTTCGCCAACTCGCGTGGCGTGGTGCATCGCGATCTGAAACCCGACAACGTCATGCTCGGCCGCTTCGGTGAGGTGTACCTGGTCGATTGGGGCATCGCGACGGCGGCTGGGCCCACGACGCAGTTCGCTGGCACGCCCGCGTACATGGCTCCCGAGATGGTGGGTGGCGCAGGCGCGAAGCTGTCGGGCCGCACCGACGTGTACCTGCTCGGCTCCATCCTCCACGAGGTGGTGACGGGGAAGCCGCCGCACATGCGCCCCTCGACGCCCGAGATGTTCGAGAGCGTCTTGCGCTCCACGCCGACGTTGCCAGCGAACGTGCCCGGGGAGCTCGCCGATCTGATCCGCCGGTGCATGGCGCGCGCACCCGAGGCGCGGCCCGAGAGCGCGCTCGAAGTGCGTCAGGCGTTGGAGCAGTTCCTCGAACACCAGGGCTCGCGCGAGCTCGTCGAACAATCCGAAGCGCGCGCCGCGGAGTTCACGAAGCTCGTCGCGGCCGCCGCTCCCGACGCCGTGCAGGTGGGGCGCCTGTTCTCGGAGTGCCGCTTCGGTCTGCAGCAGGCGCTGCGTGCGTGGGGCGACAACCCCGACGCCCGCCAGGCGCTCGCGCGCATCACCACCGAGATGATCCGCTTCGAGCTCGCGCACGGGTCGGTGCGCGCTGCGCAGACCCTGCTCGCCGATCTCGACCCGGCGCCGAAGGAGCTGCTCGACGCGGTCGCCGCTGCGCAGAACGCCGAGCTCGATCGCGCGCGTGAGCTCGAGCGCCTTCACCGCCTCGCGGAGTCACTCGACCCGCTCACCGGCAGCTTCATGCGCATGGTGACGGCCGCGATGCTCGGCGTCATCTGGTCGTCGGCGCCCATCGTCGGGTTGTTCTTCTACCGGGCGAACCCGCAGTACGACGAGACGCTCGGCGCGGTGCCCATCTCGCTGCTCAGCATCGTCACCTTGTTCGTGATGGTGCGAAAGACCGCGCCGTCGCGCCGCACGCCGCTCAACGAGAAGATCGCGCACATGTTGTACTTCGCCCTCGTCGTGCAGGCGTGCGGGCTGCTGTACCTGCGCTTCGGGCTCGGCGGTATCGGCGGTCACGTGGTGCCGGTGCTGCTCGCGTACTGGGGCCTCATCAGCGGCGCGGTCGCCTCGGTGCTCGTGAAAGAGGTGTGGCCGACGTCGGTGGGCTTCGGCGCGATGGCCATCGCTGCGGTGACGTGGCCGGAGTCTCGCTACGTGTTCGGCGCGCTCGCGAACGTCATGCTCATCATCAACCTCATCGTGATGTTCGTCGGGCAGCGCCGCGAGCTCAGAGAGCGCGCCGACGCCGCCAGAGCAGCACCGCCGCGGCCAGGAGCATGAGGCCAGGCGCGCTCGAGCAGCCGTTGCCGCCGCCGATGCCACCGCCGCCCCACTGCTGATTCACTCGCCGAATGATGACGGCCACGGCCTGTGTCTTCGGGCCCATGTTGCCTGCCGCGTCGGTCGCCTGCGCCGCCACCTGGTATTCGCCGATGGGCAGTGACGCCTGCGGAATCGCCAACGTCCACAGCCCGGCGCCATCGGCCATCGTGGTGCCGACGGCCATGTCGTTCACGAAGACGGTGATGGTCGCGTTGGGCTCGGTGACGCCGGTCGCGGTGACGCGTGTGCCATCGAAGGTATCGGTCGGGTCGACCTTCAGCGTCGTCGGCGGGCCCATGGTGTCGACGGTGAAGCGGTTCGAGGTGCTGTCGCCGCTCGTGGTGCCGTTGACGCTCTGCCGCGCGCGAACGTCGTGCGGGCCCTCTGCGAGCGGCGTCGTGGTCGAGAACCTCCACGCGCCGGTGCCATCGGCCGTCGTGGTGCCCACGTCCTGACCGTCGATGATGACGGTGACGGTGGCTCCCGGCGTCGCGGTGCCCTGCACGTCGGGCGTGTTGTCGTTCGTGAGCGCGCCGTTCGCGGGCGCCGTGACGGTCGGAGCGTCGGTCATGCCGGCCGCGATGGTGAAGACGACGGTGTTGCTGTTCGCGCTCACGTTGCCGGTGACGTTGGTGGCGGTGGCGACGGCCGTGTACGTGCCAGGCATCAGGGGCGTCGTGGGCGTGAACGACCATTGCCCCTGCGCGTTCGACATCGTGGTGCCGACGACCATGCCGTTGAGCTTCACGGTGATGGTGACGTTCGGGCTCGCGGTGCCGCCGATGGGCGGAGAGCGCGTCGAGAGCATGGCGCCGTCTTGCGGCGTGGTGATGACGGGGGGCGGGTTCGCCGCTTCGATGAAGAACGTCGTCGTCGGGCTCGAGGGGCCGGTGTTGCCTGCCACGTCGGTCTGCGTCGCGCTCACGGTGTTCATTCCGAGCGGGAGCGGATTGGCCGCGGTGAACGTCCACGCGCCGTTGCCATCGGCCGTCGCGGTGCCGGCGACGCTGCCATCGATGGTGACGGTGACGGTGGCTCCGGCCTCGGCCGTTCCGGTGATGGCGGGCCGCGTGTCGGTGGTGCGGCTCATGCTCGCGGGCGAGGTGATGACGGGCGCGCCGGGAACGACGGTGTCCTTGAGTGCGTACTTCGTGTCGACGACGGTGCCGCTCGCGTTCGTCTGCGAGCCCGAGATGCTCACCTGCAGCGCGTCGGGGAGCGTCGTGACGTTCACGGTGCTGGTGAAGGTGCCAGCCGTGCAGGGCGCGGTGGCCATGATGGAGCCGACGGTGAGCGAGACGTTGCCCGCGCTCGTGGTGCAGGTGCCGCTCACCACGTAGGCCGCCGCGTTCATCGCGTTGATGGCGGGCGGCATCGAGATGACGACGCTGGGCAGCGTGCCCGAGACCGTGAAGGAGCGCGCGGCGCTCGCGGGGCCGGTGACCATGTTGAGCGTCTGCGTCGCCGTCACCGTGTACATGCCGTTGCCGAGCACCGAGCTGCAGCTCCAGTTGCCGCCGGCGTTGACGGTCGCGGTGCAGACGCTGGCGCCACCGGTGCGGGTGACGGTGACGAGCGCGCCGGGCAGGCCGGTTCCCGAGAGCGAAGGGTTCGGGCCGACGGTGGCGTTCTGCGCGGGCGTCTGAATCGTCGGCGCCGTCACCTGCGTGCAGCGCGTCGGCGTGGCGCCGGTGCACGAGAAGCCCGGCTCGAGCACGCACATCGAGTTGCAGCCGTCTCCGTTCTGACCGTTGCCGTCGTCACACGCCTCACCACCGCGCAGGTAGCCGTCGGCGCACGTGTCCTGCCAGTTGGGCAGCGAGTCGCCATCACGGTTGCGAGCAGTGGAGAGCGGAGAGGTGACGCCGACACCTGCGCTCGCGCACCCGGTGGGAACGCCAGCGCCCGTGCACGTCACGTCGAACGCGTTGTCGATGCCGTCTCCGTCGGAATCGGCGTTCGCCTTCATGCGATCGGCCGTGCCGTCGTTGTTCGTGTCGAAGGCCTCGATGAAGTCAGACACGCCATCGGCATCGCTGTCGGTGTCGAGGTGGTCGGCGAAGAGGTCTCCGTCGGTGTTCACGCCGCTCGTTCGGGGCGCGTCGAGGAAGCCGTCGTTGTTCGCGTCGAGCGCGGAGTCGACACGCCCATCGCCGTTCGTGTCGGCGTAGCCATATTCGCGCGCGTCGGGAATGCCGTCGTCGTCGGAGTCGGCGTCGAGGAAGTCGGGGCGGCCGTCGCCGTCGGTGGAGCGCGGGGTGGCGATGCCTCCCGAGGTGCAGCGCCCGTTCGCCTGCACGGGAGGACAGCCGTCGAGGCGCCCGTCGACGTTCGTGTCGGCGCCGCCTGCTTCGAGCGTGTCGCTGATGCCGTCGCCATCGGAGTCGAGATCGATGACGTTGGGAATGCCGTCACCATCGACGTCGGTGGAGCCCTCGAGCGAGTCGTCGAGCCCGTCACCGTCGTCGTCGACGTCGATGAGGTTCGGCACGCCGTCGGCGTCGGTGTCGGTCACCGGCACGCACACGGTCTGCGTCGCGGTGGTGATGAAGTTCGGCAGCGACGCGTCGAGCGCGAAGAAGCGGTTGAACGTGGTGCCGTCGTGCTCGACCTCGTACGCGATGTCGAACGACGTGCGGTTGCGGAAGGTGAGCACCACCGCGTTGTCGTCGGCGCCCGAGCCGACGCCGTTGTCTGCCGTGCCGCTGAAGACGATCTCGGTCGCACGGGCTCCGGCCTGAACGGTCGTCGGCGGTGCGCGCGAGAGCTCGTACGCAGTGAGTCCGCCCAGCGTGGGAATGATGCGCTCGGTGAAGTTCGTCGTGCGATCGAGGTCGCCGATCTCGGCCGAGAAGTCGCCCATCGCCGGCGTCGTCGTACCGGTGAGGAAGATTTCGTAGCGCAGCCGCAGCGTCGCCGTGCCGGGCGTGCCGGGAGCTCCCGCGCTCGCGAAGGTGACGACCGCCGCGCCCGAGATGCCCTGCAGCGTGTGCGTGAAGCCCGTCGAAGGCGTCGTCGACAGCCGCGTCACCCGCACGTCGACGGCCTGCCCGCTGAGCATGCCGACGTTCGTGTACGTGATGGTGTCGCCCGACGTGCTGCCGTTGGGGAAGGTGAAGTTCGCGTAGCTGTTCACTCCTGGCCGGCCGCACTGGGCGTCGGCGAGGTGGGGAACGAGCAGGGTGAGCAGCGTGACGAGACCGGGCACGACGTGACGCATGAGACGTGGCTACCCCGAACCCGCCCGCAGGGGCAATCCGTCAGCCGGACCTGTCACAGCGCGATTGCGAGCCCCAGACCCAGCACCAGCGCGAGGGCCGAGACCTCGACGATGCGCCGCGCGAACGGCCAGCCGCCCAGCACCACCGCCATGATGGCCTTCACCACCGTGTTGCTCGCGACCGCGATGACGATGGTGCGGCTCGCGACCTCGGGCTCGAGTGACTTCGACTTCACCAGGTTGGCCATGGTGAGCGTGATGGCGTCGACGTCTGTGAGGCCCGCGAGCAAGCCGGCGAGGTAGGTGCCGGCGTTGCCGAACGTCTCCGTCGCCCAGCGCGAGGCGACGAGAATGAAGACGAAGAAGGCCCCGAACTGGAACGCCTTGCTCAGCTCGAACGGGTTGCTCAGCTTCACGTCACCGGTCTCGGCGCGGTGCGCCCGATCGCGAAACGCCATCAACGCCACGGCGCCGAGGCTCACCGCGGCCATGACGCCGAGCGGAATGGCGAGCGTCGGGACCAGGGAGTGCTCCACTGCGGCCACCGTGATGAGCACGCGCACGAACATGATGGTGCTGGCGATGACGACGGCCAGCGCGCTCACCTTCGCCAGCGCGGGCG
>JAACJQ010000006.1 GCA_016879935.1 Archangiaceae bacterium | reverse complement strand
CTTCGCGTCGAAGGCGTTGAGGTCCTCGATGTGGCTCAGCGACTCCGCGCCCTTGGTGCTGTCGGTCCAGCGCTTCACCGACGTGGCCCAACGGTCGAATGCCGTCTTCGCGCCCGCGACGAAGATCTCCTCGGTAACGGCATCCTCGCCGTGCCGTTCGATGCCCCACTTCTCGGGTGTGATGGTCCGCGAGCGGCTGCCAACAGCCCGGAGACCAACCGCCGCAAACAGATCGCTCGGGTAGTCGCTCTTCGAGAGGAAGCGCGGGTGGAGGGTAACGACGGCGACGGCTTCGCCACGCGGACAGGCGTCGTCCGGTAGCTGGGTGATCTGCGCGGTCACGTTCGCAAGACGCTGGGCAATCCTCGTCTTGGCCGTGGCGAGGTCGTAGGGAAGGTTCTTTGGTCCGCTCGCCTTGGGCACCTGAACTTTCGAGACGAGTCGCTCGCCTTGGCCCAGCAGGAAGTTGTGTTCGCGTGCCATCAGTTCCGCTCCTCTCCACGAGTTCCAGCCTTCGGGCGCTTCGTGGACTTCGAGGTAGAAGCCGACGTGCCTCCGAGGTGCTTGCGCAGTGTGTCCCGCGAGAGCCCGGTGAGGTTCGCGACCTCGCGCTGGGACTTGCCCGTGGAGCTGAGCCACGCGGCCACGCGCAGCTTGGTCTCGAGGTCGGCCTTCTCCGAAAGATTCGCGACAACGCGCTCGATAGCGGCTGTCGTCGACGTTCCACTCACCACGGCCGACCTGCGTGCGGCAGTGACGATGCGAACGACATCGGCGAACGAGCGGCCTTCGAGCAGCGCCGAGAGGAGCCCGATGCTGTCTTTGAGCGAGTCGTCGGGCCCAACACGTTCGCGGATGACGGCGGAGATCTCGTTTGCCTTCGGGTGCGGGAACTCGACGACCCGGTCGAAGCGGCGCCACACGGCTGGGTCAAGGAGCTCCGGGTGGTTCGTCGCGGCGACGAGGATGCCGTCCGTCGGCCAGTCGTCGACTGCCTGAAGGAGCACCGTCACGAGCCTCTTCAGCTCGCCCACTTCGGTGGCGTCATCTCGTCGCTTCGCAATCGCGTCGAACTCGTCGAGCAGGAGCACCGATGGCGCGCGCCGCGCGAAGTCGAGTACCACGCGGATGTTGTTGCCCGTGCGACCGAGGAAGCTACTCATCACGGCCGCGAGATCGAGGGTCAACAATGGGCGATTCGTGTGCGCCGCGAGCCATCGGGCGGCCAGCGTCTTTCCCACGCCGGGCGGACCCACGAAGAGGAGTGAGCGCGTCGGTGCGATGCCTGCGTCGACCAGCTTCTCCTCCTGCTCACGCTCGTGAACCACGGCCGACAACTGCTCGAGTACCGGCTCGGGCCAGGTCGGCTCAGTGGTGAGCTGGGCCACCTGCTCGCGTCGAAGCAGCTCGAGGCGGCTGTCGAGGTCAACAGGTAGCGCCTGCTGAACGCCTCGGGTGGGGCCAGCACCGGCGGCCTCCATCACGGCTTTCGCAACGGGCGCGAGATCCGGCCTGCGCGCGGCCACTGCGCGCAGCATCCGCCGCGAGAGGGCGGCCACGTCGTCCACCTTGCCTTCGAGGGCGAGGCGAACGAGGTGGACGGTATCTTTGTCGAAGTCGCTCATCGTCGTCCACTTCCAGTGCCTGGCAACTACATCGTTTGTGTCACAGGTGGACTAGCATGTCAACGCGCGTCGCGTATCTCGTCCACCTCAGGCAACTCCACTTTCCGAGGGGATTCAAGGCCGGTGGACGACGGGCCTGGCGCTCGAGATGATCGTCGTCCAGGCCTCCCGCTGCTCGGCCCACGTCCCTGCGTGGGCCACCGCCCGGAGCGTCCGCTCGGCCATCGGCTCGGCTCCGTCGACGGCTTCGAGGGCCAGCACTTGCTCCTGGAGGTCGGCGGCCAGCATGAGCAGGTCGAAGAGCTGCGTGACCCGGGCGCGCGTCAGCCCCAGCTTGCGCGCCAGGGCGGCCTGGTCGGCCACGAGCCCGCGCTCGATGGCGGCCTGCAGGTGGTGCGCGAGGGCGAGCTGCCGGGCGACCTTGGCGGGGCGTCGCACGGGCTCGGGCTTGTCGGGCGGCGGCGTCGGGGTGAGCTCCACACTGCGGCTCCGGCGCCAGAAGATCGGCTCCTCGATGACCCGGTAGTCGCTCGGCGTGTTCTGCCTCGCGCCCTCGTCGCTGATCTGCCGGTCGCTCACGCTGCCTCCTTCGTGCCCGCGGCGGCGCCGAAGTCGATCAGCTCGACGCGGCATGTGCCCTTGTCCTCGTCGACCACCACCTTGTCGATGAGCGCGCGGAGGAAGCGCCCCTGGTTGTCGGGCGACATGTTCACCCAGACCTTGGCGAAGTCGCGGAGCGCGGCGACGAACCAGGCGTGGTCCTTCCTCGCGATCTCCAGCTCGGCGGCGTCGCGCTCGAGGTCGCGGAGCTGCTGCTCGCTCGCAGCGAGACGGTCAGCCTCGACGCCAAGCTTCTGCTCGACGAGCTCGCGCGCACGCCCGTCGAGGCGCACCAACTCGTCGGTGAGCCGGGAGGCGTTTGCCGAAGACTCGGCGATCTTCGTCGCCAGCTCCGCGCGCAGCTTGCCGAAGTCCTCGCCCTTGCCGGCGGTGAGCGTCTCGAGGTGCTTCGCGACGCGCTCGGCCAGCGAGCCGTCGGCGGTCGCGTTCGAGATGCGGGCGACGACGAACTCCTCGAGCGCGGCGGCGGGCAGCGGCCTTCCGGCACACTGGTCCTTGCCGTACTTCTCGCGCCGCGAACACCGGTAGTACCTGTGCGTCTTCCCGGTGGAGGGCTTCGTCGTCGAGCCCGGGCACATCATCTCGCCGCAGAGCGCGCAGCGCACGAGGCTGCGCAGGACGTAGTCGGGGTTCGTGCCGGTCCACCGCACCACGCGGCTCGTGCCCGCGAGGATGGCCTGGGCGGCGCGGTAGGTGGACTCATCGATCAGCGGCGGGTGCTCGCCGGGGTGCAGCTCGTCGCCGTACATCATGAAGCCCGCGTAGATCGGGCTCTTGAGGATGCGGCCGACGCCCTCCTTCGACCACGCGAGCTTCTTGGTGACCTTGGAGCCGCGCGGCAGGAGCATCCGCTCGTTCAGCAGGTGCGCCACCTTCGCCTGCTGGCGGTGCATCAGGAACAGGTCGAAGGCCTCGCGGACGACGCGCGCCTCGAGCTCGTTGACGAGGAGCTTCTTGTCCTTCACCGAGTAGCCGTAGGGCACCGGCCCGCCCGTCCACTTCCCCTTGCGACGGGCGCCGGCGATCTTGTCGCG
>JAACJQ010000032.1 GCA_016879935.1 Archangiaceae bacterium | reverse complement strand
GTCGTGACGAGCGCGTTGTAGTCGGTCGCGGTCACACGGCCGTAGCCCGGCACCGACATGCCCGGAAACGCGAGCTGCATGCGAAACGCGTAGACGGTGAAGCCACCGATCAACGCCATCGCCATGCCGGTGAAGA
This sequence comes from Archangiaceae bacterium, assembly GCA_016879935.1. Classification (GTDB taxonomy): domain Bacteria; phylum Myxococcota; class Myxococcia; order Myxococcales; family Myxococcaceae; genus Xiheimicrobium. The sequence goes on along the minus strand of JAACJQ010000032.1, from coordinate 4,313 downwards.
GGTACTGCATGGCGATCATCTTGTGGTCGGTCGACCAGAGGTACTTCTTGATGAAGCCCTCGTCATGGTGCGCGTGACCGTGGTCGTGCGCGTGGTCGTGACCTGCGTGGGCGGTGCTGCTGCTCATGGCATTCCTCCTGCGCTGGTCGGCGGCGTCGTGGGCGCGGCGTCAGCCAGCTTGGGCGCGTTGGCCTGGTTCCAGAGGCGGTGCTGGGCCTCGTTCTCGATGAAGATGCGCGCCGGCATGATGCCGTGGCCGATGCCGCAGATCTCGGTGCACTGAATGTCGTACTGGCCGGTCTTCGTCGGCTGGAACCAGCCCTTGATGATGCGGCCGGGAATCGCATCTTGCTTGAGGCGGAAGACGGGCACCGAGAAGCTGTGGAGCACGTCACGGCTGGTGAGCTCGAAGTGGTACGTCTTGTTCAGCTCGACGTGCAGCTCGTCGACGGTGGTGATGTCGTCGGGCGTGTCGAGCTTGTTGTCGGGGCCGGGGTGAACGAACGTCCACGCCCACTGCTGCGCGATGACGCGAACGGTGCTGTTCGCCTCGGGCATGTTGATCTTCACCTCGTGCCACACCTTCACCGCCATGAAGACGATGGCGACGTCGAAGACGAGCGTCGCGTAGTGCGGAATCGTCACCCACTTCTTCTCGTGGGGCTTCTCACCGCTGACGTACTGGGCCTTCACGCCCGGCTTCGCGCGGAACTTGAGGATCAGCCAGAAGAAGACGACCTCGGCGAGGATGAACCAGAACCCCACCGCGAAGAGGACGAGGATGATGACCCCATCGATGTCGCCCGCGAAAGAAGACGCAGACTCGACGTATTGTTCGATCACGTGGGCTCCTTCAGAGAACGAAGGCGAAGACAGCGCCGACGAACGCGACCGTGCCGGCGATGAGGAGGAAGAACAGGGTCTGCGCCAGCTTGTCGGGCGTACCCGGGGTTGCGTCGGCCATGATGGTTACCTCGGGAAAGTAGCGATGTGGGCGACCACGTTCTTGATCGCCTGCTCATCGGGGAGCGTCATCGACATCGGGCGCATCTGGCCGCCGGTGACGTCGAGCGGGTTGGTGCCGCGAATGCCAGCCTTGAACTTCTTGAGCTGATTGACGAGGTACCAGTCGTACTGGCCGGCGAGCGGCGGCGCGTTGAGCGCCTGGTTGCCCTGGCCCTTGTCTCCGTGACACGCGAGGCAGGTGCCGTAGTTGCCGGCTCCGGCCGTGGCATCGCCGCCCTGCACCGAGGGCGCCTGCTTCACGGGCGTGAGCGACGCGACGTAGCTGGCGACGGCCTTCACCTCGGCCTCGTTCATCATCTGACGCGACATCGGGCGCATGCGCAGGCCCTCGAGGTCGTCAGGGTGGGCGCCGCGAATGCCGCTGCGGTACTTAACGAGCTGCGCCTCCACGTACCACGCGGGAAGACCGGCGATGTTCGGCGCGGCGATGTTCGCCTGCCCGGTGCCGTTGTCTCCGTGGCACGAGGCGCACGCGGCGAAGAGCTCTTTGCCCGGCAACGTCTTGTTCGCGCCGTCAGGCCTGATGCAGCCCACGGTCGCCAGCGTCACGATGGCAAGAGTCGAAGTGATGAGTCGGTGCATGTTCGAATGCTCCAGCGACGCAGGACTTTCGCGTTCCTCCCTGCGCGCAGGGCGGCGATTTGTCACAGGGTTCCCAGCCTGCCAAGCGATTTGCTGGCCGCGGCAGAAGCCCCGATCATCCGTGTTCGCTTCCTTGCTTCACATCAAGGCAAGGTGCCGCAACTGGGCGAATCGCCCATCGGCCGGCCTCACGCCCCGCGTGCCTCGCGCTTATCCGCCATCGGGCAGAAAGACGCCCGGCGTGGCCGAGAACCGGCCGAGGCAGCTCTTCGAGCAGAAGAAGAACCGGTGACCGCCGTGCTCGGCGGCCAACGCGTCGGGCGTCGCCCGCACCTTCATGTGGCAGACGGGGTCGACCTCGACCGGCACCTCGGCCGTCGCGGCGGGCGCTTCCGCAGGCGCCTCGAGCACGTACTTCGTCAGCACCAGCAGGGCCTCGGCCGAGAGGTGGTCGTAGCCGGGCATGTGCAGGGGGTACCCCTTCGCGCGTTTGGCGTCGGGAGCCAGCAGCGACTCCTTCACGTACTCGGCATCGAAGGCGGCGGTGATGCCGTTGTCGAAGGTGACGCGGCTGCCCGCGCGGCCGAAGAGCGGTGGCGCGAGCTCGGGCGCTTCATGACAGGTCGCGCACGATTCGGAGTGGTACAGCTCGAGCCCGCTCGGCGCGCCCTGCTGGGGCATGGGGGCCTGGGCTCCGGCGAGCGTGCGCACGGCGTTGGCGAGGGCCTTCAGGTCTTCGCGGTGCTCGCTGTCGTAGACGCCGCGCACCATGCCCGCGCGGTCGATGAGCACGAACACCGAGGAGTGGATGATGGGGTCGAGCTCACCGGGCTTGTTCTTCTCGGCGGTGACGTGAAAGCCGGCGGCCGTGACGGGCAACGTCTCGGCATCGGTGGCGAGCAACGTCCACCTCGGCTCATCGGGCGCCCACTTCTTCGCGTAGGCCGTGAGCACGGCCGGGGTGTCGTTCGCCGGGTCGACCGAGAACGAGAGGAAACGCACGTCGACGCCGGGCAACGCACGCTGCAGCTGAACCATGCGCGCGGTGAGCATCGGGCAGATGGTGCGGCAGGTGGTGAAGATGAAGTTCGCGACCCAGACCTTGCCCACGAGCGAGGTGTTGGTCACTGGAGCGCGGTGCTGGTCGACGTAGCTGAACACCGGCACGGGGAAGAGCGGCTCGAGCTTCTTCTTCTCGGCGTGGGCCAGCGCTTCGGCCCGCTCGAGGTTCGACGGCGCGCGCAGCTTCACGAAGGCGAGGAAGCCGATGGTGAGCAGCGCGAGAACACCGACGAGCGTGAGGGCCTTCGCCATGAGTGGGCGGCGTATAGCGGCATCGATGAGCTAGCGCTCGCGACAACACGCCGCAGGTCGCTCGTCGGCCAGCGGGCCGTACCTTCACGTCGAACGTGGTGAGCGCGACGGCGAGCACGAATTCGACCACCGTGGAGGTGGCTCCCGTCGTGTCCGGGCGTTGGACGGTTGACCTCGACGTCCTCCCCTGATGGTCAGCAGCACGCGTCTGATGCTGCCGAATTCGGACAAGCCCGCTATGCCGGCGCGAATGACGCCTCGCCCCCCGATTCACCCCGCCATCGTCGACGCGCAGTCGAACTTTCACGCCGACCTCGTGCAAGAGGTCGCGCAGGCCGTAGCGACGAACGACGTGGTGGTGGTTGGCGTGTCGGGCCTGCAGCCCGGCAAGAAGGCGAAGCGGTTGCTCGACGAGCAGAAGGTGCCGTACCGCTACCTCGAATATGGCAGCTACTTCTCGGGCTGGCGCCGACGCCTCGCGCTCAAGATGTGGCTGGGCTGGCCCACGTTTCCGCTCGTGTTCATCAAGGGCACCTTCGTCGGCGGAGCCAGTGACGTCGAGCGCCTGATCGCCTCGGGCGAGCTGGCGACGCTGGTGAGCGGCCCTCGCGCGAGCTGATCAGGGAATCGGCTGCGGCGTGAGTCCACAGCGCTCCTGGAGCAGGTCGAAGAACCGGCGCCGTCTCGTTCCCTGCCCGTGCACCGTGAGATCGCAGACCCGGCCCGTCACGCCCACGACGCGCAGCCGGAGCGCCTTCGCGATGAACGTGCGGTGAAGGTGGAGCGCGCCGAGCCCGATGAGCACGAGGCCAGCGATGAAGCCCGCCGGGTGAAGCGTCGCGAACAGCGCGACCCCTGGAACGACGAGGAAGGGAATGGTCAGCAGCACCGCGAGCAGCGCCTGACCGATGCCGACCACGCGCCTGGCCGCGATGGACGAGACGTCGTGGTACTTCAGCGGGCCCTCGGGCGACTCCATCATCACGCGCGCGACGACGGGGTCGAGGGCTCCGAACGCGAGGCCGAGGCGGCGAACGACGGCCATGTGACCGACCAGCGCTCCGGCGCCGCGCACCGACAACTCCTCCCACGTGGGCTGCGGGAGCGGCGGCGACACCGACGCATCGAGCGCCTTCCCGTGCAGCAGCAGGAACGTCGTTCCACACGCGGCGCACGTCACGAGCCCGCGCCCGTCGACGGGTTTGGTGCACTTGAGACACGCGAGCGGGTCGACCGGCCGAGCCATGGCGGCGAACCGTAGAACGAGGAGGTCGACGGGTCCTCTGTGTCGGACGCGCGGGTCGGCGAGTCGTTCTCTCCGGAATTCTCGCGAACCTCAGGCAGAGTGCGCGCCCATGTGGAAGTTCGTCATGGCCGCGCTCCTGTGCACC
>JAACJQ010000261.1 GCA_016879935.1 Archangiaceae bacterium | reverse complement strand
TGGAGCGGCCACAACGCGAGCACGATGACACTGCTCCACGCAGCCCGCTCCGAGAACAGCCGCCGCGCCAACGCGAAGATCGGCAACGCCGAGAGCACCCCGGCGAACAGACTGACGAGCCGACCAGCGAGGTGCTCACTGGCCGTCACCCACTCGACGAGGGCGATCAGCGGGAAGTGCAACGGCCCGTACTGCGCACAGCCCTGGAGCGCCGAGCCAATGAGGTGCGGGTGCTGCAGCCAGGCGTGGGCGAGCCAGCTGCGCACGACCGCGTCACCGGCGACGTTCTCTGCAAATGGAAACACCAGCAGCCGCGGCAGCGCGACGATTCCCAACGCGAGGAGTGTCTTGCGCCAGCCCATCGTCACGCCGCAGGGAACCGGGCCATGGTGGCCTTCAAAGTGCGAAGCGCTGCGCGAACGTGCTCACTGCGAGCAGCTGGGCTCGGCGCGCCGGCAGGGTGACGATCATCGGGAACCCCTGCCCGCTCGGCGTGTTCGATGCGCTTCTTCGCCCGCACCTCGAGCGTGCGAGCCTGCGCGGGAGAGCGTGTGTGCATGATGTGCCCCCACTCGACGAGCCCGCGGTAGACGTCGACGGCGTCGAGCAACCCGATGTCGTTCACCTCGGTCAGAACGTGGGTCGCTTCGGCGATCATCTCCTCGGCCTGCCCCAATCGACCACGCAGCGCCTCCACTGCTGCGAGTCCGGCCTTCGCGAGGCCCAGGTAGCGTGCCTCGCCGACCTCTTCGAAGATCTCGAGCGCGTTCGTGTAGTGCGCAGCCGCGAGCGGCAACTCGATCAACTCCTGATGCATAGCGCCGAGCGAGACGAGCACGATGCCTTCGTGCCGGCGCGCGCCCACCTCGGCGAGGATCTTCCGGGCCATCTCGTATTCGACGAGCGCGGGCCCCGGTTGGCCCTGATCGCGGAACAGGTCGCCGAGGTTGATGTGCGAGATGCCCTCGGAGCGGCGGTTGCCGAGCTCGCGGTGAATCGCCAGCGCCTGGCTGTAGTTCGCGCGCGCCTGCTTCAAGAGGCCCATCGCCTGCTGGGTGACGCCCATGTTCGCGAGCGAGATGCCCTCGTAGCGGCGGTCACCCACCTCGCGGTGAATTTCGATGGCCTTCTCGTACGACTCGAGCGCCTCGTTCTCGAGCCCGAGTTCGTTGAAGAGCGTGCCCTGCGTCGACAGGCAGCGCCCCTGCATGCGGCGATCGCCCGCCTTGCGCAGCAACGTCAGCGCTTTCGCGAAGTGACGGCGGCTCTCTGCCCGTTGTCCGAGCAGGCGGTAGATCACGCCGAGGAACGACTCGATGCGTCCTTCTTGCCCGACGTCGCCGAGATCGCGAGACAGCCGCCACGCCTCTTCGAAGTCGAGCAACGCGTCCGACGGTTTTCCTCTGGCGAGCCGGGCCTTCGCGCGCGCCTCGAGCCCCTCGGAGCGTCGGGCCGCGTCGTCGCCACACTTCTCGAGCGACGCATCGAGCATGGGCAGGTGCGGCTTGAACGGCCCGCGCAACGACAGCAACGGGTCGAGCGCGAGCACCGCGTGGAGCGACGTCGACGACGGCGAGGCCTCGGCGAGCCCACGTTGATAGACGACGAGCAGGTTCTCGCGCTCGAGGTCGAGTGTGGTGAGCTGCGTGGCGCTCGACTCCGCGCCCATCGCCAGCTTCGCGCCGAGCGAGAGATAGAACCGCGTGTGGCGCGCCGCCGCGTCGCGCTCCGACTCCATCACCGCCAGCTTCTCGCGCGAGTACTCTCGAATGCTCTCGTAGAGACCGAAGCGGGTCTGCGCTTCGTCTCCGAGCGGGAAGTAGGCGCGCACCAGCGACTTCGAGCGCAACGTCATCAGCACGTTCAGAATCGACGCCGACGGGTCGACGTGGGCGAGTGAGACGACGGCCTCGGCAGCGTCGGTCGTGAAGCCGCCCGAGAAGACCGAGAGCTGCGCGAGCATCGACTGCTCGGCCGCGCCCAGCATCGTCCACGACCAGTCAATCGCCCCACGCAGCGTGGCCTGACGATCGGTGACGCCCTTCTTCCCGACGAGCAGCTCGAAGCGCCGGGGCAGCCGCTGAACGAGCTGGGTGGGGCTCAGCAGCGACATGCGCGCCGCTGCGAGCTCGATGGCCAGCGGCATGCCGTCGAGCTGACGAACGATCTCGGCGATGGCGTCTTCTTCGGCTGGTGTCGGCTCCCAGTTCGGCCGAACGGCGCGGGAGCGCTCGATGAACAGCTCCACCGCTTCGGCAGCCCGCACGCGCTCGTTCGGCTTCGGGGTGCGCAGGGGCGGCACCTCGTACACGCTCTCGTGAGGCACGCGCAGCAGCTCGCGCGACGACACCACGAACCGGGCGTTCGGAGCGGCGCGCATCCACTTCTCGACCGTCTCCTTCGCGTGCTCGACGACCTGCTCGAAGTTGTCGAGAACGATCAGCGTCTCGGCCTTCGAGGCGACCGCGTGGCCGAGCTGCGCGACGGAGTCTCCAGCAGCGAGGGGAACATTCAGGCCTCGAGACATCGCGGCGCAAATGCCGTCGACGTCTCGCGCTTCACTGAGCTCGACGAACCACACGCCACCGCGCGGCTTGCCCCGCTCGTCAGCCGTCTGAAAATGCGTGACGAGCTGCGTGCCGAACTGCAGCGAGAGCCGCGTCTTCCCCGTGCCGCCGGGGCCGAGCAGTGTGACGAGCCGCGTGCCCTGCCGGAAGAGCTGGTGCAGGTCGGCGAGCTCGGCCACGCGCCCGACGAAGCTGGTCGTCTGCGGCGCGATGTTGGTCGGCCGTTGCGAGATCTCTCCGAGCAGCCGCTTCGTCTCTTCGATGCGATCGCTCGAGACCCGGGGCCGAGCCCGATCGGCTCGCGTGAGCGGACTCTGCGAAACATGCGCGGACTCCATCGACTCGTCGTCCTCGACGACCGTCTTCTCTTCTCCCGGCTCGACGGGCTTCGACTTGCTGGCTGAGATCTCGACGTCGAGCTCGAACAAGCCAGAGTCATCGAGGCCGGGAATGTCGTCGTACTCGCGGAACCATCGATTGAAGTCGAACGGCTGCAGATCGGCGTTCACGTGCGAGAGCGCGTCGTGCAGCTCCCTCGCCGACTGGTAGCGATCTTTCGGGTCCTTTCGCAGCGCCTTCATCACGATGCGCTCGAGGGCGGGCGGGCAGTCGGGGCGACGCTCGGTGACCAACGGCACTTCGCACGCGCGAACGGCCTTCACCGTCATCGCGTCGGTCTTGCCGCGGAACAGGTAACTGCCCGTGAGCGATTCCCACATCACGATGCCGAGGGCGAAGACGTCGGTGCGACCGTCGACGGACTTCGCGCTCGCCTGCTCCGGCGCCATGTACGGGAACTTGCCCTTCAAGATGCCCGTCGCGGTGTGCATCGACTTGTTCGCGGCCTTCGCGACGCCGAAGTCGATCAGCTTCACGGTGCCGTCAGGAGTGACGAGGATGTTGTGGGGCGACACGTCGCGATGAACGATCTTGAGACTGCGCCCCTGTGCGTCGGTGGCGGCATGCGCGTGATCGAGGGCGGCCGCGATTTGCACCGCGACGCGAGTCACGACCGGCGCTGGAATCGGGTGCTCGATCTCCCGGGCGCGGCGGAGCAGCTCGCGCCAGTCTTTGCCCGGCACGTACTCCATCGCCACGAACCAGATGCCGTCCGACTCTCCGAACTCGTGAATGCGCGCGATGTTCGGGTGAATGAGCCGCGACGCGATTCGGGTCTCGTCGAGGAAGAGCCGCAGGAAGCGCGGGTTCTCGGTGAGGTGCGGGAGAATTCGCTTCACGGTGACGAGATCGCCACCCTGTTGCTTCGCGAGAAACACCTCGCCCATGCCCCCCGCTCCCAGGCGCTTGAGCAACGCGAAGTGGCCGAAGGTCTCCAAATCAGGGCGGAGGCTATCGGAAACCGCCCTGATTCCGGCCGTTTTCACGACGCAACAAGCACTTCGAAACCTGCGACAATGTGCGCATGCCCTTTCGAATCACTGGCAGCCCGATTCGTTTCCCTGCCGCGACGACCACGCCTTCGAACGTGACGCCTGCGCCCGTCGAGCAGCCGAAGGTCGCGGTCACGGGCATCGACCCCAATGTGCTTCGCAACGTCGCCATTCGCGCGAACGTGGTGAAGCCGGGCAGCAGCTTCGACGGCGTCAAGCGCACGGGAACCGATGATGACTCCCTGGGTGGCGGCGCGGCGCTGAAGCAGAAGGGCATCTACGACATCGCGAACGAAGGGGTCGTCGGCGCTGAGACTGATCCTGATCGTCTCGCGCTCCGTGACGCCATCTGGAGCCGGCTCGAGACGCCCTCGTACCTGCGCGAGCCTTCGACGGCCAAGCCGGTCGACGCGAAGAAGTTGGCGGCCTCGCTCTCGGAAAACACGACGGCCCGCCAGGCCGGAACGCTGACGAAGCAGGCGCAGACGAAGCCCGAGGCCGCTGCGCACCTGCAGGAGTTCTTCTCGAACACGAAGACCGTCGCGAAGGACGTGAAGAACTCCCTGCTCCAGACCCTCGCTGCAGACGCGGCTGGCGTGGCTGGCGCCGTCGTCGCGGGCATCACCGGCTCGAAGACGTTCGCCGCGATGACGGCCGAGCAGAAAGGGCAGCTCTCGACCGTGCTGTCCCGCCTCGACGCGAAGGGGCTGACGGTGATGGGCGCGCTCATCGAGAACGTTCCCGAGGCGCTCTCTGACAAGGACAGCGCCGGCGGCACCCTGCTCTCGAACCTCGCGGCGATCGCGACCCAGCCGTTGAACGCGACGCTGACTGGGCAGACGACCAGTGAAGAGCTGCTCTCGAGCGTGCTGGCCGACGTGATGAACCCGAACCGCGTCGAGCAGGGCACCGCCACCACGTGCACGGTGGCGTCGATGCAGTTCGAGCTCGTGGCCGATCAACCTGCCGAGTACGCGCGCCTGATGGCAGGCGTCACGGGCGCCAAGGGTTCGGTCACGATGATGGGCGGCGGCGAGCTTCGACTCGGGCCAGGTGACGGTGACGAGCGCGCGCGTGATGGCCGCTCGGTGAGCCAGGCGATCTTCCAGTCGGCTGCCATGGAGTACGCGAACGGCCGCTTCTCGAACTTCGACCCGGTGCTCGGCGTGTCGATCAACACGAAGACGGGCGACGAGCGCATGGGCCTCAAGCCCGACAACCAGCAGGCGCTGCTCGAGAAGCTGTTCGGCGTGAAGTACTCGATCGATCGCCTCTTAACCGAGAACGAAGCCTCGAAGGCGTTCAGCAAGCTCGAGGGCTGGGACGCGCGGGGCTTCCGCAACAGGCCCATCGTCGTCGACATCGACCAGGGCAAGTTCAACCATGCCGTCACGCTCGAGTCGGTCACGAAGGAGAAGGTCACCTTCCGCGATCCCTACGGCGTGTTGCGTTCGATGCCGGCCGACGCGTTCCCGAAGGTCGCCGTCGCGATTCACCTGCCGACTGACGTGAAGCTCAACGGCGTCGGCTGAACCTCTCGTCGTTGGCGAAACGCGTCTCTCTGTTCCTGCTGCTGCTGGCCGTCTCGTGCGGCCGCTGCAGGAGTGTGTCGAGCGTCGACGCCGCCCCTCCCCTCTCGCGTGCGTGGCTGCAAGGTACAGTCGAGCCCGAGACCGGAACACCGAAGCGCGGCGGAACGCTGGTCGTGCGCTCGATGGTCGAGCCCGTCACGCTCAACGGCATCGAAGGAGCGACCTCTCGTGACACGTGGACGCTGCGCATCACGCGCAACCTCGTCACCGAATCGCTGATCGCGATCGACCCGAAGACGCTCGCGTTGGTGCCGCAGCTCGCCGAGCGCTGGCGCGACTCCGACGATCACCGCACGACGACGTTCTGGCTGCGAAAGGACGTTCGGTTTCACGACGGCTCGCCGTTCACCGCGAAGGACGTGATCGCGACCTTCGAGGCGATGACCGACCCGAAGCGTCCGACCGGAGCGGTTCGCCAGGACTTCGGTGGGCTGGGCGCCTTCCGCGCGATCGATGACTTCACGGTCGAACTCAGGTGGAGCGAGCCGTCTCCCTTCGCGTTGAGGCAGGTGGCGAAGCTGCCGATGCTCTCGGCGGCGCAGCTGGCTGGCGACTGGAGCGCACTGGCGAAGGCTCCGCTCGGCACGGGGCCCTATCGCGTCGACGCGTGGGAACAGGGTGTGCAGGTGACGCTCGCGCGCGTGGGTGACGGGTGGGTCGACCGCATCGTCTTCCGCTTCGTGAAGGATCACACCGTCGCCGCCGCCATGCTCGAGCGTGGCGAGTTCGATCTGATGACGACGGTGCAGCCCGTCTTGTGGCGCGCGCTCGAGGAGCCGAAGAACGCGTGGGCACAGACGGGCTATCGACGGCTCGTCTCGGTCGACAACAGCTACTCGTACATCGCGTGGAACCAGGCGCGGCCCGTGTTTCAGGACGTGAAGGTGCGGCGAGGGCTCGCGCACCTCTATCCCTCCGAGTTGGTGGAGCGCTCCGTCGACCTCGGGCTCGAGTCGCCCACGACGTGTCCGTACTGGGCGAACGGCCCGCAGTGCGACCCGCAGCTCGCGCCGTACGCGCTCTCGATCGAAGCGGCGCGAGGGTTCTTTGCAGACGCCGGCTTCATTGGTGACGGCACACGGGTTCGTGACGGCGTGCCGCTCTCGTTCTCGTTTCTGGTGCCGTCGACCTCGGTGCGACTCGGCAAGCTGGTGCCGCTGTTTCAAGAGCAGGCCCGCAGCGCCGGTGTCGAGGTGCGCATCGAGACGGTCGACGTGGCGACGCTGAATGCTCGCGTGAACGCGCGCGACTTCGACGTCGTCTCGCGCGTGTGGACGGAGTCGGACCTCGAGAGCGATCAGTTCGGCACGTTCCACTCGTCGGCGCGTGATGGCGGCAGCAACTTCGTCGGCTACGAGAGCGCCGAGGCCGACCGGCTGATGGAGGCGATTCGCCGGGAGTGGGACGAGCCGAAGCGCCGCGAACTCGAGCGGGCCCTGCATCGCGTGCTCTTCGCTGATCAGCCGTACCTCTTCATGACGTCGCGACGCTCACTCGATCTCGCGAAGCGCCGCGTGCACGGCCTCGAGCCCTCACTCGTCTGGTACGACCTGCGCCGCGTGTGGGTCGACGACTGACACGACGGAAATCTCGGCTGTCAAGCTGTCAGCGCTCCGATCGAGTGGCTGACCGGCCCGAGTGCATGCGCGATCGAGCCCCTGTGCCATACTCATGAGCGACGTCACTGCCCTGATGCTTGCGCCACCGCGGTCCGAGTCCGCGGCGGGGGAGACGCCGGAAACCTGGCCACGAACGCCTCACCTTGCCCGAGGACTGAAGGAATCCATGACGACAGCCTGGTCGCAGAAGATCGCGGCGCTGCAGAACAAGAAGGAATACGCCGAGCTCAATTGGGAGGGCAGCTTCGACGCCTACCTCGACATCGTTCGAGGCAACCCGCACGTCACGCGCACCTCGTACCAGCGCGTGTACGACATGATTCTGAGCTACGGAAAAACCGAATACATCGACAACAAGAAGCGGCTCATTCGCTACCACTTCTTCAGTGACGAGAAGAATGGCGCGCGTGACGCGGTCTTCGGGCTCGATGTTCCGCTCATGAAGCTGGTGAACGTCTTCAAGGCGGCCGCGCATGGCTACGGCGCCGAGAAGCGCGTCATTCTGCTCCACGGCCCGGTCGGTTCGTCGAAGTCGACCATCGCGCGTGTGCTCAAGCGCGGCCTCGAGGACTACTCGCGTACGCCAGAAGGCGCCGTGTACACGTTCTCGTGGCAGTTCGACGAGAAGCTCACGCTCGCCGACGGCTCGGTGTTGTCGGGGCGCGTGAAGTCGCCGCTCCATGAAGAGCCGCTCAAGCTGATTCCTTCTGACTTGCGGCCGAAGTTCTTCGCCGAGCTGGTCGCGGGCGAGAGCGGCTACGCGATTCCCGAGCTGGGCGAGCTCAACCCGCACTGCCGCTTCATCTTCCAGAAGCTGCTGGCGCACTACGGCGGCGAGCTGGGCAAGGTGTATCAGCACGTGCGCGTGCACCGCATGGTGTTCTCAGAGAAGGACCGCGTCGGCATCGGCACGTTCCAGCCGAAGGACGAGAAGAACCAGGACTCGACCGAGCTCACGGGCGACATCAACTACCGGAAGATCGCCGAGTACGGCTCCGACTCCGACCCGCGCGCGTTCAACTTCGACGGTGAGTTCTGCGTCGCCAACCGCGGCCTCATCGAGTTCGTCGAAATGCTGAAGCTCGACGTGGCCTTCCTCTACGACCTGCTCGGCGCGACGCAGGAGCACCGGATCAAGCCGAAGAAGTTCCCGCAGACCGACATCGACGAAGTGATCATCGGCCACACGAACGAGCCCGAATTCAAGAAGCTCGAGTCGAACGAGTTCATGGAAGCGCTACGCGACCGAACCATCAAGATCGACATCCCGTACATCACGAAGCTGTCGGAAGAGATCAAGATCTACGAGAAGGAGTTCAACCCGCGGCGCATTCGCGGAAAACACATCGCCCCGCACACGCTCGAGATGGCAGCGATGTGGGCCGTGTTGACGCGCCTCGAAGAGCCCAAGAAGCACAACCTGTCTGTCTTGCAGAAATTGAAGCTCTACAATGGCAAGACACTTCCGAATTTCACGGAAGACAACATCAAGGAGCTCCGCAAGGAGTCGACGCGTGAAGGCCTCGAGGGCATCAGCCCCCGCTTCGTACAGGACAAGGTCTCGAACGCGCTGGTGAGCGACAAGTCTGAGCTGTCGATCAACCCGTTCATGGTGCTCAACGAGCTCGAGGCCGGCCTCAAGGCGCACTCGCTGATCTCCAACGAAGAGACGCGCAAGCGCTACCGCGAGCTGCTCGGCACGGTGAAGCAGGAATACGAAGACATCGTGAAGAACGAGGTGCAGCGCGCGATCTCGGCCGACGAAGAGGCCATCGCCAAGCTGTGCTCGAACTACATCGACAACGTGAAGGCCTATACGCAGAAAGAGAAGATCAAGAACAAGTACACGGGCCTGTACGAGGAGCCGGACGAGCGGCTGATGCGGTCGATCGAGGAGAAGATCGAGATTCCCGAGAGCCGCAAGGACGACTTCCGGCGCGAGATCATGAACTACATCGGCGCGCTCGCCATCGAAGGGAAGACCTTCAACTGGCGCACGAACGAGCGGCTGCAGAAGGCGCTCGAGCTGAAGCTGTTCGAGGATCAGAAGGACTCGATCAAGCTGAAGACGCTGGTGAGCTCGGTCGTCGATCGCGAGACGCAGGAGAAGATCGACATCGTGAAGTCACGGCTCATCAAGAACTTCGGGTACGACGAAGAGAGCGCCACCGACGTGCTCAACTTCGTCGCCAGCATCTTCGCGCGCGGCGACGCCAAGGAGTGATTCGTGGGCCTTCGCATCGACCAGGACCACACGCGCTTCAAGGCGATCGTCCGCGGGAAGATCAAACAGAACCTGCGCAAGTACGTGCAGCAGGGCGAGATGCTCGGCAAGAAAGGGAAGGAGTTCATCTCCATTCCCGTGCCGTTCATCGACGTGCCCCGCTTCAAGCACGGCTCGCGTCAGGGCGGCGTGGGTCAAGGCGAAGGCAACCCTGGCGATCAGATCGGCCAGGGGCAACCACAGCCCGGCGACGGCAACGGCAAAGCGGGTGAAGGCGAAGGCCAGCACGTGCTCGAGGTCGACGTCAGCCTCGAAGAGCTGGCGCAGATTCTGAGTGAGGAATTGCAGCTGCCCAACATCGAGAACAAGGGCAACGACAAGATCGTCACCACCCGAATCAAATACACCGGCATCAACACGGTGGGCCCGCAGTCGCTGCGGCACTTCAAGCGCACGTTCAAGGAAGCCCTCAAGCGGCAGATCGCGACGGGCACGTACAACCCAGACAACCCGGTGATCGTGCCGAGGCGCCAGGACCAGCGCTATCGCACCTACCGGCTCGAGAGCCTGCCGCAGACGAACGCGGTCATCATCTACATGATGGACGTGTCGGGCTCGATGGGTGACGAACAGAAGGAGATCGTTCGCATCGAAAGCTTCTGGCTCGATACGTGGCTGCGCAATCAATACAAAGGCCTCGAGACCCGGTTCATCATTCACGACGCCGTGGCCCGCGAGGTCGACCGCGAGACGTTCTTCCACACGCGCGAGTCGGGCGGCACGATGATCTCGAGCGCGTACAAGCTGTGTCGAGACATCATCAAGGCCGACTACCCGGCCGCGTCGTGGAACATCTACCCGTTCCACTTCTCGGACGGCGACAACTGGTCGGCCGACGACACGCGCGCGTGCATCGACGTGCTCAAGACAGACATTCTGCCCGACGTGAACCAGTTCGCGTACGGGCAGGTCGAATCACCCTACGGGTCGGGGCAGTTCATCAAGGATCTGCGCGAGCACCTGGGTGATCACGACAAGGTCGCGCTGAGCGAGGTCGCCGACAAAGACGCGATCTATGGCTCCATCAAGGACTTCCTCGGGAAGGGTCGCTGAATGCCCAAGTCACTCACGCCGCGCCTGATGGATCTCAAGAACGAGATCGAAGGCTACGCGCGCACCTTCGGCCTCGACTTCTTCGAGCAGGTCTTCGAGGTGCTCACCACCGAAGAGCTCAACATGGTCGCCGCGTACGGCGGCTTCCCCACGCGCTACCCGCACTGGCGCTGGGGCATGGAGTACGAGCAGCTCTCGAAGTCGTCGGAGTACGGGCTCTCGAAGATCTACGAGCTCGTCATCAACAACGACCCCTGCTTCGCCTACCTGCTCGAGGCCAACGCCGAGGTCGATCAGAAGCTCGTCATGGCCCACGTGTACGGCCACAACGACTTCTTCAAGAACAACTTCACGTTCAAATACACCAACCGGAAAATGGTCGACGAGATGGCAAATCATGCCACTCGGATTCGCCGGTGGATCGACAAGCTCGGCGTCGAGAAGGTCGAGGAGTTCATCGACGTCGCGCTCTCGCTCGAGAACCTGATCGACCAGCACGCGCCGCACATCAAGCGCAACCCCGACCCGAAGACCGCCGAGTCGCAGGTGAACGTGCGCGCCGAGGGCTTCAAGGTCGAAAAAGACTACATGCGGCCGTACGTGAACCCGGCCGACTTCCTCGAGAAGGAGCGCAAGAAGCTCGAAGACGAAAAGAAGCAGTCGAAGAAGTTCCCCGAGCGGCCGCAGCGTGACGTGCTGGCCTTCCTGCTCGAGCACGCGCCAATGGAGGACTGGGAGCGCGAGATTCTCAACACCGTGCGCGAAGAGGCCTACTACTTCGCGCCGCAGGCCCAGACGAAGATCATGAACGAGGGCTGGGCCAGCTACTGGCACTCCACGATCATGACGACGCGCGCGCTGCGCGATCACGAGATTCTCGACTATGCCGACCACCACGCCGGCACCATGGCGATGCAGCAGGGCAAGCTGAACCCCTACAAGGTCGGCATCGAGCTGTACCGCGACATCGAAGATCGCTGGAACAAGGGCCGCTTCGGCAAGGAGTGGGACGAGTGTGACGATCTGCGCGCGCGCCGCTCGTGGGACAAGAAGCTGGGCGGCGGCCGGGAGAAGATCTTCGAGGTGCGCAAGCACTACAACGACGTCACCTTCATCGACGAGTTCCTCACGCCCGAGTTCGCGATCGAGCAGAAGCTCTTCACCTTCAACTTCAACGACAAGAAGAACACCTGGGAGATCGCCACCCGCGAGTTCCGGAAGGTGAAGGACAAGCTGCTGCAGTCGCTCACCAACTTCGGCCAGCCCGTCATCGACGTCGTCGACGCCAACTTCGAGAACAAGGGCGAGCTCGTGCTGGCGCACAAACACGACGGCGTCGATCTCGACCCCGGCTACGCCAAAGAGACCCTCAAGAACCTGCAGTCGATCTGGCGCCGGCCGGTCGGCATCGTCACCAAGGCCGAGGGCAAGAGCATTCTCATGCGCCACGACGGCACCACGTTCGCCGAGAAGAAGGTCGAGCTGTAGCGCGGCGAAACGTGCCTCGTTAGGCATTGGGACGTGTCTAACGTGAAGGTCAGTCTGGTGGCCGACTCGGCCCACCTCGAGATTCCCATCGCCGACATGGAGCAGATCGCCCGGGAGCTCGGGTGCCAGCTCTCGCCGTCGCGCAGGGAGCTGACGCTCGAGGCCGATGGCTGCTCGTTGACCTTCGATCGTGTCGGCCCGCTCGGTCTGCTCCGTGAACTTCGCATCGAGGGAGACGAGAACGGCTTGTTCGCCGTGCACGTGCTCGGGCGCCTGCTCTCGGCGTACGAAGGTGAGCTCGATGCCGCGGTCGTCACCTCTCCGCCTGGCGTCTACCCGTCACAGCTCTCGGTGCGCGGCGGTGAGTCGTCGCACCCGCTGTTCGCCACCGTGATGATGCCGCTCTCACCGGTGCTGACCGCCGCCGATGTCATGCGCATCGAGCAGCTGCTCGACGAAGCCGAGACCGCCTGGCAGGCCTGGCAACGGTCGAAAGAGCCGCCGCCGTCATCGCCCCGCTCTTCTCGCTCGTGACACGGGCCGCGCGCGCTAACCTGCCCGCTCATGGCGACCTACAAGAACCCCACGCCGACCGTCGATTGCATCGTCGAGCTGCCTGGCGATCGCATCGTGCTCATCAAGCGCAAGAACGAGCCAATCGGTTGGGCGCTGCCGGGCGGGTTCGTCGACGAGGGTGAGCCGCTGCACGCCGCCTGCGTGCGTGAGGTGCACGAAGAGACGGGCCTCGAGGTCGATCTCTCGGAGCAGTTCTTCACCTACTCCGACCCCTCACGCGACCCGCGCAAACACACCATCTCGACCGTGTACATCGGCTGGGCCGAAGGCGACCCCGTCGGCACCGACGACGCCGCAGACGCGAAGGCGTTTCACATCGACGCGCTGCCAAAGGAGCTCGTCTTCGATCACGGCACGATCGTCGCCGACTACCTCGCCTACAAACGCACCGGCAAACGCCGGAAGATCTGAATACACCCACCCCTGTTTCGTCCTGAGCGCGCCATGCGTTTCTTGTCTGCGCTGCTGCTCGCGTCGCTCACGGGCTGCGCGTACCTGAGGCCCGTCACGGCCGAAGAGAAGACGCTCGTCACCACGCGCGCGTGTGCGCAGGGCCCGCTCCGCATCGA